>CAKZJX010000011.1 GCA_937120535.1 uncultured Anaerolineae bacterium
CTGAAAATGCGATTGGTAAGGTGCAAGTTCTTACCCTGACGAACCGTCAGGACGATAGCGTTTGTCTAAACTCGAGTTATAATATAACGTGAGTTCGGGATAGGGGGCTCGATGGGATAAACTTGGATTTGCGAAAACAAGCATTCCAAGGAGCCCATCATGGATAGTCTAACCGAATTATTTTGCGATGTCGAATGATTTTTGCCAGTCCTTTGTACCCGTTTGGCGAAAGCAAATGCTTTCGGCAGGCGAACTACAGAGACAACGAGGGCGAAGTTTGAGCGTCAGCGAAATCATGACCATACTCATCCATTTTCACCAGTCGCATTATCGCACCTTCAAAGCGTACTACACGGAATATGTCCTGGTGCGTTTGCGAAAAGAATTTCCGGGACTGGTCAGTTACAACCGTTTTGTGGGGTTTATTCCTTCCGTGTTGCTCTTCTTGTGCGTCTATCTACGTACTTCCTTGTTTGGGAACGTGTACTGGCATTTCGTTGATTCGACCGCCTTGACCGTGTGTAAACACCCAAGAATTCACTCACACAAGGAGTTTGCGGGGTTGGCTCAACGTGGTAAAACCTCCACCGGCTGGTTCTTTGGCTTCAAGTTACACCTGATTTTCAATGACCGCGGCGAATTGCTCAATCTGATGCGTACCCCTGGCAATGTTGATGATCGCAAACCCGTTCCCAAGATGGTTCGGAAGCTCTTCGGGAAACTATTTGGCGATAAAGGCTACATCTCCCAAACATTGCGAGACGAATTGCTGCGCACCTTCAATGTTGAATTGGCGACCGGCGTTCGCTCCAACATGAAAAACCCCTCAGGCCCTTGATGGACAAATTACTGCTTCGCAAACGCGCCATTATTGAGACCATCATTGACCAACTTAAGAACATTTCTCAAATTGAGCATTCACGCCTCCTAAGCCCAATCAACTTCTTAGTCAACCTGATCTGTGGGCTGATTGCTTATTGCCGCCAACCCAAGAAACCGTCCCTCGGGCTCAGCGCTCTGCCTGCGCTCGTCGCCTAACCCGAATTCACGTTATATAACGAAAGTCAATCAACCCAACTCGACTCGATTGCTATGAAGCGACTCACAACACCCTGGCGTAGGGCCTACATTGAAGGCCATCAAGAAGAAGGTTGTATTTTTTGCAATGCCTTGCGCAAAGAGGTGGACGATCATCAGAACTTGATCGTTCATCGCGGACAGCGCGCCTTTGTCATCGTCAATTTGTATCCCTATACCAATGGTCATTTGATGATCGCACCCCTGGAGCATCAAGCGTCTTTGGAGTTCCTAGATGCGGAGACGCGGGCGGAAATCATGGAATTAACTGCGCAGGCCATAACCGTTCTGCGCGAGGTGTATCGCCCGCATGCTTTCAACATCGGCGCAAATATCGGCAAGGCGGCCGGGGCAGGTGTGCCCGATCACGTTCACATGCATGTGGTGCCCCGCTGGATAGGCGATGCGAATTTTATGTCGGTGATCGGGGGTACGCGTACGTTGCCGGAGACAGTGGAGGAAACCTATCGCCGGGTGAGGGAAGGGTGGCAGAAGAGGAGGCAGAATGCGGGAGGGTGAGGATGGGCGGCGCACTGGGTAATGGATGATGCGGTTGGTGGTGTTGACCTCGTTGATCGTCGGTTTCGGCAGCTTGGCTTGGGGGTATGAATTGGGCGGGCTGACCGTTTGGCAGAGGCGATGGGTGTTGCTGGGAGTGTTGTGGGTGTTGGCTTACTTGGGACGTTTGGCTTGGTTTGGGGCGGTGGGGTTTTTGATCGCTTTTTCAGCGGCCAGCTATGGGGTGTGGATCGGGTTGCCGGCCGGCTGGATGATGGTTGGGGCAGTCGGCGCTTTGATTGCCTGGGATGGAGCCGATTTCGAACATCGGTTGCGCATGGCTACGCCGCCAATCTCTACTCCTGGAGCGTTGCGGCGCCGGCATCTGCTGCGCTTGGCGATCTTGGCCGGCGGGATGTTGATCATTACCCTAGCAGTGATGGCCTATCGAGGGCAGTTCTCGCCGGAGTGGGTGGGATATGCCGTGCTTCTTGCCGGGATAGGAGGCCAAGCGCTCCTCGATAGGATTCGGCCTGGGGAGGCGTGATCCGGTTTCGGGTTCGGGAAGGAGGCGCTCAAATCGTCTGGGTAGGCAATCAAGTTTGTCGAAACTTATGAAAGTGTGTTAGTATTTCAAAAAATTCTGTTCAGGTTGATGCTATGTTCGATCTTCTCGATGAAGCCATTCTACCGCTCTCGCGCGAGCATGTGTTCTGGACATGGTCGGCTCAAGCAAAGGTCAACCCAATTGCAGTGAAGCGCGCGAAGGGGGTGTATTTCTGGGATATTCATGGCAAACGCTATTTGGATTTCAATTCGATGACCATGTGCGTCAATATCGGTCATGGCGATGAGCGGGTGATCCGCGCCATCCAGGAGCAGGCGGCCGAGTTGACTTATGCTGCACCGGGGATGACCACTCGGATTCGCGCTCTGGCGAGCAAGATGGTTGCCGAGGTTACGCCGGGTGGGCGGTTGAGCAAAGTGTTGTTTACCTTGGGCGGCGCCGACGCCAATGAGAATGCTATCAAGCTAGCGCGCGGGTATACCGGACGGTTCAAGATTTTGACGCGCTATCGCTCGTATCACGGCGCGACGATGGGGGCGATGGCGGCAACCGGCGATCCACGGCGGCACATGTGGGAGCCGGGCGTGATGCCTGGGGTAGTGCACTTTCTCGATCCGTATCGTTATCGTTCAACCTTCCATCGCACTAACCCCGATATTCCCGAAGCAGAATTTGCTCAGGATTATTTAAATCATCTGGAAGAGATCATCCAATACGAGGGGCCAGAGACGATTGCGGCGATCCTGATCGAGCCGGTCACCGGCACTAACGGTGTGATTATTCCGCCTGAGGGGTATATGCAGGGGGTGCGCGCTCTATGCGATAAGTATGGGATAGTCTTGATCGCCGATGAGGTGATGAGCGGCTTTGGGCGTACCGGCAAATGGTTCGCAGTGGAACATTGGGATGTGATTCCGGACATCATCACAATGGCCAAGGGGTTGACCTCGGCTTATGCGCCACTGGGAGCCGTGGCGATGAAGCCGGAGATCGCTGCTGCGTTTAATGAGCGGGTCTTTGAAAGTGGACTGACGTATACTTCTCATCCGATCTCGCTGGCTGCTGCCGTGGCGAATATTCAAGCGATGAAGGAGGATCGTATTGTCGAACATACGGCGGCTATGGGGCCGGTGTTGAAGCGCATGTTGTCTGATCTGGCGGAGAGGCATCCTTCGGTGGGCGAGGTGCGTTCGATCGGGCTGTTCGGGATCATTGAGTTGGTTAGAGATCGAGCTACGAAAGAACCAATGGCACCGTGGAATGGCACTAGTCCGGCGATGATCGCCTTTCGGCAGTATTGTTTGGATCAGGGACTGTTCTTATATACCCATTGGCATACGGTCTTGATCATTCCACCATTGATCATTGATGAGGCGCAGTTACAGGAAGGGGTAGATATCTTAGACCGAGCGCTGGAGATTACGGATCGGGTTGTGGCATGAACGTCGGATATGCGATATGGCTGATGGTAGCGGGGAGCTGCGCGCTGTTGGTGGCCTGGTTGGCTTGGCGACGGCGCTCGGCTCCTGGAGCGCTTTCTTTGACGAGTATGATGTTGGCCATGGCGATCTGGGCATTGGCGTATGGGTTTTTCTGGTTGACCGAGGAGATCGCCTGGCGGACGTTTTGGTTGTATACGATGCATCTCGGCATGATCGTCATGCCGATTGCGTTTCTGGTGATGGTGCAGCAGTTCTTGGGGCGGAGTCATTGGTTGACGCCTTGGGCTTACTTGCTACTTTCGGTTATTCCTTCGTTAACGTTGGCTTTGTTGGTGACCGACTCGCTCCACGGTTTGTTCTTTGGGGGTGAGCTGGTAGATGGAAGGTTTTCTCTTTTGCGTGGGGGACCATGGTTTTATGTCTTTCTTGTGTATTCGTATGCATTGTTGGCTATCGGATCGTTCCAACTGGCCTGGAACTATTTTCGTTTGGCGCCGTTCTATCGTGGGCAGACGCGCATTCTGTTGATCGGGGTTTTGTTTCCCTGGCTGTTGAACGCTGTAGAATTGATGGGCTGGAATCCACTGCCCGACTTGGATTGGACGCCTATGGGGTTTGTGATCACGGGTATCCTGTTTGCCTATGGGTTTTTTGGGTATCGGATGATGGAGCTGGTTCCGATTGCCCGCGATATGTTGGTGGAAAATATGGATGATGCTATTGTTGTGGTGGATACCCAAGAGCGTATTGTGGATCTTAACTCGCGAGCGATGCAGCTGGCTGATGTGGGGGTGGAGATGGTGTATGGAAAGACTCTCCACGAGGTGTTCTCAAAACACGCTCATTTGGTAGAAGAGTATCGTCATCGGCAAGGCCGATTTGAGGTGCGGTTGGGGCGGGCGCCGTTCTGGTATGTTGATTTGCGAGTGATGGAGTTGCGCGATCGACGCGGGGAAATGGTGGGTCATCTCATCACCTGGCGAAATATCACTTCCCAGAAGCGGATGGAAGAACGACTGCGCTTGTTTTTCCGCATTGTGGAACAGAGCCCGGTGGCCATTTTGATTGCTGATCCGGAAGGAATGGTTGAGTACGTCAATCCCCGCTTTACTCAGTTAACCGGTTATACGTCGGATGATCTGCGCAATCGTAGTTTGTGGACGTTGCAGGTTTCTTCGGAGGATCCCGACTACAAAACGATTTGGGAAACAGTGAAAGGTGGCACCGTTTGGGAAGGGGAGATGGTGAAGCAGAAGAAGAACGGCGAGGTGTATTGGGCTTTGGAAGTGATGGCGCCGGTTCTAGACGATGGGGATGTTAGCCACATTATTGTTATTCAGCAAGACATCACCAAAAGCAAGGAGGCGGAAGAGCAGTTGCTGGTGTTGAATGAGCGTTTGCATGCCAAGTTGCAGGAGATCGAGCAATTGCACGAACAGTTGCGCGAGGAGGCGATACGAGATAGTCTAACGCGTTTGTTTAATCGTCGCTATATGGAGGAAACGCTGGAGCGCGAGATTGCCCGCCTGGGACGGATAGCTCAGCCGCTGAGCGTGGTGATGATGGATGTCGATCGTTTTAAGTCCGTCAACGATACGTTTGGTCATCAGGCCGGCGATGTGATCTTGCAAACGTTGGGGGCGATGTTGCTTGATACGTCACGCTTGAGCGATATTGCTTGTCGCTTTGGGGGGGACGAGTTGTTAGTGGTCATGCCCGAGGCGACGACAGAGGCGGCCCGAATGCGCGCTGAGGAGTGGCGCATGACGTTTGGGGAGATGACGTTTACGTTTGGGGACGCTGCCGTTCGTTTGAGTTTGTCGTTGGGTGTGGCGTCTTTCCCGGCGCATGCTCAGACAGCTAGCGAGTTGCTGATCGCCGTCGATCGTGCGTTGTATCGGGCGAAAACCCGACGCAATCGGGTGGTGGTGTACGATCCGGCGAGCATGGCCGGCTCAATACGGCGTTCTGAGGAGGTTCGGCTGGCAGGACGAGCAAGTAGGGGTAATACACGAGGATGACAGGGCGTCTGTCAGCATGGCAAGATGGTTATAGAATTCCATGGAAAGCAAGGTGTGATGAAGATGATCAATGGAAGCAACGGTAATCATGTGAAGGTTTTGATCTTAGGTTCCGGGCCGGCGGGTCTTTCGGCGGCGTTGTATGCCGCACGAGCGGAACTGGCTCCGTTGGTCTTAATGGGTACCCAATTGGGAGGGCAGGCGGCGCTGACGTATATCATCGAGAATTATCCTGGTTTCCCAAAGGGGGTTGGTGGAGCGGAGTTGGGCGAGCTGTTCCAGAAGCAAGCCGAGCACTTTGGAGCGCGGATGGAGTTTGATACCGCCACGGCCGTGGATCTCTCGCAGCGACCGTTCAAAGTTACGACCGAGATGGGCGAGTATCTGGCCGATACCTTGATCATCACAACGGGGGCCAGTCCGGTTCACCTGAACGTGCCTGGGGAGGATGCCTTCCTGGGTCGTGGGGTATCGTATTGTGCGACCTGTGATGGAGCGTTCTTCAAGGACAAGCGCGTGGTGGTGGTCGGCGGCGGAGATAGCGCCCTGGAGGAAGGCCTGTTCCTGACGCGCTATGCCACTTCGGTGACGATCGTGCATCGCCGTAATCAGTTGCGGGCCGGCGCGATTTTGCAAAAGCGGGCCAGGGAGAATCCCAAGATCCAGTTCATCTGGAACACGGTGGTGACCGAGATCATGGGCCAGGAGAAGGTGGAAGCAGTCCGTCTGAAAAATGTTGAAACGGGCGAGGAGACCATCTTTGAGACCGACGGCGTCTTCATTTTCATCGGTCACACGCCGAATTCACAGCTTTTCCAGGGACAATTGCAGATGGATGAGCGCGGCTACATCGTGGTCGATCATCTGATGCAGACCAGTGTGCCGGGCGTGTTCGCCGCAGGCGAGGTGGCCGATCCCCATTTCCGGCAGGTGGTCACCTCGGCCGGCATGGGCGCTGCTGCGGCCATTCAGGCCACTCGTTTCCTTCAGACCCAGTCCAACTGAGCGTCTTATCGTGGAGAGGAATTTTCCTGAAGCAAAGGAGAATTCCTCTTTTTTATCGCTGCATCTTGCACCACTACGTTTGCCCTTTTTTGGGTTTTAGAGCGGTATCTAGCAGTTTGATGACCACTTGAACCAGCACGTAAAGAGTACAAAGATGGTATCACACGTTTGTCTCTCAGAAACATGACAAAAACAACGTTGCAAGAGCACTCCCTTCGGCATACAATTTGGCAGAGTTTCCAACGGTTGGAGGAAGGATGAAAAAGATCTCGATCATCGGCGCAGGAATGACGGGCGCCGCAACGGCTCATTGGTTGGCAGAGCGTGAGTTGGCGGACATCGTCCTAGTAGATGTGGTTGAAGGTCTGCCCCAAGGGAAAGGTTTGGATCTATTGCAGGCTATGCCGATCCTCGGAAAGGACACCCATATTTTCGGCACGAACGACTATGCCGATACCAAAGACTCGGACATCGTTATCATTACTGCCGGCGTAGCCCGCAAACCCGGCATGAGCCGCGACGATTTGCTCACGACGAATGCTGGAATCGTCGGGAATGCAGCGGTGGAGACACTGAAGCACTCGCCGAACGCTTTTTATATCGTCCTGACCAATCCGCTCGATACGATGTCCTACCTCACGCTGAAAAGGACCAGCTTGCCGCGCGAGCGCGTGGTGGGACAAGCCGGTATCTTGGACTCGGCGCGCATGCGGGCCTTTGTCGCCATGGAGACCGGCCTCAGCGTGGAGAACATCCAGTGCTATGTGTTGGGAGGGCATGGGGATGAAATGGTGCCGTTGACTCGTCACTCCAACATTGCTGGAGTCCCGCTCAAAGAGTATTTGCCTCCCGACCGCTTGGCCGCCATCGTCGAGCGCACCCGCAAAGGCGGCGGCGAGATTGTCAATCTGCTCAAAACTGGTTCCGCCTACTATGCCCCCGGCGCAGCTGTGGCACAAATGGCTGAGGCTATTCTCAAGGATAAGAAGCTGGTGGTCCCGTGCTCAGCCTATCTCCAGGGCGAATATGGGTTGGAGGATATGTATTTCGGTGTGCCGGTCGTGCTGGGCGCTGGCGGCGTGGAGAAGATCATCGAATATCAGTTGGATGACGAAGAGCGAGCAGCTCTACAACGATCGGCGGCTTCGGTGCGTGAAACCCACGAGGCGCTCAAGCGGTTGATGAGCCTGTAAGCGGTTGTTGCCTGACGCCGAGCGTTTCTAAAGAAAGGGGAGATTGCTCGCCTGTGCGGTGAGCCTACCGCTTTGTTTCCCCTCATACAAATTTGACGTTGTAAAGGAGTGGAATGATGACTCTGCGCGATAAGATTGCTCAGCAACTCCCGGCCTGGCGGGAGCGATTCCGCGCTCTGAGCAAGGAATATGCGGATGTGGTGGTAGACCAGGTGACGGTGGGACAAATTGTCGGCGGAATGCGCGATATTAAAGCCCTGCTGACCGATATTTCCTACGTGGATCCGGCAGAAGGGATTCGTTTTCGTGGTCTTTCCATTCCTGAGGTGTTACGTCTCCTCCCTCGCCGTTCGGGCGATGAAATCCCGCTGGTGGGCGGCTTATATTATCTGTTGATGGTTGGCGAGGTGCCAACCTTGGATCAGGCGCTGGCCGTGGAAACCGAGTGGGCGCGCCGAGCAGAGATGCCCGAGTATGTGCATTGCATCTTGCAAGAGATGCCGAGCGACACGCACCCGATGATCCTATTCGCCCAGGCTGTGGTGGCTATGGCGCGCGATTCGATCTTCACGAAGAAGTATCATGAAGGGATGAAAAAAGACGCTTATTGGGAGCCGGCCCTGGAGGACAGTCTCAATCTAACAGCTCGCTTGCCGGTCATCGCTGCCTTTATCTACCGAATGAAATATTTCGGCGAAACAGAACGGCCTCACTACGATCCTGAATTGGATTATGGGGCGAATTTTGCTCGGATGATCAAGGCCGAAGATCAGAAAGGATACGCCGAACTTTCGCGGTTGTACTTTATCTTGCACAGCGATCACGAGTCGGGGAATGTGTCGGCTCATGCCACTCACTTGGTTGGATCGACGTTGTCGGATATTTACCTGGCGTTTGCCGCCGGCCTGAGCGGCCTGGCCGGCCCCTTGCACGGTTTAGCCAATCAAGAATGCTTGGCTTGGCTGCTGGAGGTCTACCAGAAGTTTGGCGGCGTACCCACCCGAGAGCAACTGTATCAATTTGCTTGGGATACGCTCAACAGCGGCAAGGTGATCCCGGGCTATGGCCATGCGGTGCTACGCGTGCCCGATCCACGCTTCACCGCTCAGATGGAATTCGCCAAGGCCCATTTCCCGGATGATGACCTGGTTCGTCTGGCAGACCTGGTCTTCCAAGTGGCGCCCACGGTGCTCAAAGAGCAGGGGAAGGCCAAAAACCCGGCGCCCAATGTGGACGCCATCTCCGGCGCGTTGCAATACCACTATGGGGTACGCCAGTTCGATTTCTACACTGTCCTGTTCGGCGTGGGGCGTGCTTTGGGGGTGACGGCCAATTACGTATGGGCGCGCGCCCTGGGTCAACCGATTGAGCGGCCGAAGTCGGTGACCACTGCTATGCTTGAGGAAATGGTCAAGAAGGCCAAACAGCCAAGCGCACCATGAGCCACCATACCCGTGTGGAGCGTTGGGGGCAGGGTGCAGCGTGAAGGACGCAGTGGCATGGGGCGTGATCGGACTTCTCTTGTTGGGAACGGCGGCCTGCCTCCCAACAGAAGCAGATCGTATGCTGAATGAGGGGCTTATGCCGGTTCGCTATCTGGCCCTAGGGGATTCATACACCATCGGGGCCGGCGTAGAGGAAGCACAGCGCTGGCCCAATCAGTTGGCCGAGCGCTTGCGCTCTCGTGGCTATGAGATGGAAGTAACCATCGTAGCCCAGTCCGGCTGGACGGTTCAGGAGTTACTGCGCGGCATGCGAGAACAGGCGTTGCAGCCGCCGTATGACTTGATCTCGCTGTTGATCGGGGCCAACGATCAGTTTCGAGGGTATGATCCGGAACAGTATCGCAAGCACTTTGCTCGGGCGTTGGGCGAAGTGTTGGAATATGCTGGGAGCGATGCCGGGCGGGTAATCGTGGTGTCGATCCCCGATTGGGGTGTCACGCCGGCTGCAGGCGGTTTGGATCGGGCGCGTATTGCTCGCGAGATCGACGCTTTCAATTCCATTAACCGTGAAGAAGCGCTGCTGGTCGGGGCGTGGTATGTCGATGTAACGGCCATCTCTCGACAAGCCGAGCATGACCTTTCTCTGTTGGTCCTAGACGGCCTACATCCTTCAGAGAAGATGTATTCGTTATGGGTCGAAATCATCCTGCCATATGCCGAGTCGGCTCTGCAAGAAAGAAACTGATATAATCTGAGCCAAGAGCTCAGGAGAGCGTGCCAATGTATAAAGTGGGTCCAGAGGAACGGGTGAGCATCGTGATGGCATACACTCCGTCGGGGTTGGTGCGGGGTGAAGTGGTGATTCCCAAGGCGATCCGCGTCAACACGTGGTTGCGGACCGATAGTGCTCCGGAATATCTGCGCCTGTACAACGTAAACTGGCTACAAATTAGTGGCGGAGGTGCCAAAACCGCCGCTTATCGCGAACTCCTGCTGCCCCTCTCCCTCGTGATTGGTTTCCATCCGGCTCCTCCGAACCAGGAACCCCTCGATTACGATGAACGTGAAGATAACCGGGTCAATCGGCATGTGATGGTGGTGATGGGACCGTTTGTGATCAATGGGTATTATCGTACAGCGGCTCAGAGCGATTTAGCGACTACTTTACAAGTCTTGCATTCCCCGTGGCTTTCCATCTACTCGGCAGAGATCACTTCTCCACAACTGCCCCAAATGCCGGCGGTGCCGACGCCGATGTTGCTGGTGCGTCCTAATCAGGTGGGATTTGTGCCGCAGGAATAAATGGTCGTCCGACAGGAAAATCGGTGACGATTGCCACTTTTCCGCAAACCGGCAAGGCGCGATATAATCGGGTTGTCAGACAACTTGTCAGGAGTGTGCTATGAGCAGAATCGATCTCACCGTATTTCCGGAGCGTCGCGCTCGGGCGGTGCAACGCGCTCGGGAACGTAATATTATCATCCCTACCTATGCTCAAATGAAAGATCCCAGCAAGATCCCGACTCGGATTGTAGAAGAACTCACGAGTATTGGCCTTTGGGATGTTCACCCGCGTAATCTGTTCCGGATTACCTGGCACAACCAACCCGTCGCTTCCGGCGGGACCTTTGGCGGAGTCAATTATCTCGAGTTTCCGTCTTCGCTCACCGGCGTCCCCGCTCGGATTATCGCCCTGGTCGGGAAGTGGTTTCCCACAGGTGCGCACAAGGTCGGTGCAGCGTTCGGTTGTCTGGTGCCGCGCCTGGTCACCGGGCAATTTGATCCGACCACGCAGAAGGCGGTTTGGCCCTCGACCGGGAACTACTGCCGCGGAGGAGCCTACGACTCGGCGCTGTTAGCATGCGAGTCAATCGCCATCTTGCCCGAAGGGATGTCGCGCGAGCGCTTTGAGTGGCTCTCCAAGATCGCCGGAGAGGTGATCAAAACCCCGGGATCGGAGTCGAACGTCAAGGAGATTTTCGATAAATGCAAAGAGCTGCGCGCTTCGGGCGAAGATTTGATGATTTTCAATCAATTTGAAGAATTCGGCAACTACCTATGGCACTTCGAGGTGACAGGTCATGCCATGGAAGAGGTTTTGCAAACGGTCATGGGACCGCGCGATCGCTATCGCGGTATGGTCTCGGCTACCGGTTCGGCCGGCACCATTGCCAGTGGCGACTGCATGAAGATCCTCTTCCCCGATAGCAAGATCGCTGCCAGCGAAGCCCTGCAATGTCCTACGTTGCTCGAGAATGGCTTCGGGGCACATCGCATCGAAGGGATTGGCGACAAGCACGTGCCTTGGATCCATAACGTGAAGAACACCGACTTGGTTGTGGCCATTGATGACAACGCAGTGGTCAACGTGGCACGACTGTTCAATGAGAGGGCCGGCCGGACGTACTTGGTGAAGCGCGGCGTCCCAGAAGAGTTGGTGCAGCAATTGGACCTGCTGGGCTTTTCTGGTATTTCGAACGTCTTGACTGCCATCAAGATGGCCAAGTATTATGAGCTGGGGGAGCATGACATTATCTTGACCGTCTTGACCGACTCGATGGAGCTATATCAAAGCCGCCTGCAAGAGATGCGCCAAGAGATGGGTGAATATGATGAACGGACAGCAGCAGTGGACTATGCTCGCTGGATCCTGCAGCAATCCACCGATAACATGCTTGAGCTGCGGTACACCGACCGCCGCCGAATTCACAATCTCAAGTACTTCACCTGGGTTGAGCAACAGGGAAAGACCTACGAAGAGATCCTGGCCCAGTGGTATGACCCGGATTATTGGACGGCTGTGCAACGCCAAGCGGAAGAAATTGACGAGCTGATCACAGCATTCAACCGCGATGTGGGCTTGCTGAACGAGTAGAAAAAAGACAACCCCCCGTTTGAGGCGGGGGGTTATGATCCAGGACGGTGGGGCAAATGCCGGCCGGCATGCTCAGCTCGGCCTAAGCCATGCTTTGGGCGTTTACGCTTTCGGGTGCGATGACGGTGCCGGCGGGAATGTAGGTATCTTTGGGGATGACGACGATCCCATCTCGCACAACCCAGAGCGCAGAGGCATCCATCCCCTCGGGGATGTTTGTCCCTTCGGGGAAGGGGCGGACGATCACGCCCTTGCCGAGGCGCACGTTTTTGTCCAAGATAGCGCCTTCGATGTCGCACTTCGGACCGATCCCGAGCGGGACTTCACCGCGACGATCAGGGCGGTCGTAGTAATCGGCGCCCATGATTACGCTATTACGGATCCGCGTGCCGGCTTGAATCTGGGAACGCACCCCCACCACCGAATTCACGATCTCGGCACTCTGGATGCGACATCCTTCGGCGAGCAACACGTTTTTCAGCAAACTGTCTTCGACAATTGAGCCGGGAAGGACGCGAGCATTGGTGTAGATCGGCCGTTGTGGATCATAGAAGTTGAAGGGGGAATTGGGCTGGGTGAGTTCTAGGTTGGTGTCGTAGAAAGAGCGGATCGTCCCAATATCCTGCCAATATCCATCGAAGTCATAGCCATACACAGCGTGGGTCTTAATGGCTGCCGGGATGACATGGGAGCCGAAATCGTCAAAATCTGGGTAGGCGGTGAGAAAATGATACAGTGCTTCATATTTGAAGACGTAGATGCCCATGGAGGCCAAGAAAGGGCGCTCTTTTTCATCGCGACTGACCAAATCGGCCAGCTCAGCGCGGCCTTTGGGCTTCTCTTTGAAGTCGATGATACGACAATCCTCGTCTCGTTTCAGGATGCCAAAACGATGGGCATCGCGTCGAGAAACTGGTTGGACGGCTACAGTGATGTCGGCTCGCTTGTCCCAGTGGAATTGCACCAGGGCTGCGTAGTCCATGCGGTAGAGGTGATCGCCGGCCAGGATCAGGATGTCCTTGGCGCCCGAAGCGCGGATCTCGAAGAGTTGTTTGCGCACGGCATCGGCTGTTCCCTGATACCAGTCCTCCGACGACAGGGTTTGCTCTGCCGCCAAGATTTGCACCCAGCCGGTATGGAAATTATCAAAGTAATAGGTCTGGGTGATGTGGCGATGCAGAGAAACCGAGTTGAACTGGGTCAACACGGCAATGCGATAGATGCCCGAATTGATGCAGTTGCTGATGGGAATGTCGATCAGACGGTATTTGCCTGCGATGGGAACGGCGGGTTTGGAGCGCAGTTGGGTGAGTGGCCATAGGCGAGCGCCGCGACCACCTCCCAGAATAACGGCCAGGATACTGTTCAGGTCGGGCATGGGGGGCTCCTCGTAGAGGCTTAGGGCTTTCCGTTCAGCTGTTTGGGAGTTGGGTTTCTGTGGAACTTCGAGAGAAGGTATACGATCGGATAGGCAAGCAAGATGAACAGATCCATCAGCAGGAAGAGCAAGTAAAGTTTCATGGCTTCTTCTCCTTTCTCCCGCATTGGGTGCGGGAGGGACGCCCAAAGTCTTCCCTCGGGACAATGCCTCTAAAACGACGGCAGCGATGGCTGCTTTTTCTCGCCCTACACACCGACTAGGCGGCTCAGGATAAGCCCAGACTGGCACTTAACCGTTCTCCTGTGTTGCTAAGGAACAGCTTGAATGGCCGGATGTAGAACGGTATCACACCTATTGCAGAGTGTTTTGATTCAATTATACACATAGAACGGCAAACGCGCGCGTCGTGCTGTGGTTCAATCGAACTGTTGATCGTATGGGCGATTGGAGTTGCGGAAAAACGCTAGGTAAACTTGGCGCACAAGGAGAGCAGACTAAGTGTACCTTAACAAAAAATGCCCTCCTGCGAGGGAAGGGGCGTTTCGTGTATAATCCAGGTGCCGAAGGAGGGAGTTGAACCCTCACACCCTTCCGGGTACACGATTTTGAGTCGTGCGCGTCTGCCTGTTCCGCCACTTCGGCATGTCGTCTTTTTCAGGCGGCCTAGAGTATAACAATTCTCTTGACAGTGGTCAAGGTGGAACGGGCAAGCGCAAGAGAGAATGCTATGAAACTTGGGATCATCGGACTTCCTCAATCCGGGAAAACCACCCTGTTCAATGCTCTGACTCACGGTCGGGCGCCGCTCACCGCCTCAGTGGGTCGTGTGGAGCTTCATCAGGCCGTGGTAGACGTCCACGACCCGCGCGTGGACGCGCTCGCAGCGATGTTCAAAGCGCGCAAGGCGACCTATGCCAAGATCACCTATGTGGACATTGCCGGCCTGGAGGCCGGCGCCGCTAAAACCGGCTTCTCCGGCACCCTCCTGAATCAGCTCTCCCAGATGGATGGCTTTCTGCTAGTAGTGCGTTGCTTTGAAGACGAAAACGTACCCCATCCCCTAGGCCATGTGGACCCGACGCGAGATATTGAGGTCGTAGAAGGCGAGTTTTTGCTCAACGACCTGATCATGGTGGAGCGCAAACTGGAACGATTGGCCGAGGAACGCAAGAAAGGGGCAACCGACAAGGCGCTCAACGCTCGGCAGACAGAGTTCTTTGAGCGGCTGCATCGAACCCTTTCGGAAGGCAAGCCCTTGCGTCATTTGCAGTTCACTGCCGAGCAGCAGAGAGAACTTTCTAGTTTTGGGCTGCTGACGCGCAAGCCGATCTTGATCATCTTCAACGTAGGCGAGGGGAAGGCTCCCCCCTCGCTTTCGATGGGCTATCCCAGCGTGGCGGTTCAAGGAAAACTGGAGATGGAAATCGCTCAGTTGCCGCCGGGGGAAATGGCGCTCTTCTTGCGGGAATTTGGGATTGAGAAGCCGATGTTCACCCAAATTGGGCGTTTGGCGTATGATATGCTGGACATGATCTCTTTCCTGACGACTGTCGAAAACGAGGTGCGGGCCTGGCCGATCCGTCGCGGCGCTACTGCCCTAGAAGCGGCGGGAGCGATTCATACCGATCTGCAAAAGGGGTTCATCCGGGCCGAGGTGATCGCCTATGAGGACCTGATCCGCCTGGGATCTATGCACGAAGCGAAGCAGAAAGGGAAGGTGCGGCTGGAGGGGAAGGAGTATATCGTCCAAGATGGAGATGTGCTGTATATCCGATTTAATGTATAATCCCTGCGCGCAAACCTTCTTTCGTGGAGACATTCTATGCCCTATAAGCTCTCTCGCTGGTCGTTGGAGGATCTCTTTCCAGGGATTCAGAGCTCCGAACTGGAAGCAGCGTTCAAGCAAGTTGAAGAACGGGTAGCGGCTTTTGAAGCGATTCGTCCACAGCTGCGCCCCGATCTATCGGGCGAGCAGTTCGTGCAATTTCTCAAAATGCTGGAAGACCTGATCCGCTTGACCAACAAGCTGGACGCGTATGCCGGCCTGTCGTTTGCTGCCAACACTCAAGATCAGGCGGCGATCACGTTGCAAGCTCGAACGCGCCAGTTCATGGCCGAGATGAACAACCGCGTCTTGTTCTTCAGCCTGTGGTGGAAGGGACTGGACGACGAGCCGGCCCAACGCCTAATGGAAGCCTCTGGCCCTTATCGCTACTATTTGGAGGAGATGCGCCACTTCAAGCCGCATACCTTGAGCGAAGCAGAGGAGAAGGTGATTAACCTCAAGGATGTGACCGGCGCCGGCGCCTTGATCAACCTCTACGATAGCATCACCAATTGCTACGTCTTCAAATTGCGGGTGAACGGCAAGACCCAGCAACTCACGCGCGGCGAGCTGATGAATTACGTGTACAGCCCCGATCCGAAGTTGCGCGCTGCAGCCTATCGGGAGCTGTTGCGGGTCTTCGGCAACGATGGGCTGATCCTCGGTCAGATGTATCAGACGCGGGTTCGCGATTGGTACAACGAATACCTCGTCTTGCGCCAGTTCAAGAGCCCGATCGCCGCCCGCAATTTGATGAACGATGTTCCTGACGAGGCGGTGGACGTGCTTTTGGATGTGGCGCGGCGCAACGCCCCGGTGTTTCAGCGGTTCTTCAAGATCAAGGCCCGCGTGTTGGGGAGGAGGAAATTGCGCCGCTACGACATCTATGCGCCCACTACCGCCTCCACCCGAAAGTATCCCTTCCCCAAGGCGGCCGAGATGGTGCTCGAGTCGTTCTCGGACTTCTTGCCGGAGTTCGGGGAGTTGGCGCAGCGCGTCTTCGAAGAGAAACACCTGGATAGCGAGATCCGCAAGGGCAAGATGAGTGGAGCGTTCTGCGCGTCTATCGTGCCAGAGATGACGCCGTATGTGTTGGTGAATTATCAGGGCAATGCCCGCGAGGTGGCCACCTTGGCCCATGAATTGGGGCATGCCATTCACTCCATGCTGGCCTCGCATCACACCGTGTTCACTTTCCACTCTTCGCTGCCATTGGCAGAGACAGCCTCTACCTTTGGGGAGATGATGTTGGTTGAGCGCATGCTGGCGAAGGAGCGCAGCAAGGCGGTGCGCCGCGATATCCTGTTCCGCCAGGTGGACGATTCTTACGCTACAATCGGACGCCAGGCTTGGTTTGCCATGTTTGAGCGCCAAGCGCATGATATGGTGATGAAGAACGCCAGCGTGGACGAGATCTCGCAGATGTATTTTGAGAATCTCAAGGAGCAGTTTGGCGATGCGGTGGAGTTGCCGGAGGAGTTTCGCTGGGAGTGGGTGGCCATCCCGCACTTTTATCATACGCCGTTCTACGTCTACGCCTATGCCTTTGGGAAGTTGTTGGTGCTCTCGCTGTATAAGCAGTACAAAGCCGAGGGCGAATCGTTCAGGCCGCGTTATCGCGCTATCCTGGCCGCTGGTGGTTCGGATTCGCCGGCTCGTATCCTGGCCCAGGCCGGGATCGATGTTCGCTCGGCCGACTTCTGGCAGGGCGGGTTCGATGTGATCCGCGAGCAGGTGGAGGAGCTCGAGCAGTTGTAGCAGCCGTCCGGTCGTCTCATTCAAGGAAATGGCCGCCTTGCCGAACAGGAGCGGCCAGTTTGGTTTCCGGTTGGGCAGGGAGGTTAGGTCACGGTGAGGCGAGCGTGGGGGTAGGCTTGGTAGCGTTTTTTGAGCATCACCGTTCGAATACGGTCGAAGGCCTGCCACACGTCGCTGAAGGAGACGTAGAGCGGGGCGAAGCCCAGGCGAATGTTGTCGGGGGCGCGAAAGTCAGGGATCAGGCGCATCTCTTCGATCAAGGCGCGGGTGATGCGATAAGCTTCGGGGTGGCGCAGGCTAATGTGGGCGCCGCGCCGCGCTGGGTCTCGCGGGGAAGCGAGGGAGAAGCCGAACGGGGTGAGGAGATGCTCGGTGAGGTAGGCGGCGTATTCGGTGAGGCAGATCGCTTTTCGGCGAATGCGTTCGATGCCGGCCTGACGGATCGGTTCCAGGGCTGCCTCGAGCGTGAGCAGGGAGAGTATGGGTTGGGTTCCCACTAGAAAGCGCCGAATGCCCGGGGCCGGCAGATAGTCCAATTCGAAGTCGAAGGGAGCGCGCTGACCCCACCAGCCCCAGATGGGAGAGGTCACCCAATCTTGGAGCCGGCGGTTGACGTAGAGAAAGGCTGGAGACCCTGGGCCGCCGTTCAGGTATTTGTAGGTGCAGCCGATGGCAAAGTCTACCTGCCAGTCGTCGAGGGCCATGGGGATCACGCCGACCGAGTGGCTGAGATCCCAGAGCACCAGGGCGCCTTTGCGATGGGCCAGCTCGGTGATGGCTCGCATGTCGTACAGGTAGCCGCTCTTGAAGACGACGTGAGAGAGGGTGACTAGGGCTGTTTGGTCGGTGATGGCGGTGGTTAGCTGGTCGAGGTTGGGGGTGATTCCGTCGTCGGAGCCGAGGTATTGAACGGTGTAGCCTGGGTCGCTGCCCAAACTCTGGCCATGGAGCGGAGATGGGGAGAGCAGGTTGGCAATGCCCTGGAGAATGTAGGCGTCGGAGGGGAAGTTGAGGGTGTCGGTGAGGATATGTTTGCGTTCTGGGCGCAGGGAGAGAGCCGCCAGGGCCAGTTTGTAGAGGTTGATGGAGGTGGTATCGCTCACGATCACTTGGCCGGGGGCAGCGCCGATCAGTTCGCCGATGGCGTCGCCAACTCGCAGCGGGGCGTCCCACCAGCCTCGGTTCCAGCTGCGGATCAGGTCGCGCCCCCATTCTTCTTCGATCGCATGACGGGCGCGCTGGATTGCCGCTTTGGGTAGGCGGCCCAGGGAGTTGCCGTCGAGGTAGATCAGGTCGGGCTCGGCGAAGACG
The DNA here is from genome assembly GCA_937120535.1 of uncultured Anaerolineae bacterium. GTDB lineage: Bacteria > Chloroflexota > Anaerolineae > Anaerolineales > Villigracilaceae > Denitrolinea. Next base: position 18,400 of record CAKZJX010000011.1, read on the forward strand.
AAGTGATGGCGGAAGGGGGCTAGCTCGTCGTGGGCGTCGAGGGCTAGGGCGAAGTCGTGGTCCGGGGCGAAGGGCCCCGCCGAGGTGGAGGGGGAATCGTCGTGGAGGGTCATGGGGAGGGGACGGTTTTGGCAGGGATTTTGCTCATGGCGTATTCAGCCAGTGCGGCAATGGTCAACGATGGGTTGACGCCGGGGTTGGCCGGCATGATCGATCCGTCAATGATGTAGAGATCGGGGTAGTTGTGGATGCGGAAGGATTCGTCTACCACGCCTTCAGAAGCATTGCGGCCAACAGGGGCGCCGCCGAGGATGTGGGCGGTGGTCGGCAGGCCAAGCAGGTTCTCGCCGAGGGAGCCAAGGGCGATGCCATTGGTGCGGCGAGCGAAGTCGCGGGTGAGGTCGTGGGTGCCTTCCACGCGGGCGTAGATCTCGTAGCCGGGTTCTTGTTCGGCCACCAGGCCGCGGCGGAAGAGGGTGTAGAGACTACGTCCGAGGCGAAAGCGCATGCGGTTGTCGGCATGTTGCATGACGAGCAGGATGGTGGTGTTGTGAGCCCAGCCGGGTAGGATCATGGCTTTGGCGAAGTCGAGGGGGTGGGAGAGGATCCAGCCGAGGAAGCGCAGCAGGCGGATGGGCACGCTGACGTCTATGTCGATCAGCGGTGCGGCCAGGTAGCGCATGAGGGAGGAGCCGTCGGGGTAGCGCACTGGCTCAACGCGGGTGATGGGGTCGTGGTTGTAGATGGAGGTGATGGCGATGCCTTCGGAGTAGTTGATCTGGGGGGTACGGGCAAGCGATCCGAGCAGGGCTTCGGAGTTGGTGCGCACCATGCGGCCCAGCTGAGGCGAGAGGTGAGGCAGGGAGCCTTTTTCGCGCAGGCGCAGCAGGAGGGGGATGGTGCCCATCACGCCGGCGGCGAAGATGACGTGTCGGGCATAGAGGGCTTTTTGGGGTTTGATGAACGAGGTGGAGGAGCGGTAGACGACGCGGTAGCAGTCTGTGCCGTTGAGCGTGGCGCAGTGGACGTCGATCACTTCGCATTCGGGGAGGATGCAAGCGCCGTTTTTCTCGGCAAAGTAGAGGTAGTTTTTGGGGAGGGTGTTTTTGGCGTTGTAGCGACAGCCGACCATGCATCCGCCGCAGTGCTGGCAGCCAGCCCGGGCCGGGCCGGCGCCGCCAAAGTAGGGGTCGGGCACGGTGACGCCCGGCTCGCCGAAGAACACGCCTACCTCGGTTGGGCGAAAGGTGTGCCCCATGCCACGCTCTTCGGCAATCGATTTCAACACGTGGTCGGCCGGCCAAAGTTTGGGGTTGCGGGCCACACCCAGCATTTTACGGGCAGTTTCGTAGTGGGGGCGCAGCACTTCTCCCCAGGGGATGGGATGGTTCCAGGCTGGGGTGGCGAAGGTTTCGTCGACGGGGACTTCGAGCACATTGGCATACCCCAGGCTGCCCCCTCCTACGCCTACACCGTGGAGCACCATTACGCCTTTAAGGATGCTGATCTGCAGGATGCCATGGGCACGCAGGGCGGGAAACCACAGGTATTTCCAGAATTGCCAATTGGTACGGGCAAAATCGTGGTCATTGAAGCGTTTGCCTTTCTCGAGGACAACCACTGAGTATCCTTTTTCGGTCAGGCGCATGGCCGAGACGCTGCCTCCAAACCCTGATCCAACGATTGCGTAGTCGTAGATGTACTCCATTCTGGCCTCCGAACGAAATTATACCGTGCGAGGAGCAATCGATAGAGAGCAGAGCCGGCCGGCCGGTTTGCCCCCAACGCAACCAAGGCGCCGAGAACGCTGCCGGGAGGTCTGCACGCCTGAGACGCTGTGGGAGAAACGTGGCGCAGGCTGCGCTCGGGGACAGGCGATCGGAGGGTGCGCTAGGGGCCATGTGAGCAAAGGGAGACGTTCGGGAAGGGTTTGCTGATCGGGGAAAGATGGGATGTGCTAGAGGGTATGAACGAGTTTGTGTTTTCTTCTTGTCGTTCGCCGGTGTGCAGTCGGAACGGCATGGTGGTCGCGTTGCAGCCGCTGGAAACCGTGGCCGGCCCGGAGATTTTAGTCATAAGGAGACGCTGCGGCTGATGCGGCAGTGGCAGCATCAGCCGTGTTGAACATCACCGAGTCGTCGGCGTCTCCGTGTGGGCTACTTGGTCCTCACGGAGACACCGAGGTCTATGATTGGGATAGCTAGGAGTACTGATAAAACCCGCGGCCGCTCTTGCGACCTAACCAGCCGGCGTCTACGTATTTGCGGAGCAGCGGGCAAGGGCGATATTTGTCCTCGCCTAGATCGCGGTGCAGGACCTCCATCACGGCCAACACCACATCTAGGCCGATCAGATCGGCCAGGGCGAGCGGGCCGATCGGGTGGTTCATGCCCAGTTTCATCACCGTGTCGATCGCCTCAGGCGAGCCGATCCCTTCTTGAAAGGCAAAGATGGCTTCATTGATCATCGGGCAGAGGATACGATTCGAGATGAAGCCCGGCGAGTCTTTGGCTTCTACCGGCTCTTTGCCCATGGTTTTGCATACTTCAATCACGGTTTGAGCTGTGGCGTCGTCGGTAGCCAGGCCGCGGATGACCTCCACCAGCCGCATCAACGGAACCGGATTCATGAAGTGCATGCCGATCACCTTTTCGGGCCGGCGGGTGACGGCGGCGATTTTGGTGATCGAGATCGAAGAGGTGTTGCTGGCCAAAATCGCCTCAGGACGTACAGCGGCGTCTACCTCTCGGAAAATCTTGAATTTCAGTTCGGGATTTTCAGAGACGGCCTCGATCACTAGGTCAGCTTCGCCCACGGCGCTCAAATCGGTCGCAAAGCGGATGGCTTCGGCGCGGGCTTTTTGCTCGGCGGTGAGGGCGCCTTTCTCCAAGAGTTTGGCCGTGGATTTGGCGATAGCGGCCTTGGCCTTCTCAATCGCTTCTGGGACGATGTCCATGCAGGTGACCTCATAGCCGGAGGTGGCGGCCACCTGTGCGATGCCGTTGCCCATCGTCCCGGCGCCGATCACAAAGATGTGTCGAATGCTCATGTTCGGTTGCTCCTGCAAGATGAGTTGTAGATGGGATGGGGACGGATCACTCTATCTCGATGGCCATGGCCACCGCTTCGGCGCCTCCTAGGCAGAGCGCAGCTAGACCGCGCCGGCCGCCTCGATCTCTCAGGGCGTGGATCAGGGTGGTCAACACGCGGGCGCCGCTGGCGCCGATCGGATGGCCCAGGGCGATGGCGCCGCCATGCACGTTGACCTTGCTCCAATCCCAACCTTGGTCGGCTAGGGCATAGCCGTTGGCCAGCGCTTGGGCTGCAAAGGCCTCGTTGAGTTCGATCAGGTCCACGTCGGCCAGGGTCCAGCCGATCTTTTTGAGCAGGAGTGGGATGGCCAGGGCCGGCGCGCGGAAGAGGTATTTGGGTTCGTCGGCGGCTTGGGCATAGCCGATGATGCGGGCCAGTGGCTTCAGGTCATGGCGTTCGGCGTAGGCGCGGCTGGAGACCACCACGGCTGCAGCGCCGTCGTTCAAGCCAGGCGAGTTGCCGGCCGTCACCTTGCCATCTTTCTGAAAGGCCGGACGCAGGGCCGCCAGGGCCTCTAAGCTGGTGTCGCGGCGCGGGGTTTCGTCGGTGTCGAACAGGGTGACGCCCTTCTTGCCGGGGACCTCCACTGGCACGATCTCAGCTTTGAATTTGCCGCCGTCTATGGCCGCAATGGCTTTTTGATGGCTCTCGTAGGCGAATTGGTCCATGGCCTCGCGAGCGACCTCGTATTCGCGGGCGATGAACTCAGCGGCGTCGCCCATGCCCCAATTGACCAGGGAGCACCATAAACCGTCGTGAAGTAGGGCGTCGGTCAACTGGACGTGGCCGAAGCGCAGCTCGCCGCTTCGCCCATGAACTAGGAACGGGGCGCGGCTCATGGACTCGAAGCCGCCTGCCACGAAGAGCTGTCCATCGCCGGCCTTGATGGCCTGAGCGGCGAGCATCACCGCCTTCAACCCCGAGCCACAGACTTTGTTGATGGTGGTCGCTCCGACCGAGGATGGCAAGCCGGCCCCGATCGCCGCCTGTCGGGCCGGGGCTTGGCCGAGGCCGGCCGAGACCACGTTCCCCATGATTACCTCGTCAATCTCGGCCAGATTCGGCAGGCCAGCTCGTTCGACGGCAGCTTGAATGACGATCGAGCCCAGCTTGGGGGCGGGAAAACCGGCTAGACTGCCTTGAAATTTGCCGCTGGGCGTGCGTGCGGCAGAGAGAATGACAACCTCCTGATCGCTCATGGTCGCTCCTGTAGGTGGGGAAAACTGAATGGTTTGTCCAAGGGTGCCAAAAACCCCGACATGCTCCACCGGCCGGCAACCGCCAACGTTTCTGGTTGCGGCGTAAGCATTGTGCTGGAGCAGTGTGTTTTCATTATAGCTGTGCCCCAGGGCACAGATAAAGTAACAAAAGTAATCTTTTTGGAAGTCGGCCTGACGGAATGACCGTCATGGCTCAGGCGTTGGTGTATCGCGCCAGTCGGCCGGCTGGACGAAGCGGATCAGCCACTGGCCGTTGCCCTGATCTTGGACGTAGGAAAACGGCGTCACCAAGTGAATCCACGTGCGGCCAGGATGGAGGGCGATGGGTTGGTTGTGAGTATCTAGGAAATGCATCGGTCGCCGCAAGCCCGTTTTCTGTTCCCAAGCGCGGTTGATGGTGGACCAGCGGATGGGAAATGCCAGGCCATCGCGAAACAGATAGGCATAGCCTGTTTGGTGAGGGCCGATGTTAATTTCAAACTGGTTGTAGCGGAAACGAATGTGTTCGGCAAACACGACGATCACATTCTCAAACGCTTGCTGACGTCCGGTCAGGCGATCGCGTGCCGGGACTAACGGCTGGCCGGTACCGTCGGCTAGGTCGGTCCAGCGCAAGTAGCTGCCGGAAATGGGATCATATCGCCAGGCGGATTGGGTATAAGCATGGTAGTAGACGTGGATATCGGTGGCTGGAACGCCGCCCGGAGGAACCTCGTCGGCAAACAAATTGCCAGAGTAATTGACCGGCTGATTGGGTTTTCGATGAGTTTCAGCCAGGCGGCGCAGTCGGGTGGCAGTCAGCAGGGCGCTGTTGGGGGTGGTGGGATCAACGCCGTGAATGATCTCGCACGCGTCGAGCACCTCTAAGATGCCGCGGCCAGCGCTGGCAAATACCAGGCAGCTGTTTGGGAATATGCGACCGACATGGTTATAGGTCAGCCGCCCAGAGCGGATGGGGCCGACATATGGCTCATCGGGGATAAACCAGTCAGGCGGGGTGCCGGTGACGATCGGCCGGGGGGTTGGGGAAGGCGTCTCGAGCAGGATCAGGCCGACGTCCCAGTGCGAGGCGGTGGAGGTGGGATAGAAGGGGGGTGTTTCGCCGCTTTCGGGATGCACGTCGGAGTCCAGGTCGTCGTCGCCGACGTCCGGTGTGGTGAAGGCATAGGTCTTGGGAAGCGGGACGTGCAGGATGACCGGGCGGTCCGGGCGGTCGAAGGCGTAGTAGCCGTTGGAGTCGGTGGACGTTTCGGCCAGAACCTGGCGCGTGGCTGCCTCCAACAGGCGTATGCATGCCCCGGGCACGCCCACCTCCCAATCGTCGGCGCGGCCGTTGGCGTTTTCGTCTAACCAGACGCGGTTGCCAATCCACTCGCCGCTCGGACGCAGCACGTCCTCACGGACAGGACAGCTGGCCGTCACGTCGGGGATGCGACGGATGCCGTTGCCGTAGAAGACGCTCAGGAAGCGTGTAGAGCCCTGGCCGATCCAGAGCTCGAACACCCAGGAGGCGAAGTTGATGCCTGCCTGGGGGCGGGTGGTCACTGGCATGTTGCTGATGGAGACGATCACGGCCGGCAGGCTCAGCCACGAAGGATCTTCCACCCGGCGCGCCGTGAGGGGGTTGACATCGGGCGGGAAGTTGTCAAGTTCGGGGCCAAGGCGCAGGGGAGCCAGGCGGGGCTGGTGGGTAGGCGTGGGAGAAGGAGAGGAGGTGGCTGTGGCGGTGGGCGGAGCGGGCGTTTCGCTCGTTTGGCTCGGAAGGGGGAAAGGGGAGGCAGGAGCTTCTGGCAACGGCGAGGGAATAGCTTGCGGCGTGGGCCGGCAGGCAAGCAAGACGAGCGGCAGGATTAGGATGGCGAATAGCAAGCGGGACAGCAGGTGGAAACCTTTCATGGCGGAGCCGAGGAAAGCATCACCGCAGAGGGGTCTCTGCGGTGATGACGGTCTTAGGGGATGAGGTTGGCGTTGGCCACGTCGAGGCCGATGCGCAGCTCAATGTCCACTGTGGAGGCGGGGTTGGGTTCGAATTTGATCTGGGAGGTGCCCGAGTTGCCGTTTAGCCCGAAGAGGTGGAGGAAGAGCCGCAGGGTGTAGAGCTTGGGTGAGTGCAAGACAATCACGGTGCGCTGGGAAGCCTGGTCGCTGCCCAGTTCGGCGACGTTCAGACCAAAGCCTTGCAGGTAGGCAGCGGCGCGTTGTCCCAAATCGGGGGTGTAGGTGCCGTTGATGATGCGGATGCGCGCCCCTTCCTGGCGCGCCAGCTCCAGCGGATCGCCCGAGGCCATGGCCGAGGCAGCGCCGCTGCCGAAGATCTCATCGCGCAAGATGCGGATTTGATCGGGTTTGGCCTTGAACACGCTGGCATCTTCGCCGCCTAGCACGGTGCGGCCGAAGGTGATCATGGTGTAGTCAATGATGCCAGTCTTGATGTTTTCGCGCGGGATGCTCTGCAACAGGACGGCCAAGCGGATGCCATCTTCGAGAGATAGGTTGGTGCGAATGCCGGACGAGAACAGTTGGTATAGCTGCGGGGCCTGTCGGATAAAGGTTGGGAAGTAGTCCGGATTGAGCACCTTGTCCATGATGGCGAAGATCACGTCCTGTTGACGGCGGGCGCGGTCAACATCGCCGCCTTCGGTTTTGCGGGTGCGGGCATAGGCCAGGGCTTTCCAGCCGGGTAGGTGGCGATAGCCGGGGGTGATGACGACTTTGTCCTTGCCGGTGCCGATTGGGTCGAGCACCAAGCGTTCGCGCACCATCACGTTAATGCCGCCGATGGCGTTGATCATCTCGATGAAGGTGTTGAAGTCCACCTGGCCGTAGTAGTGCACTGGAACGCCGAGGAGCTGTTCCACGGTCTTCATGGCCAGGGCCGGGCCGCCGCCGGGCAGTTTGGACCCCTCGCCGATGGCATAGGCCATGTTGATGCGTCCGTAACCGGAGCCCGGGATGTTCACCCACAGGTCGCGGGGGATGGAGAGCATGCCGGCGGTTTTGGAGACCGGGTCAATGGTGAAGAGGATCATGGTGTCGGAACGAGGGGCTTCTTTTTTGGCTTCCCAGTCGCGGGCGTCGATGCCAATGAAGAGGAAGTTGATGCGGCTACCGCCGTCCCAGGTCGGAGCCGGCACGTCCATCGGGGCGGAGGCGGTTCCCCCTTCAGGCATAATAGAAGCGGGATCGGGAGTGGGTTGGGGAATGGGGGTCCCTTCAGGGTTGAAGTTCAGCAAAGCAGGGGCAGCGGCTCCACAGGATTCGGGGGGGAGGCCCGGCAGGTTGGTGATGGTCCAACAGACCAGCAGGTTGCGTGTGAAGAGAAAGGTGGCCGCTCCCAGGCCGATGGCAAGGATCCAAAAGATCAGGCTAGGGAGGAGGCGCCACACCGATAGGCGCGGTAGGGTGAAGGTAAGGGATGGAAATCGGATGTTCATAATTGGGGCTTTAGATACACCATGTTTACGCCCATGTTTTCCAGGCCGATCTCAGCCCAGTATTGGAGCATGGCCGAGTCGTTGGACAGGGCTTCGATCATGGGCTGGATGGCACGTGGGTCGGCAATTTTGGCGAGGGCGTGCATGGCATGGATTTTGGCGGATTGAGAACCTTCTTTGAGCACTGCGATCAGGGCGTCGGCGGCCGGCCGCCCGATGGCGATCAGGGCCCGCGCAGCTAGGTCGGCGACTAGTGAATCGGGGTCAGAGAGGGCGCAGATCAAGGCGGGGATGGAGCGCTCGGAGGGGTGGCTACACAATCCCAGGGCGGCGCACTGACGAACCTCGGGGGCGGGATCGTCGAGCAGGGGAAGGAGCAGGTCAGCCTCGACTTCGGGGAAGGAGGCCAGCGCCCGCGCAGCCCACCAACGAGTGTCTATCTCCGGGGAGTCCAACAGGGCACGCAAGGCGGGAATGACTGTTTCTCGATCTAGCTCGTGCAGTAGGGGCAGGGCGGCTTCGGCGCGCTCCTCATTGCCACTGGTGAGGTTGGCAAGTAGCTGGTTGAGGTCAGGCATTATGTCTCCAGCGGAGGGACAGGTAGCTGTTCAATTGGGGTGGCGATCCACTTTTCGCCTTCGTCGAGCAACATGATGGGGATGTCGTCCACAATCGGGTATTTGCGCCCACATTCGTTGCAGATCAGCCAGCTTTCCCGATGCAGGGTGAGCAGGCCATTTTTCTCACGCACGCAGTGTGGACAGCGCAGGAGTTCAAGCAGTTCGTTGCTGATCATAATTGCTCCGTATTCGGTAGGCAGGTATTTTACCAGAGGTTGCACGGGCTCTTCCACCATCCAGAGAGGGTCGATCGAGAACGCGTTCGCGCTGCGGAAGGCGGGCAGGGGATTTTTTGCTCAAGGTGAGGGTTGGCATAAGCCTTGTTTTTTGGCCTGTTTTTCTGCGTCCTCGGTTTCGGGGCCGTATTGGCAGACAGCTTGCCAGGGTTGGTAGTGGGTGAAGAAGCGGTCGGTGAAGTATACGACGCCGTTTTTCCAGACGGTGCGCTTGACGGTGACGTCGGCTCCGTCGGCGGCCCAGTCCACCTGTTTGATCTGGCCCGGGTTGAGCTCGGGGTTGAGTTCAAAGCGGGGCGGCGGGGCCGGAACAACGTTGATCGGGCCAGTGGTGGTGTAGGTGACGGTGCGCCCATCGGAGGTGGAGTAGAACTTCCAGGTCAGGGATTGGGCGACCCGGTTGAAATAGGTTTCCATCAAGAGCCAGTAGGGGGTGTCGTTGACGAACTTGAAGTCCACCAGGGGGAAGTAGATGGCGGCATCCATGCCGGCCAGGTTGGGATCACGACCCGAGGCGGTTTGTTCGTAGTAGGAGACGCGGTAGGCATGGGAGTGGCGTTCTACGATGGGGAAGCCGGCAAAGAAGACGGTGCGGAACAGAGTGGTGCTGACTTGACAGACACCGCCCCCCACACCTTTGATGGTGCGTCCGCCGTAGATGATCCAGGCTTCGGTGAAGCCGTTGTCCAGGCTGACATCGCCCAGGGCTTTGCCCATCGAGAAGGTCTCGCCTGGTGCTACGAAGATGCCATGGAAGCGGGCTGCTGCGATGCGAATGTTTTGCATGCGCTCGGCGTTGGAGCCACGAAAATAGGTGGTGTGGGCTGCGATCAGTTCGCGGATGCCGAGCGATTCGGCAGTGGCGCTATCGGTGATGGCCGGCGGTTCCTCACGAATCACGAGGGGAACGGTGTGTTCGCCACGCAGCAGGGCCTGGTTGACGGCAGCCAGGGTGGCCGGCATGTCGAGGGTGCGGCCGATCACGGCGTTTTCGATCAGGACCAGTTGGCGGGTGTTGTCGTCGAAGTAGAAACGGGCATTTTTGGGGGGGCGGTTAATTTGGGCGGCGATGGGGATGAGCTTTTCGGCAAACTGGCTGCTTTCTAGGCCGACGTGGATTTCGGATATCTCACCGTTGTCCACGCGACGGATAATCAGCATTTCGGCCAGCAGGGCCGGCTCAAACGTCCACGGGCCGGGATCGCCTGGCACGGGGTTGGGCAGGACGAGCTGGAACGGTTGGGAAAGGATGCGGCGCGCGATCTCGGCCTGGGCGGAGACATCCAGCAGAGCGGGGCGGGTCTCGACGATCACCAGAGGCACTTCGGCGTCGTGGAAGTTTTGTAATTGGGCGCTGAGCAAGCGCAAGGTGGCATCCACGTCGAGGCGGCGGCCGATTTGGCCAGGTTGGGCCACAACGGTTGTGCCCTGGATGTACAGGGTAGCCTCGATGGCTGGGCGGTTGATGGCGCTTGCCAGGCGGTTGAGATAGGCATAAGCCAAGCGCTCATCGAGGACGATCACCGGCGGCACCATCACTCCCTGGCGACGGGCGCGCCATTGGTCGAACAGGGCACGCCACAGCCCTCCGCTGCGCCCCACATGGTAGGCTATCTGGGCGCTGGAGGAGGCATCGAAGACCATGCCCAATTCGACCGGCGAAGCTACCCACAGGTTGGCGCCATCACGAAAGACGATCTTGCCCTGGATGGGGAAGGAGAGCGCTTGGTTGAGTTGAACAGCGGCTTCGGCTGGGGCCTTGCCCGAGAGGTCTACGCCGGCCACGGTCACGCCCGGAAAGATGCGGCCGGCATAGGTTAATTGATAGCCAAGGACGACCATCATTATCAGGGCCAGCGAGCCGGCAACGCCAACGATCAGCGAGGCGAGGAATTGGATCGGGAGGGGATAGGGGCGCGAGTAAGGCTTTGCGTAAATGGTCATCGGGAGCACATTCTAATCAGGATAGGTAAAGTCTGGGTTAATAACGCTGGGCGCTTGACAAAGGTTCCCCGCTGGGCAGAAGGTCGTTGCTGGACTTTTTTGTCAGACAGACGCTCTGCCGAGGTGTCCTTCGCCGGCCCGGCGCGCTGTTACTTCCACCACTTGGGGATTAGCATGGGCGTGCGGGCTTGGTATTCGGCGTAGGCTTGGCCGAACTCACGCAGGAGTTTTCGCTCCTCGAAGTAGGCGCCGATGAGGAGGTAGAGGGTGGCGGCTAGGTATAAGGTGAGCAGGTTGCAAGTCATGTGCGGGGTGAGCCAGAGGAGGAGCAGGCCGGCGGTGTAGAGGGGGTGGCGAACGAATCGGTACAGTCCATCGGTGACCAGACGCGACGGCGTTTCGCCTTCGAGGATCTGCCGTAAGCCGAGGAAAGATAGCAGATCGGTCTGTAGGAGACCGATCAGGAGCAGGAGCAGGGCGATTCCCTGGCCGAGCAGCATCAGGTAGGAAAATGGCGCTGGGACGGCGTAAAGGGGCACGTCGGGCAGGGTGGCGGTCAGGTAGAGGATGGGCAGGAAGGTCAGCAGGGAGAAGGCGTTGTAGAACAGACGGTAGCCGCGCATCCGCGTTGGGCCGAGCCAGGAGGTCAGGCCATTTTTGACGCGGTGCGAGGCCAGGAGGGAGTGAATCAGGCCCCACAAGAACAGGGAAAGGGCTATCCAGAGGGGACTCATGCCGGCCCCTTATGTGCGACGCCAAAGGCGGGAACTTCGATCTCTCGGCCGCCGGTTTCGACCAGATAGTAGGGCGCCCAGGCGATGCCGAAGCGGATGAGATGGATGTCGGTCTTTTTGGGGGTGAGGGGGATCTCAGTGATCTTGTTGACTATATCGCCCCAGTGTTGGTTCAACCGCTCCACCAGGCGGGCTCGCTCAGCCTGGAGCTCGGCCAGCTGTTTTTTGAATTGGGCGATGGTCTGCAACGATTCTTCTACGTCGGCTTTGGCGTTGGCGATTATGCGTTGTTTGGTCAGTTGGGTGGAGAGGCTTTTCTTGCGGCTGAGCCCGAAGAGGCCAGCGCCCAGTTCGAGCAGGTTGGCGCCGGCTTCGAGTTTGCGGCTCTGGAGTTCGGCTTGGTCTTGCTGGAGTTCGCGCTCTTCGCGCTCGAGCTTTTCCTGCAGAGCAGCGATCTGGCGGTCGAAGCGGGCGGTCTCTTTTTCGATCTCGCGGTCGCGCGCTTGGCGGGCAGCCTCGGCGCAGGCTTTGATGAATTCGGCTTGGGAGACATCGGGGCCGGCGTAGACTTTGAGGGCTTCGTTGGCCCGCACTTTGAGCGACGTCGAGCGATAGACCCAGTCCAGGAAGTCTTTTTGGAGGGCGGTCATGCGTTTGGGGTCGGTCAGCACGGCCGGCGGAGTCTCGAAGCGGGCGTCGGGCAGGGGGGAGGAGGAGAGGTTATCGATCGGCAGGCTGATGAGGAAGTCTTCCCAGCGTTGAGAGGCGTGGGGAGTGAGGTGGGGGATCAGGGCGAGGCGCGCTACTTCGACGTCGATGCCGTATTTGCGGTCGAAGAGGCGCACTTGGGCGGCGGCCAGCAAGGCCGGGCGGTAGAGGAGGCCGATCTGACGGGTGTCGTCTGAGAGGGAGAGGCCGCCGGCACGCAGAGCTTCGGGTAGGCTGTAGATGAGGGGCAGGAAGTATTCTGCGATGGCGGAGGGCAGGGGCGGGCGAGAGGTTGGGCGTGGGGGGCGCGCGGCAGGCGAGGGAACGGCCGGGGAGGGCATAACCGGCTCGAGGCCCAGGGAGGAGGCGGCCGGCCCGGAGGGAGGTGGGGTGGCGGCAGGGCGTTCGGCGCCGACCAAGGCGTTGAGAGCCGGGATTTGGGCGCGGGTCAGCGGCCCGGCTAGGTAGTTCATCACAAATCGGGTTTGGAAGACGACCGGGCCTTTTTGGTGGACGTTGTGCATGATGAAGATGCGCTTGCCCAGGGAGGCGATCAGTTTGTCGAAGGTGGCGCGAGAGACGGTGCCGGCAGCGCTTTCGAGGCCATCGAGCAGACGCTGTTTATCGCGATCGGTCTGGAGTTTGCCGATGAACCAGGTGCCGGCATTCGACATGGCTTTGTAATCCACATCTACCGGGTTTTGAGTGGCGAGCAGGACGCCCAGGCCGAAGGCGCGAGCTTGTTTGAGCAGGCGCAGCAGTGGAGGCTTGGAAGGCGGGTTGGCGGTGGGTGGCAGGTAACCGAAGATCTCGTCCATGTAGAGGAGGGCGCGCAGGGTGGTGGCCCCGGGCTGGGTGCGCATCCAGGTCTCTAGGGCGCCGAGCAGCAGGGTGACGAAGAACATGCGCTCGGGATCGTTCAGATGGGCAATGTAGAACACGGTATGGCGGGGTCGACCCTCGGACGAGAACAGCAAGGAGGGAATGTCCAGCGGCGTCCCTTCACGCCAAACTTCAAAGCCAGGTGCTGCTAGGATGTTGTTGAGCAGCATGGCCAGTTGGAAGCGGTCTTTTTCGGGGAACAGGTTTTCTAGGGGAAAGGCGCCGAGTTTGTCGAACGGGGGTTGCTGGACCTGGTGGATCAAGGTCTCTAGGGTCAAGTCCTGGCCCTGGGACCAATGGCTTTCAAAGATGTTGGAGAGCAAGATGTGTTCGCGCGAGCGAAGCGGGTCCACTTCGTCCATGCCGACCAGCCCAAGCAGGGCGGTGACTGTGGAGGCGATGCGTTCGCGTAGGACTTCGCGATTTTCGGCCCACGGGATGGCAGGGGCGACTAGGGAGGAGAAGACGCTGACCGGCAGGCCGGCGTTGGAACCTGGGGTGTAGACGGCAAATTCCGCCGCCTGTTGTAAGGCCAGGATGCGGGCGCGGTCAATGCCCCATTCGGCCAGGCCTTTGCGCCAGCGTTCGGCGGTCTCTTGGGCAGCAGCTTCTAGGGATTTGCCCTCGCGGCGCACAGCATCAGCATCGAGCCAGGGTCGAAAGTCGTCGGGCGCCAGGTTGGGGAAGTGAAGGAGCAGGTTGGTGAGATCGCCTTTGGGATCAATCACGATGGCCGGGATGCCTTGCAAGGCGGCTTCTTCGAGCAGGCCGATACACAGGCCGGTCTTGCCTGAGCCGGTCATGCCAACTACCAGGGCGTGGGTGGTGAGGTCGGCGGGATCGTAGAGCAGAGGGGCATGGCCAGGTTTTCCTTGTTCGGGGTCGAACAAGCGACCGAGGTAGAATTTTCCCTGGGTATTGAGCATGGCGACCTCCGAATCAGAGAGATGGTTCTTAGGGGGTTTGGGCCTGTTGGTAGATGCGCCAGAATTCATCTAAGTAGAGTTGGGCAATTTCTGGGCTGAAGAAGATCAGCAGATTCTCGTCGTTGCGTTCGTCGGCAGAACGGGTGAAATTATACGATCCGGTGACCACGACCGAGCGGTCAATGATCAGCACTTTGTGGTGCATCAGGCCTTTGTTGCCGTCGCGGCGCACGTTGATGCCAGCTTGGTGCAAACGATCGAACTCTGTTCCTCGGTTAGGTTGGATCTGATCGGCATCCATCACTCCGGCCACCGTTACCCCAGCAGCCTGACGTTGGATAATAGCCTCGGCTAATGGGTCGGACGTGAAAGCATAGGCCAGGAAATAGATGCTTTCTTCGGCCGAAGCGATCAACTCCACCAGGCGCGCCTCGACCTTGTCATCGGGCGAAAAGTAGGTCTCCAGGCGGACCTGGTCCACTTCGATCACGGGGTTGGGGGTATCGGCGCGCGCAGCGGGGCCGAAGAGGTCATCTTGGAACATTTCATTAAACTCCACCAGGAAATTCTCGGCTAATTTTAGCGAGCGAAGATGGATCACGTTGTTGTGGTCTTGGTAAGCGCCGCTAGGAGTAAAGTTCATGGAACCCGTCCAGACCTGAGAGCGATCGATGATGATAAATTTGTGGTGCATCAGCCCTTCGCGGCGGTCGCCCAGGACGGGGATGCCGGCGTCGCTCAAGGCCTGGGGGACAGGGCGGTCGCGGTTATCGCTTTCCATCACCATGCGTACCAAGACGCCGCGATCGCGGGCCCTTAACAAGGCATTGCCCAGCTCGCGCAGGCTCAAGTTGTAGATGGCTACATCCACGCTCAGGCGGGCGGCGTCGATCGAGGCGATGATGGCTTGATCTATGCCGCCGGTTTGCTGCTTGGAGACCGGATTGGCAGGATCGGTGAAGTAGAGCTCAAAGAAGGGGCCTTGGTAGCCGTAGCCGACAAGCAGCGGGATGGGCTGGATGAAGGGCGCAGCGGCGGTGGTCGTCTTGGGAGGGGCGGTGCCTGGGAAAGGGGGAACTGTGGCCGTGGAAAAGGGGGTGCAGGCAAAGAGCAAGGTCAGAAGGGCTAGTAGGAGGAAGAAGGGGATTCGACGGATCATTATTGCAAGAACTCAGGGCGTAAGGCTGGCATGGGAGCTTCGTCGAGGCGGGGGAAAAAGTCGTCGGGCAAGGAGAGAGGTGTCAGTTTGCCGCCGGTGCTCAAGGAGTCCACCGGCACGTAGTACAGTTTCATCCGAGCGGCCGCGCCCAAGCGGATGTCTTGAAAGGCAAAGATCACGTATTTGCCGTCGGGGCTAAAGGTGGCGTCGCGATAACAACAGGTGTTTTCGATCGGCGCCACGCGCTGAAACTTGCGGGTGAAGGTGTCGTACAGAACCAGATCTCCAAAGCCTTCGCGGAAGATGTCGCTGTTCAGGAAGAACAGCAGGTCGCCATCCCAGTCATAATCCACGATCAGGGGTTTGAATTCAAAGCGGCTTGGCGGGAAGGTGTCTAGCCCGCGCAAGCGGGTGGCGCCGCACTCCAGTTCGACGATGCGGATGGCGTCGGAGCGCTGCCGGCCGATGGGCACCATGATCTTGAGTGCCAGTTTTTGGCCGTCGTCAGACCAGAGGGCTTCCTTGACCGGGAATTCGGAGTAATAGAGGCAGCCGTTGAGGGCCAGCAGATCGCTCTTCTTGCGGACGTTGCGCAGGGTCTCAATGTTAAAGGGGACGATGAAGAGTTCACGCTCTACGGTAATGGCCACTTGTTTGCGATCGGGCGAGAGGTGGAAGCTTTCAAAGTATTCTGCCCAGAGGAAGCTGGCAATGTTGTCCTCACGCAGGGTTTCGATGTCCACGGTTTTTGCCGTCTTGCCGGAGATGTAGAGGATGGTTTTGCGATCCAACCACTCTAGGTTGAATTTTTTTGCTCCGTCAATGGTGAGTTGTTTCAGCCCGCTGCCATCCACGTTCATGATCCAGATGTCGTTGGCGTTCAGGAAGGCGATCTGATCGGCTTCGCCAAGCACGGGTAGGGCCGGCGGCGGGGTTTCGGTGGGCGGTAGGGGAGGAGTGGGCGAGGGTTCTGTCGTCGGAGAGGGTGCCAGGGTGGGAGAAGGAGAGGGCAGCGGGGTATCGGTTGGGAGGAGAAGCGGCCCGGCGGGGAGGTCCTGGGGAGTGGGTGAGGCCAGGAAGGGGATGGGATTTCCTGAATCGGCCGCCAGGCGTAGCGAAGGTCCGATTAACCAGCCTGCAACACTGAGCAGGCCGATCCCTGCCGCGATCCATAGCAAACGGAGCGATGGGAATCGTACCGCCGGCTGTTTCGGCCTCGCAACAGTGGGCGGAGAGGGAGAGGCAGAAACGACGGTCGCTGCCTGGGCAGAGACCAAGTGGTCTTTCAGGGCTTGGACCAGCTCGGTGACCGTTTGGAAGCGCTGGTCGGGGTCTTTGGCCAGGGCGCGGGCGATCACGTCTTGAATCCAGGCCGGCAGGTTGGGGTTGAATTCGAGGATGTTGGGGATCGGATCAGTGATGTGTTTCACGGCCACGCCCATCGGCGTGTCGGCTTGGTAGGGCTGGCAGCCGGTGAGCATTTCAAACAGGATGATGCCTAAAGCGTAGATGTCAGTGCGGTGATCGATCGGTTTGCCGGCAGCTTGTTCGGGGGACATGTAGGCCGGTGTTCCGATGATCATGCTGTCGCTGGTCAGGGTGGTTCCCTCTTTTTGGAGCACCTTGGCAATCCCGAAATCGGAGATGCAAGGGAACTCGTTGGCGGTGAACAGGATGTTGCTGGGTTTTAGGTCGCGATGCACGATGCCCTTCGCATGGGCTTCTTCGAGAGCTGGGGCGATGATCTCGAGGATGCGCGTCGCTTCTTTCACCGAGAAGCGCTGTTGCTGGAGGCGATCGGCCAGCGATCCGCCGTTCATATAGCGCATTACGAAATAGGGGCGACCGTCTTCTTCCCCCACGTCATATACCGGTACGATGGCCGGGTGTTCCAATTGGGCGATGATCTTGGCCTCGCGCTCAAAGCGCAAGCGGAATTGGGGATCGCCATGCAATAGTTCGGACGGCAAAACTTTGATGGCGACTTGACGATTGAAACGCAGGTCGTGAGCGAGATAGACAATCGCCATGCCGCCTTGTCCGAGTTCGGCCTGGATCACATAATGACTGATGCGCTCGGGCAGCATGGGAAAAGTATACTATGGAATAGGAGAACGACAAGGTTTTGGAGTAAAATGCCCTGGCAAAGGAGCTGCCCATGCCGGAAGATACTGATCTCGCTCAGTTAAGACAGACGAATCGCCGCCTAAGGATTGGCATCGTGGGGTTGAGCGCGATCATCTTGATGATGATGTTTTATCTGGTGGGAACGCCGCTGTTGGCGGCGTTTCTCGAGTCGCTTCGTGCTGATCCACCCCGTTCGTATAAGCTGAATGGGAGCGTTGACCCAATTGACGCAGGGCCATTGGCGGCTACCGGAACAGCCGTGGCTCGCAGCGGCAACCTATCGCTGGCGGTTCACGACCCGATCGTCGTTCATGAGCAGATCGAAGCCCTGGCGGCTGAGCTGGCTTCAGAAGGGGCACAGGTGCTCTCTGGGGAGATGCGGCAAGAGGAGGACGGCGCTGCTCCGGGCGTGGTGATGACCGTCCAGGTGCCGGCCGATCGCTTTGACGAGGTGGTGGATCGAATGGCCGGCATGGGGCTGCACGTTTTGGGCTGGGAAGAGATGATCGAGGGGCTCGACGAGGAGTATCTGGCGGTTCGGTTACGCTTGGAGTCGCTGCGAGCCGTCCGGCAACGTTTGTTGGAAATGATCCGCCAGGCCGAGACAGTAGAGGAGTTGCTGGCGGTGGAGGAACAATTGGCGCGTTGCGACCGCGAAATCCAAACCCTGCAAGGACGTTTGAATGCCTTGGATCGATCGTCCCGCTTCTCGGTCATCACCGTTTGGCTGCTCCCTCCTTCTCCTAGTCCGTCGTCGAATCACATGTCGGTTTCCCAGGCAGGGGAAATGTTGGGAGATGGCTTGCGCACGGTGGTCGATCTTGTGTTCCTGTTTGTTGTTGTCGTTTTGCCGTGGGGGCTCGTGACCGGTTTGGCGGCCTGGGGAGGATGGCGCCTGATCCACCGGCGAGAGAAGAAAAAAGGGGTGGAACCCCAGACCGATTCCACTCATCCGTCACGGTAGCTTCATCTTATGTTTTCGTCGAATCGTCAGATTGCCCGCGCGGCCGGCGTGGTGATGATGGCCCTGATCGTAGGCCAGATTGCTGGCCTGCTACGTTCGATCCTTGTTGCACACCTGTTCGGTGCTTCGGCCGAGCTGAGCGCCTTTTACTACGGCAACCGGGTGAGCGAGACGCTCTTCTTGCTGGTGGCCGGCGGCGCACTAGGATCGGCCTTTATTCCCACCTTCACCGGCCTGCTGGCGAAAGGCGAACACACCGCTGCCTGGCGATTGGCGATCTCCTTGGCCCGCTTCGTCACCTTGACCCTCGGCCTGCTAGCCGGCCTCGCGGCGTTGTTCGCCCCTCAGATCGTCCGTCACGTGCTGGCCCCGGGCTTTTCGACCGATCCCGGCCTGTTTTCGCTGACCGTTGATCTGTTGCGGATTCAACTGATCTCCGCAGTGCTGTTTGGGCTGGGGGGGCTGATGGTCGGGGTGCTCAATGCCCATCAAGTGTTCCTGGTGCCGGCGCTCACGCCGGCCATGTACCAGCTAGGCATCCTCTTCGGTGCGCTGGCACTTGCGCCCCGCTGGGGGGTGTATGGGCTGGCGTGGGGGGTGGTGATCGGCGCTGCGCTGTATGTGGCCCTGCAGGTGCCAGCCGTGTGGCGGTTGCGCCCCGATCTAGCTGTGCGGACAGCCTGGTGCAAGATGCTCGACACCGATGTGCGGCATGTCTTGGCGCTGATGGGACCGCGGGTGATTGGGGTGGCGGTAGTGCAGATCAACTTCTGGGTCAATGGCTATCTGGCCTCATTCATGGGCCAGGCCAGCATGGCCGGCTTGTCGTATGGCTTCTCGCTGATGTTGATGGCTCAGGCGGCCATCGCTCAATCGGTGGCGATTGCCGCCATGCCGACCTTCTCGGCGCAGCATGCGCTGGGGCAGCAAGAGGCACTGCGCTCCTCGCTGGCGGCTTCGTTGCGCGGGGTGATCCTGTTGGCCGTGCCGGCCTCGTTGGGGCTGATCGTGTTGCGCCAACCGCTGGTGGCGATGCTCTTTCAGCGCGGCGCCTTTGACATGTCGTCTACTGAGTTGGTGGCCTGGGCCCTGCTGTGGTATGCGGCCGGCCTGGTGGGGCATTCTGTCTTAGAAGTGTTGACCCGTGTCTTCTATGCCCAACACGACACCCGCACCCCGGTCCAGATCGGCGGGATGGCCATGCTGCTCAACATCGGGTTGAGCATCGCTCTCTCGCAGCTCTTTGTTCGGGTCGGATGGATGCCGCACGGCGGCTTGGCGCTGGCCAACTCGCTGGCTACAGCGCTGGAGGCAACGGCTTTGTTTGCCCTCCTGCGCCGGCGACTAGGCGGGCTGGAGGACGGGTGGATCGCTCGTGGTGCACTCCAAGCGACGTTGGCCGCGCTGGGGATGAGCCTAGCACTCGGGGCGTGGAGCCGCGCTGCGGCGGAGCTGAACCGCTGGTTGGTCGGGTTGGGAGGCGTCGCCTTGGGCGGGGTGCTCTATGGGGCGATCCTCTTCCTGTGGCGGGTCCCCGAAGTGTGGCAGGCCTGGGACTGGATGGTACGGCAAATCAGGCGCTTGGCCGGCGGCTAGACGTCAGCCGATCTTGTAGCCGATCTTGCGTAGGAAGTCTTTGCGCCAGGCGATGTCTTCAGGGCCTTCGATCCCTTTGGGCGAGGAGCCATCCACCACACCCAGGATGGCCCGCCCCTGCTCGGTTTGGGCGACGATCACCTGGGTAGGATTGGCCGTGGCGCAGAAGATGCGAGCAACCTCAGGCACGGCCTTAATAGCGTTGAGCACGTTGATCGGGTAGAATCCCTCAGCCAGGAAGACCAGGAAGGAATGGCCAGCGCCGATGGCCAGGGCGTTCTTTTGAGCCAGCTCGATCATCGCCGGATCGGTGCCGCTCCAGCGTACCAGACACTTGCCTGAGGCTTCACAGAACGCAAGCCCAAACTTGATGCCAGGCACGGCAGCGACCAGCGCCTCGTGGAGGTCCTCCACGGTCTTGATAAAATGGGACTGGCCGAGGATGAAGTTGATCGGGTCGGGTTTTTCGACGCGGACGGTCAGGAGTTCCATGGGGCAATCCTCCTTGAGTGTTGCCGATGATTATATACGCAGGTTGGAAGAAAAGGGAAGCCGATTCTCGCCCGGCAGCCACGATTGGCAGATGATTGTTCCAAAATTGGCAAAAGACGGGTGAACTAACAGGGAGGGCGGCAACTCCGCGGGCAATTTCCTTAAGTTACGCCATCAAATTAGCCAAACGCAAGCCATGCGACAGATGATTTGCGGCCAAAGCGATCAGGCGGCTGATGGCAAGAGCGGAGCGGCTCACGCTTTAGCCTCGGCGCTCGTTCTGCTATCGCCTGAACGGCCCGATACACACTCGTTTTTCCAATCCCTATGCCAAGGCGATTCAACACAATCTCGACCGCTCCGTAGCTCAATCCCAGCAGGTACAGCATCACCGCCATCCCATTCACCCGTTTCGAGATCCGCTTCCGACTGACACCTTTGGGATAGACCCGAAAGACATGCCCACAGGTTGTGCACTCCCATCTCCAGGCCCTGACCTCAGAATACTGCGTATCCACGATCTTTTTGCTCACTTCCTGCCGGGGGATAAACTGCCTTCCCTGACATCCTTTTTGAGGGCATTGGGTTGGGGATTCATGCTGGGTTGGCTCAACTTTTGGTAAAATCAGGCTCAGGCGCATCTCGGTATGTCCCTTTCTTCATGGGTTGTGAGGGGGTATGCCTCACAACCACTTAACTACACTTTTGCCAACTTTGGAACAATCACA
Organism: uncultured Anaerolineae bacterium; assembly: GCA_937120535.1. Classification (GTDB taxonomy): domain Bacteria; phylum Chloroflexota; class Anaerolineae; order Anaerolineales; family Villigracilaceae; genus Denitrolinea. The sequence continues at coordinate 39,263 of CAKZJX010000011.1, forward strand.
GAACAATCACGTTGGCAGGGGAGCTATGCCTGCGTGGGTATGATTTTCTACCCTTGCGGCGTCTACTCTCCTGGAATCGTCCCTACTCCATTATTTCAAGGAGCAAGCATGTCTCTTCTCAACGAGGAAATTCAAGAGCAAGTGCGACAAGCGTTTAGCGCCATGACGAAACCGGTCAAGGTGCTCTTCTTTAGCCAAGGACAAGGCGGCGCTTTAGAATGTGATTACTGCGCTGAAACCCACCAATTGCTGGAAGAGCTGGCCGCTCTTTCGGACAAGATCGAGCTGGAAGTGTACGATTTTCTCGCCGACGAGGCAGTTGCCCAACAATACGGTGTGGACAAGATCCCGGCCATCGTCTTATTGGGCGGTGAACCGCTCAAGGATTATGGCATTCGATTCTACGGCATTCCTTCCGGTTATGAGTTTGGTACGTTGATCGAAGATCTGCTGATGCTCAGCCAAGGCGAGCATAACCTGCTCCCTAAGACGCTAGAGGCCCTGCAGCAGATCGATCAACCGGTGCACATCCAGGTCTTCGTTACGCCTACTTGTCCCTATTGTCCGCGAGCCGTGTTGTTGGCCCATAAGTTGGCCATGGCGAGCGATCACATCAGGTCCGATATGGTGGAGGCGATTGAGTTCCCTCACCTGGCCAACAAATATCAAGTCTACGGCGTGCCACGCACGGTGATCAATGAGGTCATCCACATCGAAGGCGCGGTGCCTGAATCGGCGCTCATCCAGCGAATGATGGCCGGCCTCAAGAAGGCATGACTGCGTCTGGCGTCATTTCCTCGCGCAAAAAGAAGAAACCCGCCTCTTCCACAAGCCAGCGAAGAGATGGGAAAAAGAACCTCAATCTTTCCATAGCCGGGCACTCGTGTGGCGGCGCACCGCACCGCGGCCAGCTCTGCCCGCAGTGCGGCCAAGGGCGCTTGGACTACGACGGGCTGCTCAACCTGGTCTGTCCGGCATGTGGGTATACCTCGGGCGGCGGGTTTACCTGATAATCTCCCTCCCCTGGGCGTGTCCTAGGGTCGTTCTCCGAAGAACAAATCCCACCACACTTGCCAATTGGGCAGCAGGGTCGGGGCCGGCGTGGGCGTTGGAGTAGCTGGAAGGATGGCTTCGCCTTCGATTCCCACCGGCACAACCGCTATCTCCCCTTCTCGGGCCATGCGGTTGTGGACTCGTGCAAATCCCTCAACAGCCGCTTCAGAGGTGGCATAAGCGACGGCGGTTTGTAGGGCGATCTGGGTGTGCATCAGGTGGGTGGCCGTAGCGCGATGGGCTTGGGCTTCTTTCGACAAGCGTTCGAGTTCTTCCAGACGGGCGTTGAATTCGATCACCAGCAAAAACAACGTTCCAATTCCGACGGCCCAGGCAAGTCGGCGCCAGGGAAGGGCGAAACGGTTCATGACCTTATCTTACTCTCGCTTCTCACAGTTGGCAAGGCGCGCATCCTCTGGTACAATCCAGCCCTGCGAGGCGTTGTACCCTTCGCCCGCAGATCTCTCTATCCAACGAAAGGGCTTGACAGATGAAAGTGTTGTTGTTGAAAGATGTGTATAAGCTGGGTCGTGCCGGCGAGGTGAAAAAAGTCGCCGACGGCTACGGCCGTAATTTTCTGATCCCTCAAGGGTTGGCCGTCTTGGCGACCCCCGACGCTCTAAAGCAGGCTGAGCGCATTCGCCAGCAGGCCGAGATCCGCCGCACTGCTTTGAACCAAGAGCTGCAAGGGTTGGCGGAGCAGATCAACGGCATGGAGTTGACCTTTATGGTCAAGGCCGGCGAGACCGGCAAGCTATATGGCTCGGTTTCGGCTCATGACGTAGCCGAAGCCATTACCCAGAAGGTGCGCTTCGAGATCAAGCGCCAGCAGGTGGATATGCAACCTATTCGCGAGCTTGGCCAATACACTGTTCCGGTGCGGCTAACGATGGACCTGGTGCCCGAGGTCAAAGTGATTGTGCGCCGCGAGGGCGAGGAAGAAGAGAGAGCACGCCAAGAGAAAGGCAAACCGACAGCTAGGAAAGCCCGCCCTAAGGCGGCTGCCGAAGCTGCTCCGGCCACTTCCGAATGAAGTTTTTGCCGCCTGCTGCGTTGTGGGATCCTGTCTAGGGGGTGGATTCCGAAGCGGCAGGTGGCAGGATTTGATTTGACCTGTGACTGTTCCTTCTGCAGGTCAAACGTGGTACACTTTTTCGCATGCAATCTCCTCCTGAAACCATTGGTCAGCGGCTCAAGCGCCTGCGCCTGGAGCGGAAGCTGACCCTCGAGCAAGTCTTCGAGGCGACCCGCATTCGCCCGCACTACCTGGAAGCGCTTGAGAACGATGACTTTTCGGTGATGTCGTCTGCTGCTCAGGGGCGCGGTTTCCTCCGTCTGTACGCCGAATTCCTGGGTTTGGATCTGGAAGCGGCGCGACGGGAACTTGAGCAGGCCGCGACGGCTTCCTCGCCCCTTTCGGAAACTCCGCCTGAGGCTGGTCCGACCTCTCCAGCCCTCCCCGCTTCGGCACCTGAACCTGAAGCCGGCTTGCCCGAACCCCAGGCCGAACGCCGTCCCTTCTGGACTCGCCCCTTCCGTCGCACGGCGGCCACCTCGGCCCGAGAGACGCCGGCCGCCCCGCCGCAGGAGCAGACGCCAACAGCCCCTCAGGCGCTAGAAGACCTGACTGGAGAAGCCCTGCCGGCCGAAGACCGGCGGCCTGCTGCAGACACGCCGGCCCAGGAGCGGCTTGAGACTTTGCCCGGGGCCGACGAGCAAACATCGTTGCGCCAGGGCAAACCGGCGGCTGTGCCAAGCGGTAAAAAAAAAGCTCCCTAGAGCCTGAGGCCGAGGCCAGGGCGCCGACCCTTTCTGAGCCGGCAACTCCAATCAGTTCAGAGCAGTCGTCATCTGGGGTGGGGCCGGCAGCAGACGTTGGGGGGCTGGACGGCTTTTTGGGGCCGGATACGCGCTGGGGAAGGGGCGAGGCGCCGGCAGAATCGCCCAGGAGGGAGCACGATGCCGGGCAGGGAGGATCGGCCCGGGCAGCGGTTCAATCACATCCCCTTTCTTCACAAGCCCTGTTTGCCCAGATCGGAGTACAGTTGCGTCAACGCCGAGAGATGCTCAATCTCCGGCATGAGGAGATCGAGCGTCATCTCCGTATTCGCGCCCATTACCTGCAAGCGCTGGAGGATGGGGATTTGGAGCGGCTTCCTTCGCCAGTCCAGACGCGCGGCTTGTTGGCCTTGTATGCTTCGTTTCTGGATCTGGACTTGGAGGCGCTGCTGTTGCAGTTTGCCGAGGCGTTGCAGGCCCGTCATCGGGAACGACATCCACTGCCTCCTGGCGCGCGCGGCATTCCCTCAATGGAGGCGCCGCCTCGCGTTCCGCCCCTGACTCGTTTGCTGGCTGCCGACCTGCTAGTTATCGGGGTGTTCCTGGGGCTCATGGCGTTTGTGCTGTGGAGCGTGAACCGCATGCTTGGCCAGCTGGCCCAGGCAGTCGCTACAATTCCCCCAATCGAGGAGGTGTTGGAGGTGGAGCCCGGTCCCACGAGCACGCCGACCGCCGCCCTGGTTGGGGAGATCGTGCTGACGACGCCAACTCTGGAGGAGACGCCGCTGATCTTGCCCACGCCGCAGGCCGGCGTGACAGTGCAGATCAATCTGATCGCCCTGGAGCGAACCTTTTTGCGGGTGATTGCGGATGGCAAGGTGGCGTTTGAAGGGCGTGTGGCGCCTGGCTCAGCTTATCCCTTCGAGGCAACGTCGCAGATCGAGGTGGTGGCCGGCAATGGTGCCGCCTTGCGGGTGTATTATAATCAACGCGATCTGGGGCTGTTGGGCGGGATGGGAGAGGCAGTATTGCGCATCTTTCGGGCGGAAGGGATCGTCACCGCTACACCCACAGCCAGCCCGACGCCGACCATCACGGCGACGCCCACCATCACATCCACACCCACTCGCACCACAACCCCCACGCGCACCCCTACTCCCACGCGCACACCCACGCCGACGCGCTGAGCGGCGTTGATGGCTTTTCGTGGATCGGAATATGCCAAGGAACACCTTTTATCTGGTTTCGCTCGGTTGTGCTAAGAATACAGTGGATTCGGACTCGATGGCCCAGTTGCTGGAGCGCGAGGGCTTTTCGGCGGTGGAGGATCCTCGCAAAGCCGAGGTGTTGATCGTAAATACCTGCGGTTTCATCGGGCCGGCCCGCGAGGAATCGCTGAACATGCTACGTCATTTGGCCAAGATCAAGCGCAAGCACCAGTTGCTGATCGCGGCCGGCTGCCTGACCCAGCGCTATGGGGCCCACGTGGCTCGTCAGGCGCCCGGCCTGGATGGCATCCTAGGCACGCGTCGCTGGATGGACATTGTACAGGTAGTGCGCCAGTTGCGCCAAAGCGCCCATCCCCAGCCCTTGTATCACCTGCCGGAGGCGCAAACAGTGGGCACCGACGAGGCCGGCGTGCTGCGCGCCCATCGGTTCGGCGCTTCGGCCTATCTCAAGATCGCTGACGGTTGTCGCCGGCCCTGTGCGTTTTGTGCCATTCCGCTCATCAAGGGGAGGGCGGTCAGCCGCCCGTTGGAGACCTTGCTCGACGAGGCGCGGCGCCTGCGAGATCGAGGGGTGCGCGAGTTGATCCTGATCGCCCAGGATACCACCGATTACGGCCACGATCTCGGCATGAAGGACGGCTTGGCCATCCTGTTGGAGCGGTTGACCCAAACTGTGCCCGACATGGAGTGGATCCGCATTTTGTATGCATATCCGGGCTACGTGACCGATCGGCTGATTGATGTGATGACGTCTTCGAAGCAGATCGTCCCGTATCTGGATATGCCATTACAACATGCGCATCCAGACGTGTTGCGACGCATGCGGCGGCCGGCCAACCTGGACTGGGTGTATCGCACTCTGGAGAAACTACGCTCGCGCCTGCCTGGCATCGCCCTGCGCACCACTTTCATCGTGGGGTATCCGGGTGAAACCGAGCAGGAGTTCCGTACCCTGGAGGAGTTCGTCCGCACCGTGCGCTTCGATCGGGTAGGGGTATTCCGCTTCTCGTTTGAGCCTGGAACGGCCTCCGCACCCTTGGGAGACCCGATCCCACCGGAGGTCAAGGAAGAGCGTTACCGGCGCTTGATGGAGCTGCAGCAGGGCATTTCGCTGGAGATCAATCAGTCGTTTGTCGGGGAGACGCTGGAAGTGCTGATCGAGGGGCATTCCCAAGGGGTATCGGTGGGGCGCTCGTATCGCGATGCACCGGAGATCGACGGCTACGTGCTGGTGCAAGGGGAAGTGGAGGTGGGGGAAATGATCCCAGTGCGCATCGAGGGCGCTATGGCCTATGATTTGGCCGGCATCCCAGCCTGGGGTCAGGTGCCGATTACGAGGCACTTCGTGCCAGGGCCGTCGCTCCCAGGATCAGGATCGAGAGCACCAAGCTGATCTGCACTAGACGCTCCTCGCGCTGCTGTAGGCGGAGCAATTCTTCTTCGCTGCCGGCCTTTTGCCGCCGAAGCAGAGCGCGGCGGATGGCAGGGAGCACTTCCCAGGTTTGAACGGCGGTCACGGCAGCCAGGATCAACCCCAAGCCATGTTTGATCAGGATCGCTAGCGACCATTGGCTGCTGACATCGAAAAACCCCTGGTAGTGTTGGTTGGCGCTCAGTTGAAACAGGCCGGTGGCCACCAATAGGCCGATGCAAAACCAAGCCAGCGGTTCTAGCCGGCGCTGCATGGCTTCGAGGAAAGCCAGCTGATCGGCCGAAGACAGGCTTTTGCGCATGGCCGGCAGCATCAGCAGGGAGATGGAGACGATCCCTCCCACCCACGCGACTGTGGCCAACATGTGCAACCAGTACACCAGGGTGAGCGCCCAGATCGGAGGTGCTGCCATGGAAGCGTCTAGGGGCTAGGCGTAGGCTCAGGGGGGACGAATGGGGTGGGCGGCATGCAGTTGTACAGCGCAATGTTGAGATTTTTCTGGGCCAGCGGCTCGAGCGGGGCGACCAGGCTGGCGTTGTAGTATTGTTCATACGCTGCGCACCACTGCTCCTGGGCCAGGAGTTCATCGCCGTACCGGATGGAGGCAATGCGGAAGCGCTGAGCGGCGGTCATCGTGCCGTCCCACATGTTCGGCCAGGCGGTGTAGAGCTGGGAGAAGTAGAGAACGGCATTCCGCCAGTCCAATTCCCAGAAGCTGGCTGCCAAGACGTAGAGCCGGGCGCCCTCCCGCAGGCCGTTGGCCACGCTGTCTAGCGGTCCGAAGCGTTCGGCCAGCGTCAGGTGATAGATGCCGCCTTCCAGGTTGCCCTGCTTGGTGATCAGGGCGTAGCCGTGGTTGCGCAGGGCGAAGTAGTACATTCCGTCCACTTCGGCGGTGCGGTAGTTGGGGTCCTTGCGCCGCAGGGTATCCAGGTTGGCGATGGCGTCGGGCCAATCGCCGGCGTCGATGGCTTGTTTGGCACGTTGAAAGATCTCTTCCATATCGCGCAGGTCGGGGGTTGGGGTGAGGGTGATGGTTGGCGTGGCGGTGGGAATGGAGGCCAGCGAGGCGAGCACCATCACTTCGGCTAGCTTCTCTGCTGCGCCGGGGAAGGTCGGGTCTTGTTGGATGATGTATTCTAGCCGCTGCTGGGCCAAGCCGTAGCGGCCAAAGGCGATATCCAGCAGGGCCATGGCGTATTGGTCGGTGATCTCTTTTGTCAGACGCGCTTCATAGGCGGCTTGGCGTTCGGCGATGGCGGCCCGGTAGCCTCCGAAGCCGCCCAGGGCGATCAGCAGGATCAGTCCCAAGAAGCCGAGCAGGAGGTTGCGCCAGGGGAAGCGGAATCGCCGGCCGGCTGGCGGGGCCGGCTGAGAGGTCGCCTCGGATTCGACGGGAGGCGTTTCCCCGGCAGGTTGAGTTTCCCCAAGGACCTGGTTCGGCTGGGTGGACTCTAAAGAGGGGTTGGGTTGAGTCGATTCGAGATTCGGGTCAGACATGGCGGCTATTATACTCCGTGTAAACTCTCATGATTTAGCTGGCTCTCACAATCGGAACAGCAGACGAACCTCGCGCCACACCACTGGCAGGACGATCCCTGCCCCGACCGACATGCCGGCCAAAGCGGCGAGCACCTGCCCAAATGGAGCGATTCTGGCCAGACCATAGGCGGCCGCGCCGCCAAGGAGCGCTGCGACCATCCCCCGCGCAAGCGCCCCATCCACCCGGATCGGCTGATGCAGGCGCGCCGAGAGCCAGGCGAACAACAGGATGGCTTCGATCAGCAGAGCAATCTCGGCCAGGGCGATGATCGGCGCACCCCATGGCCGCAGCAGGGCCACGCCTGCAATCCCGATGCTCAGAAAGATGACCAAGCGGATCACGACTGCTGCCAAGGGGATCAACGGCTCTTTGCGGGCGTAGAACGATCGCACGGCTACTTCGTGGATCACGTAGCCGGTCAGGGTGAGCAGGTAGGCGCGGGTGGTCCATGTGAGCAAGGTGGAGGTGGAGACATCGAAGCCGAACGCCACTTGAACCAGCGGGTCCAGGCTGGCAGCTAGGATGGCAGCGATGGGCAGCGAGAAGGCGATCAGCACCTGCAAGGCACGCTCAATGGTGCCCCGAAAGCCATCCCAGTCGCTGCGGGCAGCTAGCTCTGCCAGGGTGGGCAACATAGCGGTAGCGATAGCCGTTCCTAGGAGGGTTTCAGGGACCTGCATGATCATCCAGCCATACGTCAGCGAGGTCACTGCGCCGACCTGATCGAGGCGCGAGGCCAAGTTGTCGCGGGCCAGCATGATGAACTGGATGCCGCCCATGGTTGCCAGGCGGGGAGCGATAAGCTTCAGAGCGGCGAGCAGGCCGCTATGTCGCAGGTCCACCGCCGGCGTCCAGCGGAAGCCGAAGCGGATCAGGGCCGGCGCCTGGACCAGCAGGTGGAGCGCAGCGCCCAGGATCACGCCATACACCAGGCCGTGGACGCTCCAGCGCGGGGCAAAGGCCAGCGCGCCGATGATTTGCCCGACGTTGTACAGGATGGGGGCCAGGGCCGGCGAGACGAAATGCTGATGGGCTTGCAGGCCGGCCATCACCAAGCCGCTGATCGAGAAGATCACTGTGCCAATCAAGTTGAGGCGCATCAGATCGGCCACCAAACGACGTTGCTCTAGGCCGAAGCCAGGCGCAATCCCGATTTCGGCATCCACGATCGGTTCGGCGAACAGGGCGACGATCCCTGCCAGGCCGGCAGTGGTGAGGAAGGCCATGTTGGCCACGCGCGAAAACAGGTCCCACGTGGCGGCGCGGTTGCGGGTGGTCAGATACTCGGTCAGCAAGGGGATGAAGGCCATGGCTAGTGCGCCGCCAGAGATCAAGGCAAACAGCAGGTCGGGCAGGTTATTGGCTGCGTTGAAGGCATCTAGCAGGTGCACTTGGTCGGCAAAGCGGCGCGAGATCACGCCGGCGCGCACGAATGCCAAGAGTTTATCGAGCAAGAAGAGAAAGGCAATGGTCAAAGCGTTGCGACTGAGGCGAGAAAGACCGGTCATGATGGCCGTTGATGGATGGGCGAATCGTAAACCAAAAACGCCCCGAAGGGAAGTTTTGTTCCGGGGCGTCTTATGAAGTTCCAAGTCAGCAGGGGGTGCCGTCTAGGTTGTTGAGGAGCAAGCCGTGAACGTTTCAAAAAACCTAGCTTGCCCTGCGCTAAGAAAGTCCTAGCGCTATCTTCGGTGCAGGTTATCTGGGAAGGTTGAGAACCATCCTAGCCGTCTGAGGGGTGGCAGGGCATTCCTACGCTGGTGTGCGTTCTAGAGCGCGGCCTTGACGGCGCCGCCGTCGAACATCAGCGCATGACCGTGGATGAAAGAAGCTGCCGGCGAAGCCAACCAGACAGCGGCGCGAGCAAATTCCTCCACGGTGCCCATCCGTCCTAGTGGCACATCGCTGGTCACGTTGGCGGCTTCGATTTCGGGGGTGGTCCCATTGCGGATGGCGCGGTCGTTCATCAGCTGTTCCACGCGCTCCGTCCACGTCCAGGCGGGGTTGATGGAATTGACGCGGATGCCTTTCGGACCCAGTTCGTTGGCCAGTGATTTCATCAGCCCGATCACTGCCATGCGGATCGAGTTGGAGAGGATCAGATTGTCGATCGGTTGCTTGACCGAATAAGACTGGGTGGTGACGATGCTGCCCCCGCCTTGCTGGATCATGTGGGGAACCACAGCATAGCACAGGCGCACAGCGCTCATCAGCGTCAAGTGAACTGCCGCTTCCCAATCGGACGGGGTGAGGGATAGGAAATTGCCGGGTTTGGGCCCACCGGAATTGATGAACAGGATGTCGATCCGGCCGAACTCACTCAGGGTAGCGGCAACCACCGCTTCGATGTCGCTCGGTTGGGTGAGGTCGGCGCGCAACGCAAGGACGCGCCGGCCGGCCTCTTGACGGATTTCGGCGGCGGCGGTTTCTATCTGATCGCTGCGGGCGCACATGGCGACGTGGGCCCCTTCGCGGGCAAACTCACGTGCCGCAGCTTTGCCCAGGCCTTTTGAAGCAGCCGTTACCAGAACGATTTTGTCGGTCAATCCGAGATCCATGTAACTCCTTGTTCAATACAGAACGTTATTGTGAGCAACACAGGCCCTCGACGATGGCTGAAGCGAATTCGGCCATCTAGAACAGCGCATCGGTGACATCGCGCTCGCGCAAGACGCGTCGCTTCCAGTTGTTGAGCAGTGGCGCCAAGAAGGGCAGCAGTCTCATGCCGTAGTAGGGTGGCAAGATCGGCACCCCAACCAAATCACCGAAACTGATCAGCACAAACAGGTGCTCCAGATTGCCACGATGCCGAGTCAGCGCTCGTACTTGATCATGGATCGCCATGCCATACAGGACGTCGCATAGGGTGTTGAGAAGGCCGACGTGCATCAATCACCCAGGGAGAGAGACGCCGTTGCGCTTGCGGGCCGTTTAGACAAAGAGCTGGTTGCCCATGCGTTTCAACATCTCTACGCCGCGCACTTCGGTCTCGTAGAGGGGAAGCATGGCGCGCACCATGCCGTCGAATTTCTGCCAGATTTCTTCCAGATAGCGTTCTTGCATCTCAACGCGGTTCCAGACAAAATCGGGCGAACTTTCGGTCAATTGGGAACGTTCGATCAACATGTTGACGATCACCCCGCCGACGGGGATGCCGAAATCGTGGAACCAGCCGATAAAGCGGGTGATCACGGCGATCGGCAGCGCCTCAGCCAAGGTGATAAAGAAGAAGGCCGTCAGTTGTTCATTCGTGAGCAATTTGCGCGCTTGCCCCATGCGGTCGCGGAAAGCGATCAAGTAATCCATCAGCGGATCGTCTTCTTTCTTCTTGGTGAAGGAGAGCATCTCTCGCAAGGTGCGGGCTTCTTGGCGGCTTTTGAGCATCTTGTTAACCCACAACGAGTATACCTTGGACATGCCTAGCAGGCGACGGGCATTGGCCGTGGGCGCAGTATCAAAGACGTACACGTCGTACTCGTCCTTGAGCATTAGGTCCACCATGTTTTCAAACATGGCTGACTCTTCAAAGGCCGGGTTCATGGTGGCCGATTCGACGAAGTCATCAGCTTTGGTGGAAATGTCAGCGAATTTGAGGAACCACTGGATCTTCTCGCGGATCTCCTGCTTGGAGCGCTCGATGGTGTCTTTGGTGTCGATCTCGTAGGCCCACAGATTAGGCGCACCGTTGACCAATGTGGGCTTTCCGAACACATCTTGCCCCAGTAGGCCGCTCAAGCTGTGTACGGGGTTGGTGGAAGCCAGCATCACGCGTCGCCCTTGGCCGGCCAGCCAGATGGCGGTTGCGCCGGCCAGAACCGTCTTGCCTACGCCGCCTTTGCCGCCAAAGAAAATGTAGCGCAAGCGCTGGTGGTCGTTCACGTATTTTCGCATAGAGATTTGGATTGTTTGGGTCATGGCCTCCTCCTCACTACTTTCCGTACATGATTCCCGCCAGCCGGCTGATCATCTCCAAACCGGTTACATCGCGTTCTAGCTCGGGCACACGGGCCACCACTTGATTGCCAAACATTTCGTCGATCTGGCGTAGATATTTTTCCTGCATCTGGATGCGATTGCGCAGGTAGGGAGGAATGTTTTGGTTGAGCAATTCGCGTGGGACAACGCGGTTGACTACGTATCCCGAGATGGGCACATCGAAGCGAGCAAACAGCTCGGCTGCCTTGCGCGTGTCAATCAGGATCATCTCTTCTGGCACGATGACAAAGAAGAAGGCGGTTTTCTCTTTGTCGGTCAAGATACGCGAGGAAGCGTTGATCCGTCCGCGGATGTACTGCAACTCGCTCAAAATGCGATCCTCTTCGGTTTCCTTCTGCCGCTTCAAACGGGCAACCATTTCCTCATATTCGCGCATTTCCTCGCGCAGTTTGGTGATCTTATTGATCCACTCGTCATAGACCTTGGCCATGCTTAGGTAGTAGAGCGCATGGCCCAGTGGAACCAGATCGTAGATGTAGTAATCGTATTTGCCTTCCACCACGATGTCCACCACGGCGTCAAAGATGGCGCTCTCTTCCATGGCCGGCTCAGCCGAAGCTGCCTGGATATATTGCTCGATCTCGTCGGGGATCGAGTCGAAGCCATACATATCCAGGATTTTGCGTCGGATCTCCTCTTGATAGGCCTTGATGTGCTGATCGGCATCGATCTCCTGAGCCCATAGGTTTTCCATGATCTGCACGGGGCCTTTGCCGAAAATATCGCGCTGGAAAATATCGGAGAGGCTGGCTTGAGGGTCCACCGAAAACACCAACACCTTCTTTCCTTGGGATGCCAGCCAATAAGCTGTGGCGGCGGAGAAGGTAGTTTTGCCCAGCCCTCCTTTACCACCAAACATGATATAGCGGCGTTCAGGGTGTTCTTCGAAGATTCGTCGGAGATTCATGGCGGCTCCTCACGCTTAGAACATGGCGTCGGAAACGTCTTTCTCGCGCAGTAACCGTCGTTTCCAAGTGGAGATCTGCGGAACGACATAGGGCAGCAGACGCAGGCTATAGTAGGGCGGCAGGATGGGGATTCCGATCATATCGCCCATGGTGATCAGGATGAACAGATGCTCCATGCTGGCGCGTGTCCGCAGGGCATAGCGGCTCATGTCGTGGGAGGCCATGCCGTAGATGATCTCTTTCAGGTTTTGCCAGAGGCTTTTGGATTCGTGTTCGCTCATAGATCCTTTCCTTCACAAAAAGTATGGTATAGACTGGAGAAGGTTTACAAACCTTCCAGATGGTAGTCATGTTCATCGGTAAATTCGCGCTCGCGCAGCATGCGTCGCTTCCAAAGAGAGATCTGGGGTACCAGGTAGGGCAATAAGCGCAGGCTGTAGTAAGGAGGGATGATTGGGAGCCCGATCATATCCCCCACGGTGCTTAGCATAAACAGATTCTCCATACTGGTGCGCATTTCCACCGCATGCGACACGAACTCCAGGCTAAACATGCCGTAGAAGAACTCGCGCATCGCTTGCCAAAGCGACTTTTTTTCTGGTTGACTGGTCATAATTATATATTATACTACTCATGCCTACCGAAATTGGTGGACGTGGAATCAGTCTTGTTGAGGTGATGGTATGGACTCGCAAACGATCATTCTGGCGGCTGTGGTAGTCTTCATGGGATGGTTTGGGTTGGGTATGATCTACAACTTGCGCCGCGGCGATCGCATCTTACGCTGGATGCAAGACGGTTTGCCCTTGATCGGTCAACGAACCACATTTCGCTGGCTCGGGTCTTCAGTAGCCGAAATGGGCATCGCTAAAGCCAAACGTCCCTTTCATCGGATGGACGTGCTCCTTGTCCTGAAACCGCGCGATGTGTTTTGGATGGCGTTACTGGCATTGATTCAAGGACGTGACGACATGATCATCTTTCGCGCTGCTCTCAGCACGCCTCCGCTGCTCGACCTCGAACTGGCCGATCCGAAAAGCTGGACTGGGCGTGACGTCCTAAGGAAACTCGCTCAACGCGGCTGGGAAGTGACTAATTATCAGGGCATGCGCTTGATGGCCCCGCGTGGCCTGCTTCAGCTGGCCATAGAAACCATGGATCGCCTGAGCGGTCCAATGCAAGCCCTCTCCCCACGCTACATCCGTCTCAGCTTACGCAAGATGGCTCCGAACATCGAAATTCATCTGCCTTTTCCTAATCCGAGCCAGACCGATGCCAGGGCGTATTTTGAGTCGTTGTGCGATCTTGGGCGCGCCGTGGTCGAGCGAAGGTAGAGTATTCCTGTTTCGATCCAGCTAGGGGAGACGCATCTGCAGATGCGTCTCCCCTGTTGAAATGGGTCACTCTTGACCGATTAGCTCTCTCCTCCCGAAGGCGGGTTTAGTCGGTGGCCGCTGGGGCCTGCTGTGCCGTTCCACCCTTGGCGTATCGCTGATAGGCTTTGTAGCCGTCCCAACCGATCACCAGGGCGGTCAGGAAGAGCAAAATGGCAATGACGATCATCGCCCAGGCGCCCACTGCCGCCGTGCCGCCTTTGGGCACGATGGTGACAAATAGGTTGCGGGCTGTCACCAGCGTGGCCGCTAAGGTGGTCAGGTACATAAAGAGCATGGGCCAGAGAGCGAAAGCAGGATTGCGGCGTTGCTCTCGCAACCAGACCGTGACAATCAGCAGGCTAAGGGCCGCCATCAGTTGGTTGGCCGAGCCAAATAGCTGCCATAGATACACCCAGGTGCCGGTCAACACCAAGATCATGGTCAGCAACATCGAGGCAATGGTGGAGACGTGTATGTTCTTGAACAATGGCACCTGGTCGCCGATCCACTCGGACAGGGTAACGCGCATGACGCGGAAGATCAGTTGGGTCACGGTCAACACAATCACCATGAAGGCCCCAAAGCCGAGTGCTGTACCAAACGGTCGGAATCCTTCACCGAAGATGACCGAGAGCAGCGAGCCCACGCCGGCCGCGAAGCGACCCGCACCGCCGCCAGTTCCAGCGATGGAGACGGCCACCAGCGACAGCAAACCCAGCGTGTTCTCGGTGAACATGGCGCCGGCGCCGACCGGAAGGGCATCGGTCTCATACTCCAACTGGCGCGCCGTACCGATCGAGCCAAACAGGGCATGCCAACCGGAGATGGCGCCGCAGGCGATGGTCACGAACAGCATCGGCCAGATGGGTTGCCAGGCCTTGGTCGGATCGTAAGCGAAGCCCCACGTCCTAACCGGTTCCAGGGCAAACGCGCCTATTTCAGGTCGCAGGAAGGGAGCCAACACCGCACCTACTGCGCCTGACAGGATGGTGATCAGGGTGATCCAGAAACCAATGTAGTTGACTGGTTGGGCGAAGCGCCAGATGGGCAGGGTGGCAGCCAGATATGAGAAAGCGAGGATAAACAGCGCCCAGAACAGGTAGGAGGGCATGGTCTTGATGGCGCCGGTCTCCGCATTGTAAAGGGCCGTGGTGGGGCGTTTGCCATCCGGACCCGGAGGTGGGATGCGCGGGTCGGCGTTGGTTGGGTCGTAAACCACCATCACCGCTTGGCCACCGGTGATCTGATCGACAGCTTTGTTCAGAGCGGCGATGGAACCGTTAATCGGGCCCACCCATTGCCAGGCTCGGGTCTCTGGATGTTGGGTTGCTCCAAAGGGGCCGAAGATCATGGCTGCCAAGACCACGATCACCACAATGGCGGTCACTGCGATCAAGTCCATCTTCCAGCGATAGAGCATTTGGCCGGCCAAGAAGCCCATCACGCCGAGCATGATGATGCCAAGTGGCACGTCGGGGCGAGCGGCCATCAGAGCGCTCATGATGCCCATGAAGGCGCCGGCGACCAACATCAGGTAGAAGAAGATAAAGATGAACAAGATGATGCGGGTGCGCGGCGCGATTAGGCGATGGCTGATGGCGCTCAGGCTATTTCCATCGTTGCGGACGGCGACCATGATCGCCGTATAGTCGCTCACCCAACCGATGAACGATACTCCCAACACCAGCCAGATCAGGGCCGGTAGCCATCCCCAAATGTTGGCCGCTGTAATCGGACCGACGATCGGGCCGGCGGCGGCGATGGACTTGAAGTGATAGCCGTAGAGCACGTTGCGGCTGGTGGGTATGAAGTCCACGCCGTCCATGTAAAGGCGGGCCGGAGTAGCACGCTTGGGATCGGACTGGATGATGTTTCGGTCAATGCTGCGGGCGTAGAAGTTGTAGATCACATAGATGGCAATCGCGGCAATTACAACGATCCATAGAGTATTCATAAGCTTTCTCCTTTTGGCGAAAGAACTCTGAATGGCGTTATTGAATTTGAGGAGCTTACGTCGCCATCTTCCGTAAGCCGGCCGAGGGGACTAGTCTGTTCTTTTGATTCCAGTATCACCTCCTTTGTCCCGAAGTGCTTGGCCCGGGCGCGTAAGCGCTTAGGGCGCTGGGACAGTTGCCGGAAGGCTCGGTTCGCTCAACAAGCGCTCAATCTCCTCGGCTGCTTGTTGCAACGCTGCCGCGCCGCTGAAACGAGAACGACGATTCACGATAACCGCCGGATAGCGGCGAGTACCATAGCGCAAAGACTTGACCACACCTTCCACCGAAGCCACATCGATCACCTTGATCACCAGCTGGTCGCAGTAGCGTCGAAACATGTCATGCACCCACTGGGAGATGGTCGAATACTCTTGCTTTAGGTCCTCAGGCAAACTGCTTTCGATCTGTTCTTGCTGAACTGTATTGGATTTGCCCATCTCGCGCCAGGCGATCTCACAATGCATGCAGTGATAGAAGGCGGTAGGGGCATAGGCAATGATTTCTACCAGTAAAGGCTTGCTCATTTTGACCTCCTCACCAAAAAATATAAAGACGTCATGGTTGTGTTGGGATCGATCCGTGACGTCTTGCGCGACAGGAGAAGCTACCTTGGCAAGGGATCCCTTGCCAGGAGAAGGCCAACGGGATGGCGCTGAACCGTGAACGATAAAAGCTCATCTCGAACCGACCGCTTTCATAAACTAGGCTCAAGTTTTCCTTTTGAAAACTTAAAACACATTTCCTGCTGATTCGGTACGGAAGAAAAGTTGTCGAAAGAAGTTCGCTAAACAGGGGGGCCGATAATCGTTCCGGATTAAATCGCTTGTTAGCGTAGAGAAAGCACCATCCTTGAGCGTTTATATTATAAACAAATTTCTGAGCTTGTCAACATACGTGGGGCTTGTTCAATAAGTCTCTTTGGACGGTACAAACTGTCTCTAGAAGAGCCACAAGAAGGCCGTTTGACCCTTGAATCGGCGACTGATTCCATCGCTGATCCCCTCCCATGCCTGCCCTACCAGGCTATCCTTTCGCGTCAAGGGTGCTTATTGAACAAGGCCACATACGTGGGCCTTGTTCAATAAGCCTCTTTGGACGGTATGAACTGTCTCTAGAAGAGCCGCAAGCAGGCTGTTTGACCCTTGAATCAGCGGCTGATTCCATCGCTGATCCCCTCCCATGCCTGCTCCACTGGGCTCTCCTTTCGCACCAAGGACTTGTTGAACAAGCCCACATACGTGGAGGATGTTCTAAAAAATACCACTCTGTCCTTGCCATGACGTTCGACGTCCACCAACCACCGCCCAGAAATATATCTCTCGATGTTTCACTGTAGGCTCTCTTGCACCCGCATCACGGCTTTCCCTCCCTGCTCATCTATCCAAGCCAATCCCTGCATGTCCATCCCATATAGAGCGTCTCCCACCACCAAGCAGCCTTCCTTCAGCCAATGGTCGCCTGCTTCCTGATACCATGACCGCCATACCACCCGCTCATCGGTATACGCCGTCCCCAAGCGCGCCCCAACCAACACCCGTCCTGTTCGGGATACCGCTGCCACGGCGACGACTTGGATATGGGCGTGGACCTGCCGCGCTTGACTGCCTGGTCGCCATGCTTGGGTGAGCGGTGCGGCAAACCCGAATCCTGCGCCGTCCACCAAGAGGATCTCCCACAGAAAAATCGGAATGTGGGATCCAGCGCAGCAAAACGACCTCTTCTCTCAGCCGGCTTGGGTGGCCTTGACCAACAGCGGGAGCAAGGCAGCGTAGATGACGTCTGCTGTTGGGGTTGGGACGCCAACCTGTCGTCCTTTGCGGCCGATCACGCCGATGATCGACTCCAACTCAAAGCGGCGGCCATTCTCCACGTCTAGCTGCATTGAGGCTTTGATGTGCGGCGCAGCGGCGTCAATAAACGCCAGAGACTTTTCGACCACGTTT
The DNA here is from genome assembly GCA_937120535.1 of uncultured Anaerolineae bacterium. Classification (GTDB taxonomy): domain Bacteria; phylum Chloroflexota; class Anaerolineae; order Anaerolineales; family Villigracilaceae; genus Denitrolinea. Next base: position 56,519 of record CAKZJX010000011.1, read on the forward strand.
GGTTCTAGGTTTACGCCGTGAGCGCGTCCTACCGCTTCGACTTCTTTCATCAGGTTGGTCACCAGAAGGCGCGTCTCCGGCACGCCGCGCCAATCGCCGATCGGCAAACGGGTGAGCGCTCCTAGGCTGCTGGCGGCCGAGATGAACACCAATTTGGCCCACAGAACGCTCTGGATGTCCTGGGTGACCTCGACGGTGATCCCGGTCGCTTTCAGGATTGCTTCGATGCGGCGGGCCCGTTCGGTGATCGCGCCGTCCAATTCGCCAAACACGATGCGCCGAAATTGGGATACCTGTTTGACCACTCCTGGCGCTTCGATGGCCGAGGAGATTTGGGTCATGCCGCCCATCATGTGCTCTATGCCGATGACCTGGCCGATCTGTTCGGCGGCTTCCACGCCATTTTGTAGGCTGATCACCACGGTGGCGGGGCCAACGATCGGTCGGATGGCTTCTGCAGCGGCTTGGGTGTCGTAGGTTTTGACGCAGAACAAGATCAGGTCGGCTTGGCCGGCCTCGGCCGGCGTATCCGTAGCATGGGCCGGGACGATCTCAAAATCGCCGTGGATGCTTTTGACTCGCAATCCCTGGGTGCGCAACGCTTGTAAATGGGCTCCGCGTGCAATAAAAGTAACCCGATGCTCTTGACGAGCCAGTAAACCGCCATAATAGGCGCCAACACCGCCGCTGCCCATAATCACGATGTTCATGTCTGACCTCCTAGGGGGTGCTTTGTCAAGTATACCTGTTTACTCAAAGGATTTCAATTTTCTCATCCATGATATCGCCATCGGTCCAATTGGCTCTCACCCAACGCAATACGGCCTGCAAGGACTGCTGGATGACCACAGCGTCGGAGTTGACCAATGCACAGGCGATCACGGCCTCGGTCCATTGATCCTGCAGGGCCATTTCTGCGACCGATACGTTGAATTCGCGATGCAAGCGAGCTAGGAGCGGTTTCAAGCGCCCGCGCTTTTCTTTCAGCGAAGCGCAACCAGGGAGGTGAAGATGAATGGTCAATTTCCCAAGCATAGGGGAGCAGCACTTCAAGCGGTTTGATCGATAGCCCGTAGACGATGCAGGAAAAAGACGCTTAGCCAGAACAGGGCGATCGCACCTGCTTGATGCAACAAGGCCAGCAGAATGGGCACATTGAGCAGCACAACATGAATGCCCAACACAATCTGAATCACCACCAGGCCCAGCAAGCCGAGCAGACCACGCTGGATTTCTACAGGATAGCCTCGCTTGCGAGCTTGCCAGTACAGATGGGGAACCACAAGTATTCCTAAGAAGGCAAACCAGCGGTGGATAAATGCCACCGTTTGCGGCGTTTCGACCAGGTTGAGAAGGTCAAATCCTTGGGCTCCAAAGATGCCTCCTGGTATCCATTGTCCCAACATCAGCGGCCAGGTGTTTGAAACGTGGCCGGCTTTCAGGCCGGCCACCAGGCCTCCGTAGGCGATCTGGATTAGAAGAATCACCAGCGCGACAGCTGCCATCTTGGATGAGAACGACCACCGAGTGGGTCGGCTTCGATCTGGAAAGCCATAGCGATGGCCATAAGCGATCCATAGCGACAGGCCAAGCAAAGCGATCGCCAGCATCAGATGCATGGTCAGGCGATAGTGACTTACCGCCGGACGATCGACCAAACCGCTGGCGACCATATACCATCCCATAAAGGCCTGCAGCAAGAAGAGAACGCCGATGGCAACGTACATTCCAACTTCCTTCCCTGGGATCTTCTTGTGCCATAAGAACCAGAAGAATGGAATGGCGTAGACCAAGCCAACCAAGCGGGCCAACAGACGGTGCCACCACTCGATGTAAAAAATATACTTGTAATCCTCCAGAGTCATCCAGTAGTTCAACTGGATGTACTCCGGCGTTTGCTGATACTTGGCGAAGGCTTCTCCCCAATCGGCCTGGGTTAGGGGCGGGATGACTCCGCCGATGGGATGCCACTCAACGATAGACAGGCCCGAACGGGTCAGGCGGACAAAGCCGCCGAAGACGACCATAAAGGCGACCAGGCCGGCGAAGATCAACAGCCAGATCATGACAGCGCGATTTTGGGTTTGTGGCATGTTTCCTCGCAGTTGTTGGAGATTGACTCCGACGAGCATGCGGCGCGTCTGCTCTCATCACCGGGGACATCGAAGTTATTGTCAAGGCGTGCCGGCGACAGATTCCATCAAGCTAGAGAATGGGAGCCCGCCACTCGGCGACGATCTCGAGTTCGTCTTCCAGGAAGCGCCGCTTCATTTCAGAGCGCATGATCTTGCCGCTAGACGTTTTAGCAACGGTGGCGCGGCGGATCAGGATAACCGCCGAAGCGCGAATGCCGTGATCGCGGGCGATGTTAGCACGGATTTGTTTGATCACTTCGTCCCAATCCACGCCTTCCATCTGACTACGCTGTGTTTCATGGACAACCACCAGGTGTTCGACTCCGTCTTTGGTGATCGAAAAGGCTGCGCCTCCGCCTGGACGAAGGGCCGGATGTGTCTTTTCAACAGTCACTTCAATGTCCTGAGGATAGTAGTTGCGACCGCGCACGATCAGCAAGTCTTTCAAGCGCCCAGTGATGTACAAGTGTCCATCGTACATGAAGCCTAGGTCGCCGGTGCGCAGGAAGGGGCCTTCGCCGGTATCGGCAAGGTGAGCGCGGAAGGTGTGTTCGGTGTCTTCGGGACGGTTCCAGTAACCTTCGGCCACGTTTCCGCCGGCCAGCCAGATCTCGCCCACTTCGTTCGGCGCGCAGCGCTTGCGGGTTTGAGGGTTCACGATGGCGACTCGGATATCGATCAGCGGCGCGCCGGAGCTGACCAGTTCGACGGTGTTTTTCTCATCGTTGGGGCCGGCCGGGGTGATCTTGCCTTCCTCAAAATCACTGCGTTTGACGCGCAGGATGATCGTCTTGGGCTGATTCGTGTAGGAAGAAACTTCAAGGGTGGCCTCGGCCAGGCCGTAACACGGGGCAAAAGCTTTGGGTCGGAAGCCGAACGGGGCAAATTTTTCTGCAAAAGCTTGTTGAGTCTCAGCCCGAATAGGTTCGGCGCTGTTGTAGGCGAGTTTCCAGGAAGATAGATCGAGGTCTTCGCACTTCTCGAGAGGGATTTTCCGCACACACAATTCATAGGCGAAGTTTGGCCCGCCGCTGGCCGTTACCCGATGTTTCTGGATCTTGCGCAGCCAGTTGAGCGGATTTTGCATAAACATGATAGGGCTCATCATCAAGCTGGGCGTTCGGTCTATCACGGTTTGGAAGACAGCTGTCAACAAGCCCATATCGTGGAAGAGAGGGGTCCAAGTAAGGATAACCGAATCGTCACTCAGTTCGTGCCGGCGGGTTTGTCGAATGGCGTGGGCGTTGTAGGAAAGGTTGCGGTAGCTGATCACCACGCCCTTGGGGATGTTGGTGGACCCTGAGGTGTACTGAATGAAGGCGATGGTGTCTGGGGTGATGTTCGGCGGGAGTAGCGCATGGTCGCCGCCAGCCTGGACGGAGTCGCGCGTGATCCACTTGCGAGCAGCAAATTCGGGGAATTGCTCGGCCTGAAGCAGGAAGGCTTGATGATATTCAGGGGTGGTGAGTACTATGGAAGCCTGGGCATCGCGAGCGATGGCCTCTAGGCGCTGCGCCGAACGGTTTAGCCCGGGTGGATTGGTGGGAATGGGGATGATGCCGGCATACAAGCAAGCATACATAGCGATCACGAACTCCAAGCTGGTAGGGTAGACCAGCAATGCCCGTTCGCCAGGTTCGGCCACGCTTTGTAGGTGCGCGGCTATCTTGCGCACTTCAGCGTCCAGTTGACGATAGGTCAAGCTTTGATTCTCCTGTTCGCTAGCGCCGAGCAGCATGTGCGACAGGCGATCGGGTGACTCTTGGGCGTAGCGCTGAAGGCTCTCAACCGGGTTGAGAAAAGGATACTCCATACAAACCTCTTACTGTTGGGCCGCCAATTCGGCCAAGATCTTATCGGTAATCTGGTTGATGGTATCCATGTTTTCCACGGTGAGTTCGGGGTCAGGGATGTAGAGGTTGAACTCGGTTTCGATGAAGACTCCTACCTGGGCCATGGCGAACGAGTCGATCAAGCCGCTAGAAAACAGGGGCTCATCGTCTTTCAAGTCGTAGTTCGGATTTTTGAGTAGCTCGTTCAGCGTAAATTCCCGCACTTTTTGCAAGACCTGGTTTCGATCCATAGATAGAAACTCCTTGTATCATGAAGGTGAGGTGCTCCGTTTCGAAGATGCCATGCGGGGTTCGATCGTAGTTGGCGAGGGGAAGCCATGGCTTGGGTCTCTTCGGCGTTGGGCAAGGGCTGGGCTATAGAGCGCGTCATGGGTATATAAACACCGGCGGTGCGCTTTGTAGATGGATGACGACGATGACGGCCAGCGGGATTGTCGCTAGCAATACGGTGCGTGCCCAGGCCGGCCAGGTGCGGAAGATCAACTCGTCGCCGTGGCGATGTTGGATCCAGTCGACCAGGAGGGAGAGGGCGATCACCCAAATCGGACGCAGATCGAACATCTGACCATCCCAACCGTGGATCAATTTTACGAAGAAAATCAGCGTTTGTTTCAAGTCTAACACGAATGGGACGGTGGCGATGGTCATCAACAGAATCAGCCAAAGGCGCTCGCTGATGCGTCGTCTGAGCGGAATGGCGGCTTCAACTACGGCCGGCCGCCCTAGCGCGCGTAGATTTTCCAGGACGATGAACAGACCAATCAACGCCCCCCACAGCAAATGGTTCCAGTTGGCGCCGTGCCACAGGCCGCTGATCAGCATGGTTGCCATGGGAGGCACGATCAGGTTGGGAATATTGTTGCGGCTGGGGTTGCGGCGTAGAAATGCCCGGCTGATAGGCAGGTAGATATAGTCGCGCAACCACTGGGAGAGACTAATATGCCAGCGTTGCCAGAAATCGGAGACGTCTTTGGAAAAGAAAGGCGCATTGAAATTGCGGCTGAGTTGGATGCCGAATAGACCGCTCACACCGCGCACGATGTCGGTATAACCGGCAAACTGATTGTATAGGTAGAACGCATAGGTCACTAGTGCCCAGAGCAGAACCGGGTTGCCGTAGTCGCTGGGGGCGAGCAGTGGGACCGATGGCAGGTAGAGGGCGAGTAGGCCGGCCAAGATAGAGGCCCGGAAGAGGCCGATCAGGATCAGGGTCAGGTTAGAAGCGAGGTCTTGATCGCTGAGGCGTCGCTTTTCAGCCAGTTGGGGTAGGAATCTGCGAGCTCGTTCGAGCGGTCCGGAAATCAACTTGGGATACCAGGCCAGGTAGAGGGCGAAGTCAATCAAGTTGGAAGTGGGTTTGATCAGACGCAGATGAATATCGATCAAGTAAGAGATGCTGTTTAGGGCGTAGTAGGAGAGTCCAACCGGTAGGATGAGGAGGGGGAGCAGGTCGAAGCGCTGGGCATCGGGCAAGGTATTGTAGAGTGTTTTCCCGCCGATCAGGAACCAGAGCAATAGACCGACGTTGAGCAGAATGCCCAGAACCAGGATGAGCCTTCGGCCACGGCCGGCCCGATGTAGCCAGTGACCCAGGCCAAAGACCAGAATCGTCAGTCCAAAGAGCAGGAGCGGGTGATAGTGATTCCAGGTGTAATAAAAATAGTAGGAGGCGATCAGCAGGGACAGGTTCTGAAGACGACCCGGCAGAAGGTAATAGATCGCCAAGGTGATCAGGACGAATTGAAGAAAATCGAGAGAAAGGATGCTCATATCACTTTCCGTTGCGACCGCTCAGCGGAGGGGGGAGCGGGTCGAGGGTTTGAGCGGCTCGTTCACCTAGCCAGCGACTATAGGGTTCAGCGCCGATGCGGTTTAGATGATAAAGGTCATACCAGCCGTTCTTAGGAAGAGGGAGAGTCGGATCGAGTTCAATGAAGGGGATACCGTGTTTGTCAGCAATCTCTCGTAGGCGATCATTTACCTGAGCGATAAAGGCTTGCAGGCGGTCCTTATCCATGCGAGGTTGGCCATGGGCGTCTTTGAGTTCTAGCAGGGCTTGGTGATAGGCCATTTCAACCACAATCACCTGGGCGCCCAACGCTTGGCTACGGGTGATGATCTCTTCTAAGGCGGCTAGGTCGTGTTCAGAGAGATGATAGTTACCGAGCTGGCGCTGGAAATTTTTGACCGCTGCGGTTTGGAGCGGGACAGTCGGATCGATCGCCTTGGGCGACGTGGCAAACCCGTTGGGGGCAATCTCGCCATCCCATTTTTTGAATTCGCGTCGAGCTGCTTCATAGCGCATCCCGTGGGGAGCAGCATAGCTTAGGAAGGTTAGTGCCCGCCACGCATAAGAATGCTCGCTCAGCCAACCATTAAGAGAGAACTTTCCTAAGCGGTAGCGAATCCAATCGTTTTGTGTGAAGCGCTCATCAATGTCCTGTCGTCGTAGTTCGGTGTAATCCAAGAAACTGGTGCCGACTACTACCAGTCGCGGCGGATATTCTTTAAACAGGAGCTGGACCACCATTGATGTGGTCCGGATCTGGGCGCCGGTGATGCCGAAGTTGTAGCAGGAAATGGGTTGGTTCGTAGCCGCCTCGAAGGTATGCTCAAAGGCGATCGGATCGATCGAACGAAAAGCCTGAGAACTCCCCAAGATCAAGCAATCAGGTGCACCCTGTTCCTGCACGAATCGTTCGAGTAGGTTGAACTGGATCTCGATTTGAGGGTGGTTGATCCCGTATACCTGATAGGGGATGTGGTTTTGCACCATCGGGGTGCGAGCTGCCCACTCGCCAATCCAGCACAGGGCCACAAAGAGCAAGGCGGCATGGGCAAGCGTGGGGGGAAGGGGTCGTGCAATAGCCAGAGAGACTCGTCGTTCAACGTTGAGCAAGGAAGGTCCTCCACATCAAGTTATGCTCAATGTTATTTTTGGCGTGTCATGATCCAAGCAGTAAGGAATGAGCCGCGCTGCCAAACATCGCACACGTAAGGCTCCACAGGTGGGCTTGTTGACACGCCGCATCCACGGGCCGTTGCCGGCCCTGGGAGAGGGCAAGAGTTGTTATCATAGTCACTCAGCCCCCCTATTCTACCTGATTCTAGGGGACGCGATGCCAACGGCAGTGCAATTTTTTCAAGCTGCAATCCGCCGGAATGCTTTTGTGATTTCTCGGCGTCCTGTAGGGATCACTCTGGGCGTTTCCGAGAGGTGAGGACGTGGCGCAGGTTTTCGATGTCCCTTTTTCTCCCTCTGGTATAATTTTCCCTTGATATTCAGTTTTGTGGAGTTCGGTGAGTGATGACAACTCGTAAGCTAAGCGCAAACCAAATTCGTCAGATGTTTATTGATTTCTTCGTCCAACGAGGACACGTGGCTGTGCCGTCCATGTCGCTGGTTCCGGGTGGCGATACCACCTTGCTCTTCACCAACTCGGGCATGGTGCAATTCAAGAACGTCTTCCTAGGGACGGAGAAATATCCCTACACGCGGGTGGTAGATTCCCAGAAGTGTATGCGCATTGAGGGCAAGCATAACGATCTGGAAGATGTGGGGTTTGATGATTCTCATCATACTTTCTTTGAGATGCTGGGCAACTGGTCGTTTGGCGATTATTACAAGAAAGAAGCCATTGCTTGGTCGTGGGAATTGCTGACCGAAGTCTGGGGTTTGCCCAAGGAACGGCTGTATGCCACCTGTTTTGAAGATGAGCTGGGCGAAATCCCTCGCGATGACGAGGCAGTCGAGGCCTGGTGTGCTCAGCCGGGGTTCCTGCCGGACCATGTGTATTTCTTCGGGCGCAAGGAGAACTTCTGGCAAATGGCTGACACCGGTCCTTGTGGTCCATGCTCGGAGATCCACATTGACCTTGGTGAGGAGCGCGACAATTTGCGCGGAAAGCCCCATCGCTGTGGTGTGAACGGCGAATGCAATCGTTTTTTGGAATTGTGGAACAACGTGTTCATTCAATACAATCGCCTGGAGACCGGCCGTTTGGAGCCGCTGCCCGCAAAGCACGTGGATACTGGCATGGGCCTTGAACGCATTGTGTCCGTCTTGCAGGGTGTGGATTCAAATTACAAGACCGACTTGTTTGCTGGCTCGTTGGTGGTCCTGCGCTCGCTCACCGGTCACTCTGAAGAGGAAATGTACGCCAACTTCACGCCTTACCGCGTGATCGCGGATCATGTGCGAGCCGCTTCCTTTTTGATTGCCGATGGTGTGGTGCCGGGCAATAGCGGACGGAACTACGTGACTCGGATGTTAATCCGTCGGGCGGTGCGCTTCGGCACCAAACTCAGCTTGCATGAACCCTTTTTGGCTAAGGTGGCTGAGGCGGTGATCGAACAATACGGCGATTACTACACCGAGCTTCGCAAGGGTCGGTTGGCCATTCTGGACTATCTTACCCGCGAAGAAGTGCGATTCGCCCGCACCCTCGAAGCGGGGTCGGCCCAACTGGAGAATCTGCTCAATGACTTGCGAGCCTCCGGTCAAATGATCCTAGATGGCCATCGCGCCTACGACCTGTACGCCACGTATGGCCTTCCCTTCGAGATCACCCGCGATATTGCTCGTGAACACGGCTTGGAGGTGGATGAGCAAGGGTTTCAACAGGCTAAAGAGGAGCATTCCTTGGCTTCTGGGGGTGGAAAGGCGATGGGCAAGCTCGGCGGTGAGGATGCTCAATTCTACGCCGACTTGCTTAGGTTCCTTCAAGAGAAGGGGAAGCTGGATAAGGACGGCGTAGAGTATGACCCGTACAGCGGCTTGCAGGTGGAAAAGTTTAGCGACTTGGAGGTGTTGGCGCTGGTGGTGAACGGGGAAGCGGTTGAGTCAGCGGAGATGGACGATCAGGTTGAGGTGCTGCTGCCGCGCACCGGCTTTTATGTGGAGGCCGGCGGGCAGGTGAGCGATACCGGTTACATCTGCGGCATCTCGTCTGGCGATCGCAGGGCCGTATGGGAAATTGAGGTGACGGGCATGCGGAAGCCAGTGGCCGGAGTGATCGTCCATGTGGGCGTGGTCATCTCCGGTCAGCCCAAGGTGGGCGATCTGTGTGTTGCCGAGATCGACATTCCGCGGCGCCGCGATATTATGCGCAACCACACAGCTACCCATCTGTTGCACAAAGCCTTACATGAAGTGCTCGGCTCTCAGGCCATGCAGGCCGGCTCCTTGGTTGCTCCGGATCGGCTGCGTTTTGACTTCAATCACCCCGTCGCCCTGACGCCAGAGCAACTGGAACGCCTGGAGCGCATCGTGAACGATGCGATCGCAGCCGATATGCCGGTACATAAGGAAATTAAGACCCTCACTCAAGCTCGCGAGGAAGGGGCGATTGCGTTGTTTGGCGAAAAGTATACCGAGATCGTCCGTACATTGACCATCGGCGATCCTCGGCAGCGATACTCATATGAGTTGTGTGGCGGCACCCATGTCGATCGTACTTCTGACATTGGTATGTTCTTGATCGTAAGCGAGAGCTCAGTGGGGACCAACGTCCGCCGCATTGAGGCAGTCACTGGCCGCGGGGCGTATCAGTTGGCGACCCGTCACTTTCAAGCGTTGAAGCAAGCTGCGGCCAGCCTGAAGACGACGTCGGAGGAGGTGCCAGCGAAGGTGGAGGTTCTCAAGAAGGAACTCGAAGCGCTCCAGGACAAACTGGCCGGCCTGCGGCGGAAGTACGCCTTGATTGCCTTCCAGCAGCAGCTGAGCAATCTGCAGGTTGTGGGCAACGTGAAGGTTCTAGCGGCCGAGATCCCTGATGCTGATGCCGACACGCTGCGCTCGCTCACCGATCGCTTCCGGCAACAGTATTCCCAAAATGGGGCGGTAGTCTTGGTCTCTGGAGCGCTGGTGATCGCCGCTGTGACGGACGACCTGGTCCAGCGTGGGCTCAAAGCGGCCGATCTGATCGTTGGCATCGGGGGTAAGGGGGGCGGCCGGCCGACGTTGGCCCAAGGGAGCCTGCCGAACGGTCGGGTGCAGCACTACTTGCAGAAAGTGGCGCAGGTGATCCAAGAGAAAGTCCACTAGGGTTGTCACCAAAGATCGAGCGCGCACGCCGAACCGCTGGGACTCCGGCGTGGGCGTTGTTGTTCTGGCGGCAGAGCGGCTTATGATCCAAAGTGTACGATCAGGCCGCCTAGGCCGGCCAAACGAGCGGCGCCGGCCTCTAGATTGTCTTCGGGCGTCAGGCGGAAGAGGACCTGGCCGGTGGAGAAGGGGAACGCACAGGTCTGTTCGCCGAAGTTGAGCAAGATGGCGAGCCGCTCCTCCGAGACCTGACGGGTATAGCCGAGCACCTGGGCCGGCAGGCCGTCCAGCAGCTGCAGGGTTCCCTCGCGCAGCGAGGCGTGTGCCCGTCGCAGGGCCAGGATAGCGCGCACCGTGTTGAGCAAAGACCCTGGGTCGGCTTGTTGGGCAGCTACGTTGACCGTCCTGTAGTTGGGGTGAACTGGCAACCAGGTGTGGGGTGCAGAAGAGAAGCCGGCGTTGGGTGAGGCGTCCCATTGCATGGGGGTGCGAACGTCGTCGCGGTTGATGGTCAACCCGAGCAGGTCGAAGACGAATCGGGGAACAAAGCGATATTTATGGGGTAATGGGTCTAGAGCCGAGTGAAAGGGCAGGGGGAGATCGGTCATGCCGATCTCCTCGCCGTAATACATGCAGGGCACACCGCGCACTGTCAGTTGGAGAGTGACCAACAGCCGGGCCTTGCGGGCATCCCCTTTCAGGCGGGTCATGCTACGCCGACGGTCGTGGTTGCTGAACACATAAACCGGCATGAACGGGGCTGGGTAAGCCGCTTCGAGATCGGCGATCAGGCGTCGAAAATAGTCGGCCTGGAAACGAAAGTTGAGCATGGCAAAGTCAAAGACCAGGGTTAAGCCGTCGTTTTCGGTTTCGCCGAGGTACTTGCGGATGATCTCCCGTTTTCCGCTGACCTCGCCCAAAGTGAGTTTGGGACCGAATTCATCGCACACCTGACGCAGTTCTTTGGCGAGGAGGAAGCTCTCTGGCAGGTTGAGGTTGTAGCGGGCCTCTTGAAAGAAACCAGAGGGATTGTCCACGCTAGGGATGAGTTGGAATTTAAGGGGGTTGTTGCGGAATTCGGCATCTTTGTAGATCACGTTGAAGATGTCTAGGCGAAAGCCATCTACGCCGCGGCTCAGCCAGAAACGCACGATCTCGAGCATGGCGCGTTTGACGTCCGGATTGCGGTAATTCAGGTCGGGTTGGAAGGGGAGAAAACTGGCCCAGTAATATTGGTCTCGCTCAGGGGCGTAGCGCCAGCCGCTACCGCCGGTCAGGCTATGCCAATTGTTCGGTTGGTCACGCCAGAGGTACCAATCGGCTTTGGGGTTGTGGCGCGAGGTGCGCGATTCCAAGAACCAGGGATGCTGATCGGAGGTGTGATTCATCACCATGTCGAAGACGATCCGCATCCCTCGGCGGTGGGTTTCTTCGATCAGGCAAAAAGCATCGTCTAGGGTGCCATACTCGGGGGCGATGGAGAGATAGTCGGAGATGTCGTAGCCGAAATCCTTCTGAGGGGAAGCGAAGAAAGGAGAGAGCCACAGCGTTTCGAAACCTAGCTCGTGCAGATAATCCAATTTTTGAAGGATTCCCGGCAGATCGCCGATCCCATCGCCGTTGCTATCGTAAAACGAACGCGGGTAGATTTGGTAGATGGTGGTGGTGTGATACCAAGGGAGAGACATGGCTAGAACCTGAACAAGGAAATGGATGAGAAGGTATAGCGAATCTACCTAAATAATGGCATAATAAGCTTGGTGTAAGATGAGAGTCGTGTCTGGAACGTTTCTAGCGAGTGGGGGCGGATCCGCTCGTTGACCCTCGCTTCGATTTTCTACATCTCGGGAGTGTGCGGAATTCCGACCGAGCCGATAGGAGAAAGAGTCGGTATGGGTGCATCTTTAATAGCTTGACGCAATTTTTTCTGCTAGTGTTGTATTTGATTGTCGTCGAAGGAGAGTTGTTCCCGTTGCCATAAAGGCCCTTCTTTAGGAAATGGGATTTGTGGTATATTTGTTCTAGCCAGACCGGTGGGTGTCTTATCCGGGATGGTTGTTGATAGTCTAACTTGTAGATTGCTCAAACCCGGAGTCACGAGAGGCCTGCTATGAACGAGAGAATTCTAATTATCGAAGATGATCCGGCTATCCTGAAGATTCTGCAGCGCGGATTGACCTACGAAGGCTATGTCGTTGATACCGCGACCGATGGTCGTAGCGGCCTGATTTTGGCCCGCGATCAACAACCAGATTTGGTGATTTTGGATTTGATGCTGCCCGGCATGGATGGGCTGGAGGTTTGCCATCGGTTACGCATGGTCAGTGGCTCGATCCCTATTCTGATTCTGACGGCCAAGGATGCTGTACAGGATCGCATTCAGGGGCTGGATGCCGGCGCCGATGATTATATGGTAAAGCCGTTCAATCTAGACGAGTTGCTGGCGCGAGTGCGTGCCTTGCTGCGGCGCACTCAGGCCGATCGCTTGCCGATCTTGAAGTTTGCCGATCTGATCCTAGATACTGGCGCCCGTCAGGCGAAGCGCGGCGATCGAGTGATCTCATTGACGGCCAAAGAGTACGATCTGCTCGAGCTGTTCATGCGTCACCCTCGGCAGGTGTTGACTCGCGAGGTGATCTTCGACCGGGTCTGGGGATATGATTTTGGTGGCGAGAGCAATGTCCTGGAAGTGTACATCCGCTATTTGCGCCAGAAGCTTGAGGAAGGTGGGGAGCCTCGTCTGATCTACACGGTGCGCGGCGTTGGATATGTGCTGCGTGAGGGTTCCTGAGCAGCGTAGCCGCTGCTGGTTATCGCTCGAATTGATCAAAACAGCGTGTCCCTTCGTGGTCGGTTGACGCTGCTGAATATTGTTGTGGTAGGGGGGGGATACATCCTGTTCGGAGCGCTGGCCTACGGCGTGTCATCGGTGTTGCTATACGATTATGTCGACACGAGTCTTCAGACAGTCGTCGATCAATTGCTCGAGCAGGGACGGATCGAGGGGGACGGGGGACAAGCGAGGCTTTCCTTGGACTTATCGCGCGTGCCATCAGATGTCTATGTCCAGGTTTGGGATAGGCAGTATCGCTTGATCGAGTCGAGCAGTCTTGCGCTAGGAGAAGAAGCGTTGGACCCGCACGGGCTGCGCTTGTCGTATCCTTTGTATCGGAATGTCAATCAACTTGCTCCGAACTGGTCGGCGCTGCGGGTGTTGAGCGTGCCACTGATGGCCGAAAAGCGTCTGGTAGGGGTGGTGCAGGCGGCGGTGCGTCGCGAGCGGATCGTGACAATGCAAATGTTCTTTCTCTGGGCGCTTCTTCTGGCTGGCCTTGTGGGAATAGCGATCGTGATCCTGTTCTCCCACCTCATGATCGAGCGCTTTCTTTCGCCCATCGAAGCCATTGCTCGGACGGCAGAGCAGATCAATCAGGCCGACGATCTCTCGCGCCGCATCCCCTACGAGGGCTCGGAGGACGATGAGGTCGGCCAGTTGGTCAGTGTGATTAACCGGACGTTAGAGCGGTTGGAGGTGTTGTTTGCTTCTCAACAGCGGTTTTTGGCCGATGTGAGCCATGAATTGCGCACGCCGCTGACAGTCATTAAGGGAAATGTGGACCTGATGCGACGCATGAAGGAGTTTGATGCGGAGTTGCTGGATAGCATTGACCAGGAAGCGGCACGCTTGACTCGTCTGGTGACCGATCTGTTGTTCTTGGCCAAAGCGGAGGCCGGAGCGCTGCCATTAATCCTGTCGCCAGTGGAACTGGATACGTTGTTGTTAGAGGTGATGGGCGAGATGCGCGTGTTGGCCGGCACTCGCGTGCGCATGCATCTCACCGAAATCGATCAGATTCGGATCGTCGGCGATCGCGATCGACTGAAACAGGTGTTTTTGAATCTGATCTCAAACGCCATTCAGTATACTCCGTCGGGGGGAGAGGTGTTTCTCGGCTTGACGCGCGTGGGTGACCATGCAAAGTTCGTCGTGCGAGATACTGGACCGGGTATTCCGGCCGAGGATCTGCCGCACATCTTCGAGCGCTTTTATCGGGCTGAGAAATCGCGCACCCGCTCTTCATTGGGCGGATTTGGGTTGGGACTTTCTATTGCGCACTGGATTGTGACTCAGCATCGTGGTCGGATCGAGGTGAGCTCCAAAGAGGGACAGGGAACAATGTTTGCCGTTTGGCTGCCTATTGCGCCGTCGGCGGAGTGATATGTTTGGTAGGTTGCAACCCAGGCAGCTTGTGCAGCGATTGGGCTGGACTTAATCGCCAGGCGAGGGGAGGTTTCTTATCAGGCGCAGGTGGGGGAGTTCCTTGGAAGCCAGAGTGCGCCCCTTTCTTCGTGGGTTGTGAGGTGGTTTTCGGACTGTCTCACAACCGTTTAATCACACTTTTACTAACTTTGGAACAATCAAATGCTCTGTGATTCTTCGGAAGGGTTAGGGGATATCGATTGCTCGACGAGCTTGCTGACACAGGTTGCGGCCATAGTTTCGATACCATTCCTGAAGGGCGGGGCTGGTTTGGACGTTGCGGCCGGCATCGACATAGATGCGAGTTCCATAGTATACATATCGCTGGGTTTGGGCCGACCAGGTTGCCGGTTGGCCTATCACGCCAAGACCGCCGTTGTATCCAGCTAGGGCGTGTGCCACATTGCCGTCGGCATACTCAAAGGCTTGGGCCAGATAGGCCAGGCCGCGCCGAGCGTTGGTGTCGGGATCGAAGGGGAGATCGGTGGGGGAGAAGTGAAAGGGCATGACTTGGAAGAGACCCAGCGCGCCGGCCGAGGAAACGGCTCGGGGATGACCACAGGATTCGATCTGCATGACGGTAGCGACCAAGTTTGGGTCTAAGTGGAAGTTGTCAGCCCAACGGATGAGATGCGAGCTCCAAAGCTGCACTTCGGGGGTGAAGATGGACGAGAGAGATGGCGCGTTGCGCTGAGCAGACACCGCTAAGGGCCAAGGCGGGAGAGCGGAAGCATCGCCGGGCCGGCTCGACGGTGAGACGCCCTGCGATAGCTCTGGCGAAAACGACAGGCGGAGGGCCAGCAGGGCTAGCAGAGCGCCCATGATCAGAACCGCCAGGGGAGGCAAGAGAAAACCCGACAAACAACCGCTGCCGGAAGACGGAGCGGTTGTTCGTGGAGGTAGAGGGACAGGCACGTGTGGGCGAGGCATGGGGTTGAGGACGGGAAACGCGGGAAGGAGGTTGAGAGAGGAATCGTGTCAGGGTCCGCGCCCAATGAGCGGTAGGGAGTTATTCTCGCTGACGGCTCTGAGCCTCAAAACCAAGGGAGTGGTAGGTGGGTTCAGGTCTGGCGCTGGCGGCAAAGCTGGTTTGGGAGGCTGGTTTGGGAGCCGGTCGAGGCAGGCTGGACGCTGGACGAAGGGCCGGCGTGGGGGTCGGTTCGGCCGGCCGGTAGCTACGAGTCGGGGAGTCGCCGGCAGTGGTGAAGAGGCGATCGCCGGCGATCGAGAAGGCGCCGATGATCAGCACGCGGATCAGCCAAACCATGACGGCCACGAAGATCGGAACAACAGTGGTGAGGGTGTTTCGGCTAAGCACGGTGTTGGCAGCCAGGCTGGAGTGATTGGCGATGGCTACCGAAACGCCCCACCAGGTCAAGCTAGCGTTGAAGGCGGCTGCCAGCAACCAGGCTCCGAACAGGTACCAGACTTCTGCCGGCTGGTCGCGCCCCTGTTCGGGGGTGAAGATGCGAGCGATGCCGGCAAAGTCAATGCCGCAGAATGCGATGGCCAAGATGGTGGCCCAGCGGAGGCCGGCAAAGTGGAGATCGCCCAACAAGTCCGACAGTGCAAATTGGGTGGTGCTGAAGTTGAACAGTTCAAAGGCCAGCAGAGCCGTCACGATCATGGCGCCCCACACCGCGCCTCGATTGAATCGTCGCCCCTGGGTCAGCCGCTGCCAAAGGATGCTAATTCCATCGCTGGGTTTGGATTTGTATGTGCTCATATCTCAACCTCCAGGTAGGGTGAATAGAGGGGAAGGTTAGGAAGATTCTAGAACATATGTTCTATATTGTCAAGAGGATCGGGCCTTGTTCAATAAGCACCCTATGACGCGCAAGGAGAGCCCGGTAGAGCCGGCATGGAAGGGGATCAGCGATGGAATCAGCCGCCGATTCAAGGGTCAAACGGCCTGCTTGTGGCTCTTCGAGAGACAGTTCGTACCATCCAAAGAGAATTATTGAACAAGCCCGATGCTCATTGACAGATTTCCCCTCTCATGATACAGTTACACCTAACGGAGACCGGTTCGTTCGCCTGGCAGATAAAAAGCAAGGTCGGCTCATGGTTCTATCCGTGAGCCGTTTTGTTTTCGCACGTCGTTCGGACGATATGGTGTCCCGCTCATCTCTACCCAATCAAGGAGTAAATCCACAATGTCTGAACGTATCATTGGTACGGTTAAATGGTTCAACGGAAGCAAGGGCTATGGCTTCATCGAACGCGAAGGCGGCAAGGACGTATTCGTCCACTTCTCGGCCATCCAGGGCACGGGTTACCGCAACCTGGACGAGGGCCAGAAGGTCGAGTTCGAGGTGGAGCACGGCCCGAAAGGCCCCCAGGCGGCGAATGTGGTCGTGATCGGCTAAGATTATCCCATCGTCTCGTCAACCTCCCCGAAGGATACCCTCGGGGAGGTTTGATTCTCTACCCATGGCGCTGCATAAACCGTTCAATGCGCTGCAATGCCTCCTCGATCTGACTATACTCGGTGGCATAACAGGCGCGCACGAACCCTTCTCCCCCTGGGCCAAAGGCACTGCCCGGCACCACAGCTACCCGCTCTTCCTCTAACAGCCGTTGCGCAAACGTTTCATCGTCCATGCCCGAGGAGCGAATGCTTGGAAAGGCGTAGAACGCCCCACGCGGCTCGAATGTCTTCAATCCCAAGCGATTTAAGCCGCTCACCAGCAACCGACGGCGACGGTCATACTCGGCCACCATCTGCTGCACGAATGGCTCACCGTTGGTCAGCGCCTCAATGGCCGCATATTGCGCCATCGTGGGCGCCGACATGATGGTGTACTGATGGACGCGCAACAGTCCCTTGATCAGCTCTGCCGGCCCGGCGGCATAGCCGATCCGCCAGCCGGTCATTGCGTAATCCTTCGAAAACCCGCCCAGCAAGATCGTCCGCCGATGGATGTTTTCGCCCAGGCTGGGCACACACACATGCTGAAAATCGTACACCAACCGATCGTAAATTTCATCCGAGATCAGCAACAGGTCGTGTTGCTCGGCCAGAGCGGCGATCGCCTGGAGCGTGGCGCGCTCGGCTACAGCACCAGTGGGGTTGCTCGGATAAGCAACGAAGATGGCCTTGGTGCGTGGGGTGATCGCCGCCCGGATCCGATCTGGATCCACCTGAAAATTGTCTTCCATGCGGGCTGGAATCTCGACCGGCCTCCCACCGGCCAGGATCACCTCGGCCTGATACGCCACAAAGCATGGCGTAGGAATGATCACCTCATCGCCCGGGTCTAGAATAGCGGTCATCGTCAAGTAAAGCGCTTCTGAAACGCCCACCGTCACCACGATCTCGTCCACCGGGTTGTAGCGCACCCCATACAGGCGAAACAGATGATCAGCAATCGCCTGGCGCAACTCGAGCATGCCGGCATTGGACGTGTAATGCGTCTCCCCGCGTTGCAGCGAACGGATGCCGGCCTCCAGAATCGGCTGGGGGGTAATGAAATCGGGTTCCCCGATCCCCAACGAGATCACGTCCTTCATTGTGGCAGCGATATCGAAAAACCTTCGAATCCCGCTGGGCTTAAGACCAACCACGCGTTTTGAGAGAAATTTGCTATTTAGAAAATCCGACATATCATCTCCTTTTGTTGCCTGCGCCATAAAGGGCGCGTGCGCTGCTATCGGAAAAGATCCTCATCCGCTGCTCCTCGGTCCAACTTTCTGGCGAAAGGCAACTCGTTTGTTTAGGATCAGCTAGGACAGGACGACCACGCTATCATCGCCGACGTTCAACGACAATTCGGTTGCGCCACCCGACCCATGCACTCGAACACGACGCCCCAGCAAGGAACGCTTCAGATGGACTCCCCTCACTTCGCATCCGGCTTCGAGGATGCTATCTTCGACGTGACTCGATTCAACTAGGCAGCCGGCGCCGATCGACGCGTAGGGGCCGATCACCGAATCACGCACCACTGCTTCTGGATGGACAAAGGAAGGAGAATGGATGTGCACAGTGCCCCCCAAGCGGCCGACAGGCTTCGCTAGCTGCTTGCTCAAGAGCACCCGATTGGTCTCTAGAGTAGCCTCAACGGTGCCGGTATCCAGCCAGAGGTCGACCTCATGAGTACGGATGCGAGCGCCCCGCTCGATCATCAGGCTGATCGCGTCCGCCAAGAAATACTCCCCTTTAAAGACAAGCTGGCGTCGCATCTGCTCCTCGATCGCCTCCACCAGCGCTTCGGCCTGGCGGAAATAGTAACAGCCCACCACAACTAGGTTGTTCTCTACCGCTTGAGGCTTCTCAATAAACCGTCGCACCCATCCGTGTTCATCCACCTCGGCCACGCCAAAGCGCTGCGGGTCAGGCACCCGTTTGACCCAGGCGACCCCATCGGCCGGCTCGTTGGCCAAAAACGAGAAATCGGTCTCGATCAAGGTATCGCTAAAGCACATCACCATAGGCCCGCGGAGATAGTCACGAGCCAACCACAAGGCATGGGATTGGCCCTTCATCTCGCGTTGAACGATGAAATAGGCTTTCATCGCTGGATAGTTCTCACGAACGAAGGAAGGGACTTGTTGCTCACCCAAATAGGGCCCCACAATAAATACATATTCGGCCTGCCGGGCGTCGGGCAGGGTTTGGAACATCTCCAACAAGTGTTCCAATGTTGTCTTTCCTGCCACGCTCACCAGAGGCTTGGGTTTGCTCCAGGTATGCGGTCGCATGCGAGTCCCCCAGCCGGCCATCGGAATGGCTATCTTCAACATCCTAGCCCACGCTCCACGACGAGAATTGGATTTTCCTCAATTTTACCAAACATGCCGGGAGAATGCCCCCAAAGCGATCGGCTCACAATCCAAGCTCCCCCTCTGCAGGCCCGGCAACAAGACTCAGGAGCCAGCGCATCGGCCAAACGGAAAGCCGAAAGCGGCCCCCAGGCCGGCCCGGCCGCCCTAACAGTCCACTCGCTCTAAACCGTGGGCCTCCAACAGAGCCTCATCGCTCAGGATGGTTTCGGTTGGACCATCGGCCACAATCCGCCCCTCGTCCATCACGATGGTGCGGGGGAACACCTGGCGCACCATGGACAGGTCGTGGGTGGACACCAACATGGTGATGGATAACTCGCGCAGCAGATGGATCAGATGTCGTCGGGCGCGTGGGTCTAGGCCGGCCGAAGGTTCATCCAATACCAGGAGAGACGGCCACATGGACAGGACGGTGGCGATGGCGATGCGCTTCTTCTCGCCGACGCTCAAATGGTGGGAGAGGCGCTCGCGATAAGCGCTCATCTGCACCGCCTGCAGCGCCTCTTCCACCCGAGCATACACCTCTTCCTCCGGCAATCCCATGTGCAGGGGCCCAAACGCCACGTCCTCAAACACCGTAGGCGAGAACAACTGATCGTCAGGGTTTTGAAACACCAACCCCACCGTGGCGCGAATATAGGGCAGGTTGGAGTGGATCAATGGCACACCACCCACCCAAATCTCGCCTTGCCCTTGCAAAATCCCGTTCAAGTGCAACATTAACGTGGATTTACCGGCCCCATTCGGCCCCACCAGCGCTACCTTCTCCCCAGCGTTCAGCTTCAGCGACACGCCGCGTAGAGCAACATTTCCATCGGGATAGGTGAAGTGCAAATTGCGCACCACCAAGATCTCGCCTTTGAGATCAGCGCTGATCGGGAGAGGGAAGGGATGCATGATAGGCATTACAACTGTCCTATAAGATGAATTAAACCGATCCAAAGCAAAAAGACACCTATAAACACCCAATCGCCGGCCCGCATGGTATGAGGATGCAGCGTGCGCAATTGGCCGCGGTAACCGCGGGCCAACATGGCGTGATAAATGCGATCGCTGCGCTCGTAACTGCGCAGGAACAACTGGCCGGCCATATGGCCGGTGATCTTAGCCCGCCAGGCCACGCTCCGCCCGGACCTCCAGCCGGGCGCGGCCGCACTGCGCGCTTCTCTGGCCCGCAGCAGACGCAACGCCTCATCGGCCAGCACGAACAGATAGCGATAGAGAAACGCCACGATGCTGGCCAAGATGGCCGGCATGCGCAAGTGCTCAAAAGCGTGGATCAGGTCGGGGAAGCGCGTGGTCGCTACCAACAAGATGGCCGCCTGCACCGATAGCCATGAGCGCAGCAAAATGCTCACAAAGCGCATCAAACCATAATCGGTGGGGATCAGCGTTAGCCAGGCCACGCGCCACTCGGCCAGGGGCGTCCCAAGGGGGGAGAAGATGGCCGAGACGGCCGCCAATGCGAACGGCAGGGCCAGAAAGGAACGCCGAAAGGTGAAGTCTAGGCCTAGTCGAGCCAGATGGTTGGCCCACAGCAGCAAGAGCCAGGAAAGACCGAAAGCCGCCCAGCTGCCGTCGGGCAGCAGAGCAGTGGAGAGGATGAACCCGATGGTTGTGACGACTTTGACCCGCGGGTCTAGGCGGTGGAGGCGGCTATCGGTGTCATGGTAACGATCGGCGAGGTCGAAGTGCATCGAGAGCTGGAGACGGTCGGAAGGTTCAGTTTTCCTTACTTGCGCAACATCTGACCGACCATCATGGTGAAGCCCAAGACCACTAGGGCCCCGATCAGCCCAGCCACAATGGTCGAAAGCGGCGTTTCGCCCAAGAAGGGAATGGTGTAATCGGGGAAGATCGCATAGGGGGCCGGCAAGCCGCGATCGAGGAAGCCGAGATCCTCCGCCACCCGCTCTAGCCCATCCGGATCCGTCGAGGCCAACGGCGAGAGCGACACCGCCAGCAGGGAGAGGATCACACCGACCACCACCCAGCCACGCCCGCCTTTTTCAGAGACCGACTTGGCCGTCAACAGATCGGGCCGGGTCTGTTCGATAAAGACCAGGGCTGCCGCGGTGATCAAGGCTTCGCCGATACCGATCACCATGTGCACGCCCAACATGGCCGGCACCACGATCGCTAAGCGCGAGGTGCCGCTTAGCCAGAGCTGCAGGGCAGTGACCAGGGCCGAAGCGACTACCGCCAGCCAGGCCGCCAGGCCGGCCACCGCCAAACGCACGCGGCGCGGGCGATCCACCACACCGCGATACAAGCCAAAGCCGATAATGACAGTGAGAATGCCCATGTTGAAGATGTTGGCCCCCATCACCAGCAAGCCGCCATCCTGAAAGAGCAGGGCCTGCAAGGCGATCACCGCCATCATCACCAACAGGCCGGCCCACGGCCCGAGCACAATCGCTGCCAACGTCCCACCGATGAAGTGCCCCGAAGTGCCGCCGGCCACCGGAAAGTTCAACATCTGCGCCGCAAAGATAAAGGCCGCCATCACGCCCATCAACGGCACCTGTTTCTCTCCCAGGGCCTTTTTGGTTCGAGCGATGGCCAAGCCGACCATGAGGATGGAGATCGCCCAGAAAACGAGCGAGATCGCCAGGCTGAGAAATCCATCAGGAATGTGAAGAGCAGCTGGAGTATACATCATGTCTCCTTAGAAAATAGGGTTGGGGTTCGCATCCTTTGACAACCGCATCCATCCAAACGACAGCAGCTCGAAGGTTCAAGAAAGGAGAAGTCAACCGGCCAACTTCTCATCCGAACGACGTTCAGCCGATTGACAGGCCGAGCACAAACCGAACCAGACCCGATGATCGGCCTCCACTGCGTAGCCAGTGCCCTCGCTCAGGATTTCACAGACTTTTCGGAGGGTCCCTTCAGGCACCAAAAGCGATCGGCCGCACCGCCGGCACATCACATGATGATGCTGCTCTTGGACCAGCTCATACGCCACCCGGCTATCGCCCAGGTGCACCGCCGCAGCAAAACCGTTGCGAGTAAGGAAGTCGAGGGTGCGATATAGCGTGGCTTTGGTCAGGTTAGGATAAATCCGAGAGGCGTTTAGCAAGATCTCGGTGGGCGTCAAATGCCCGCCCACGCTGCGCAATGCGTGTAGGATGGCCATTCGCTGAGGGGTCATGCGAAAGCCACGGGCGTGAAGTGCATCGATCAGGTAAGAGCCACAGGTCATTCGGTTCTCTATTGTAAAAAGTTACAATAAAATTATAACACATCTCCGCTAGCCCAGGAGATATTCGCCAGATCGCGATCCCTGTTCCGTCGAAGGTCCTCGTCAAATCTGACGCCGTAGCAGATCGTCGGACGTCTCGCGCTGCTCGATCGGGCGCGCCGCTCCCTTGTCCACCAGGACCACCGCCGGCCGGCGCGCCCCGTTGTAGTTGCTCGCCATGCTGAGCTGGTAGGCGCCGCTCATCGGGACCGCCAGCAATTCCCCCTCCTCCACCCGACGCAGGGCGATGGATTCGATCAAGATATCGCCGCTCTCGCAGAACGGGCCGGCGATCGAGACGGTTTGGGTGGGTGCTTCTAGCGGCCGGTTGACTGTCAGGCAGGAGTAGCGCGCCCGATAGAGCGCCGGCCGAGGATTGTCGGCCAGGCCGCCATCCACCAACAGCCACAGCCGATCCCCGATCGCCTTCACCGTCCCGACCCGATAGATCGCCACCCCGGCCCGGGCGGCCAGGCTGCGGCCGGGCTCGAGGTGCAACTGGGGCAGGTCCAGCCCTCGTTGCCGGCAGGCGGCCAGGGTCCAAGCGGCGACCGAGCAGACGTAGGCGTCCAGGTCCGGGTGTGGCAGGTCGTCTTCGTGGTAGGCCACGCCCCAGCCGCCGCCGGGCGAGAAGTGCCAGGGGGCCGAGAAGCCGATGGCCTGGGCCAGGTCCAGGGCGGTTTCGATGGCCGGCCGCAGCGGGGTCGGGTCGCGGAACTGCGACCCCAGGTGAAAGTGCAAGCCCCGCAGCGGCAGACCCTCCCGACGGCAGAAGGCCGCTGCGTCGAGGATCTGCGAGCGGTTCATCCCGAATTTGCTGCCGTGATGGCCGGTTTGGGTGGCTGCGTGAGGAGTCTGCACCGCCTGGCCGGGCTGGCGCTGATTGCCGCCGGCCAATCGGTGTGGGCGGTGGAGTTGCCGAAGTTGACCGAAGATGCTTTGCGCGGGCAAGTAATCGGTGAAGAAGGACAAAACACCTACCTGCGCGCTTACTTAGCCTGGCTTCCCGATACAAACAACGAGGACAATTGCACCGCCTGGTTCGACGCCCTTGACGCCACCTGCGCCTGGCTGGGCGAGGCGGTCATGGGTCCCTTGATGGCCGCCCTGGAGCAACACCTGCCGCCGGAGAGCCAGGTGGTGCTCATCCCCTCCGGCTGGCTGGCCCTGCTGCCGCTGCACGCCGCCCGGCTGCCGGGTAGCCAAGCGTATGCCCTGGACCGCTTCTGCTTCACCTACGCCCCCAGCGCCCAGGCGCTCTACCACGCCCGCCGGCAGGCCGCCTCCGCCCCGGCCGATGCGCTGCTGGCGGTGGAGAACCCGCGCGGCGATCTGCCGTTTACCTCGCAGGAAGTGAAAGCAGCGCTTGAGCACTTCCGCGACCAGGCGGTCCACCTGCCGGAAAAGCGCGCCACCCGAAAGAACGTCTTGCGAGACATCCCGAAGGCGAACGTGCTGCACTTCTCCACCCACGGTCTGGCCGGCTGGGGAGAGGCCGAAGCGGCTCGCCTGGTGTTGGCCGACGGCGAGTTGACCCTGGCCGAGGTCTACCGCCTGAAACTGGACCAGGCCCGCCTGGCGGTGCTCTCGGCCTGCGAGACCGCCATCCCCGGCCTGGAGGTGCCAGACGAAGTGAGCTCCCTGCCGTCCGGCTGGATGCAGGCCGGCGTCCCGGGCGTGGTGGGCACCCTGTGGTCGGTGAACGACCTGAGCACGGCCCTGCTGATCGCCCGCTTTTACGACCTGTGGCGCAATCAGCCGCTCCCCCTGCCCCAGGCCCTGCCCCAGGCCCAGCGCTGGCTGCGCGACCGCACGGCTGGAGAGCTGGCGGAGGAGATGAAATCCTCCCTGCCTGAATTCCAACGCCTGTCGGCGTCGGTGGCCGGCGAGTTCTTCCAAAGGTTGCGTCTCTCCTATAGCCCGATCGACCGCTTCGACCACCCCTACCATTGGGCCGGGTTCATCTTCGTCGGGATATGAGCGATGCCGCAGGCAGCGATCGGCGGCGGCCGGGCGCTCCGACAACGCCGAGCTCGATCGGAGACTACCAAGGTCTTCGCAGAAGCACGCGCCGAACGCCCGATCGCACGGCCTGGTCGAGGTCCAATCGACTACCGCCCTGCCCACGGGGATGTATTCACACAGTCATGAGGTGTCTATGTCCACCCATCGATCCCGCGTCCTGTATGCGACGCGCAAACTGCTCCCCTATTTGACCGCCCTGGTGGGCGAGGAAACCTCCCACAGCCTACGAGCTCGGTTGAGAGAACTCCTGCAAAAACGTCAAGCGCAAGCGGTGGATAACCTGGTGATTGACCTGCTCAGCGACCATCCACCTCTCCGCTCCTGGCTGAATCAAGCCCTCCAAGGTGACCCGTTCACCGAACAACGCTACACCTCCCTGCCCGGCGGGCGTCAAGTGACCGCTCGCACCTGGGTCTGCCCCCAAGCGGGGTGCAACTTCTCTTGGCATATCCCCAAGAAAGGTGCTCCCATCCCGCCTTGTCCGCTCCACCAAGGCCCCCTGATCCCCAAACCAAAACCGTCAGAAGGATCGCCGTCATGATCGCCGCCCTTCTCGAGAGTCTGAGCAGCCAGATCTCGGCCCGCTGGCTAGAGCGGTTCTTGGGGCCGGCGTGGTTGTTCTGGGTTGGCGGTGCGCTGTTGACCATCCAGCGCATGGACTACTCCTTGGCGGAGCTATGGGCCAGCTTTGCCCAGCTCGACGCCCTGCTGCAAGGCGCGCTGCTGATAGGCGGCCTGCTGCTGATCGGGGCCAGCGACGCTCTCTTGGACTCGCTCGACCTGCCCCTGTTGCGTTTGCTGGAGGGCTACTGGCTCAATTCACCCCTGAGATGGTTGGTGGGATGGGGTACGCGGGTCCAGGGCCGGAAATATCAAGCCTGGCTGAACCGCTGGCAGACCTTAAAAGCTAAGCCCACCCTCTCCCCGGCGGAAAGCCAGGAATTGGAATACCTGGAAGAAGAGATCCGCACCTACCCGGCCGACCCACAACGCTTCTTGCCCACCCGCTTGGGCAACCTGGTCCGATCGGCCGAAGAGGCTCCCCGCGAACGCTTCGGCCTAGACGCGGTCACCTGCTGGCCCTACCTATGGTTCGTCCTGCCCGACTCGGTTCGCCAAGAGATCCTCCAAGCCCGCCACCAGCTGAACCGATCGGCCCAAAGCCTGGTCTGGGGAGCCTTATTCTTGCTGTGGACGCTCGCTTCAGCGTGGGCGATCCCGATCGGCCTGGTGTGGATGGTTTGGGCCTATCGCCGCACGTTTCGCATGGCTCGGGTCTTCGGCGAGTTGTTGGAGGCGGCCTTCGGCCTGTATCGTTGGGAGTTGTATCACAGCCAACGCTGGCCGCTGCCCAAGGACCCGGAAGAGGAGCTGGCGCTGGGGCGCCGGCTGAGCGAGTTCTTGGCTCGCGGGACGACGGAGGAGCCGGTGACGTACAGGGATTGAGCAGCAGGATAGGATCAGGCGGAGCGGGGCAAGACTAGGCGGAGCCTGGGGGGACGGGGTTATGAGGCGAAGATCAGACGGGTCCGTTCGATGCGGGCGTCGTCGAGGGGGATGTCGAGGGCGTCGAGCACCTCTTCGGGCCGGCCGGTGGCGCCTTGGCGGGCCGAGAGGCGCATGAAGAGGATCGCCCGTTCGCCGTCGGGGGAGGGGTAGAGGTCCAGGGCGTGGATCAGGGGCCGTAGGTCGTAGGGTTTGCCGCGCCGCTGGCGGGGGAGGGAAGAGGCCTGGAGTAGGGCAATCAGGCGCGGGGGGAGGCGGGAAGCGAGTTCGGCCGGGAGGGAGGCTTCGTATTCAGCAGCAAGGAGTTGGGTTTGCAGGGCTGGGGCGCGTTCGTCCACTTCTGTTATCCCCAGAATGTCGATCCCTTTGGGAAGGACGGCTTGAAGGCGATGGCGCAGTTCGGCAAGGTTGACTTCGGCGTTGAGCCAGACGTCGGCAAGTTCGGCGCGGGAGGTGAAGCCCAAGGGTAGGGCCGAGGCCAATTGGATGCGGGGCTTGGGGTGAAAGCCTTGGCTGTAGGCCAGCGGCCAGCCGGCCCGACGCATGCCGCGCTCCAGCAGGGTATGCAGGTCCAGGTGACCGATGTAGCGCAGGGGGCCTTGTTTGGTGAAGGTCAGGCGAACGCGCATCAGCGACGGAGAGGGGTTGGAAAGCGTTTGCGGATTTCCGCCGTGTAGCGGCGATAGCGCTCCACGGTGTAGCGCAGGATGTGTTCGTAGAGGCGTTCACGATGGAGTTGGGCCTCGCTCAGGGTGGATACGGCTTCGTAGATCGCCTCGTAGGCGCGCAGTTCCAGCTCCACCAGCTCAACTAGGGGGATGCTGAGCAAGCGACGCACCGCCCACTCATCGGCCTCGATCTCGGTGAGCAAGGGCGATTCGTAGTCGGGGTAGCCAAAGGTTGCGAAAAAGTCGAGCAGTTCTTGTTCGGTTTGGCTAGGAGGACGAGGCCGGCCGTGTTCGATGATCTCATAGAGGCGGTCGGCCAGGTATTGCTCGCGCATGAGGAGCTGAGCCAGGAGGTCGCGCACCGACCAGCGACCGGAGACGCCGCCGATGCCCAGGCGCAGCGATCCGACGAAGTTCAGGGCGTGTTCCCACTCCTCATGAGCATGGGCCATGAGCGTCAGCAATCGTGATGTGGTCATCATGGCCTAATCTCCCACCATTGGCAGTTCTTCCAGGGAGGGGGTGGGGGCCGGCCCAGGCGGCGCCTCGGCCCGCCGAGGGCTTTTGACCTCAGGGCATTTCCAAGCTGGGCCGGGGTGATCGCGGCGCAGGTTGGCAAAGGTGGGCAGGATGCCGCAGGCGTAGCAGCGCTGGCGGCAGTCGACGCGAATCTGACCTTCGAGGCTCTGGCGGAAATCTTGGAAGAGGTAGGTTTTGCGCACTCCAGCGCTGAGGTGATCCCAGGGGAAGATTTCGTCCACCCGGCGGGGGCGATGGGTGTAGAAAGCCGGGTCGAGGCCATGGGCGGCAAAGGCGGCCATCCAGAGGTCGAATTTGCGTTGGTCTTGCCAGGCGTCAAATTTGGCGCCGTTCTGCCAGGCGGTGTAGATCACGTCGGATAGGCGGCGGTCGCCGCGCGAGAGCCAGGCTTCGAGCAGGGTGTCTTCGGGATCGGTCCAGGAGAGTTTGATGTTGCGGTCGCGCAGCTCGCGCTTGAGCAGGGCCTGTTTGGCCAGGATGCTCTCCCGCGTGTCGCAGGAGACCCACTGGAAGGGGGTGTGGGGCTTGGGGACGAAGGTGCTCACGCCGGCATGCAGTTTGACTTTCATGCCGGCCACCTTGCGCCCTTCGGCGAGGACGTGCTTGCACAGGTCGGCGATGGCTTTGACGTCGTCCAGGGTTTCGCTGGGATGGCCGATCATGAAGTAGAGTTTGATGGTGGTCCAGCCGCGGCGGTAGATCTCGCGGGTGGTGCGCAGCAGGTCTTCATCGGGGATGTATTTGTTGATGATGCGCCGCATGCGTTCGGTGGCGGCCTCGGGGGCCAGGGTGAAGCTGCCCGAACGGCGGTCGCGCAGGGCGTCCATCAGGTCAATCGAGACGGTTTCGATGCGCAGGGAGGGCAGGGAGATGGTCAGGGTGTCATTTTTGAACTCTTGGCTGATGGCCTGGACCAGTTCTTGGATATGGGTGTAGTCGGAGGAGGACAGGGAGAGCAGGGCTAGTTCTTCGAAGCCGGTGGAACGAATGGCTTGGCGCGCCGCGGCGACGATCTCCTCGACGCGGCGCTCGCGGACCGGACGGGTGATCATGCCGGCATGGCAGAAGCGACAGCCGCGGGTGCAGCCGCGCATGATCTCCACCGAGGCGCGGTTGTGGACCACGTCGATGTTGGGGACGATGAAGTCGGTGGGAGGCGGGGGCAGTTTGGCCACGATGCGTTTGATCACCGGGTTGGGGATGCCCTCGGCCAGGGTTTCTACCCGGGAGACGGTGCCGTCTTCGAGGTAGTGGGTACGGTAGAAGCGCGGCACGTAGACGCCGGGGATGCGCGCTAGGTCGTAGAGCAAGGCTTCTCGGTAGAAGGCCGGCCCGGCTTGGCCGCCGGCCTGGGGCCGGCGATGGCGCTGAAGGGCCTCCAGGAGGTCGTGGATCACCTCTTCGCCCTCGCCGATGACGAAGGCGTCGATGAAGGCGTGCATCGGTTCGGGGTTCAGCACGGCGTGGCCGCCGGCGATCACGATCGGGTGATGATCGCTGCGCTGGTCGGCGTGGACCGGCAGGCCGGCCAGGTCCAGGATGTTCAGCGCGTTGGTGTACAGAGTCTCATAGGGCAGGGAGAAGCCGATTAGGTCGAACGCTGCCAGGGGGTGTTTGGTCTCGAGCGAGTAGAGGGGGATGCCGTGCTGGCGCATCAGGGCTTCCATGTCTACCCACGGGGCGTAGGCGCGCTCAGCCAGGGCGTCGGCGCGACGGTTGATCTCGTCGTAGAGGATCTTCAGGCCGACGTTGGAGACGCCGATGTCGTAGATGTCGGGGAAGATCAGGGCCGCTTTCAGGCGGTCTGGCTCCCAGTCTTTGACGATGCTGTTCCATTCGCCGCCCACGTAGCGGCCGGGTTTTTGAACCTTTAGGAGGATGCGTTCTAATCGGGTTTCGATTTGCTCTGGGGTCAGCATGGGTTAAATTATAACCGAGTTTGTCGAAATAAATGAACGGCGGCGTCGCCGGGGCGACGCCGCCTACGCACGACGCTAGACGACGACTCAGCCGACCTGGGCCGGCGCCTGGCGCTCTTTACCCCAGAGCCAGAACGCGCCCAAGCCGAACAGGATCACCCCTAGGTTGATCAGCCAACCCAGGAGGCCGATGGGGATCAAGGGGAAGCGCAGCAAGGCCAAGACGATCACCAGGACAATCACACCCACGATCATCGGCCAGAACCGATGGCCGGCCCACGGTGAATTGAAGCCCTGCAGCAACCAAGAGCCGAGCGCCTGGCCCACGATGATCTTGGTCCCGTAGGATACAACGATGACGAAGACGGTAATCAACAACGCCAGCAGGCTCAACCCAAAGAAGGCAACGGCGGTGCTCAGGCCGCTCAAGGTCAGGACGCCGAAGATCAGGCTGGCGAACAAGGTGATCGCCCCGATCAGGAACAGGGCGAAGAGGACAACAGGATAGGCTAGAGCGCCCCACCCTAAGCTAGACCAGGGTCGGTTGCGCAGGATTTCGGCCGGCGCAGAGAGTAGATTTGGCAGGCGCCAGGCCAGGAGGGCGCCTAGTAGGATCAGGGTGGCCGCCTGACGCAGGGCATCGAGCGCCCAGTCGATCACCCGCTGGGCTGGCGTGTTGGCTGGGACAGGCTCAGGTTCATCGAGCGGTTCGATGCGCTGCACCGTGCCGCCGACCACGCCGTTGGGGATCGGCACGTCCACTGTGCCGCTGTAGGTCAAGTTGCCGCCGATGCGGGCCTGCGGGCTCACGGTCAAGCCGCCTGGGACGCTGGGGATGGCCACGGCGCTATCGCTAATATAGGTTTCGACCGGTATGAAGCGTTCGGAATCGGCGGCGACATCCACCCAGGCATAGACATCGCCGTCCACTCGGCCGCGGAGCTCCAGGGCAGAGGTTGCGGCGTGCAAGGTGCCGGCCAGGTCGCCCGCCAGGAGGGCTTGGCCGCTGCCAAGCACTACATCGCCCAAGATGCGGCTATTGGGGAGGGTCTCCAGCGAAGCGCCGGCGGCAAAGAGATCGTCGGCGATTTGGGCGCCTTCGCCGATCTGAATGACGAGGCCGGCCATGCGGACATCGTCGTTGATCGCGCCGTTGATCACCACGCTCTCGCCGGCCACGATAACATCGCCTTCCACCGTACCATTGATGAATAGAGTTTCGGCAACGGCCACCAAATCGCCCCGGATGACGCCGTTTATCCGAATCGTATCCGCAGCCGCATACAGGTCGTCTTCGATGACTTCGCCTTCCTGGAACAGGAGGGTTTCTTCGGCGCGGCCTTCCCAGGCGTAAGCCAAGGGGCGCAGGAACAGGGCCGGCGCTAGGACGATTGCCAAGATTAGAACGATTCTCAAGCGATTGGACATATCTACCTCCTAAAGATCATATTTCTACAACAATATACGGAGCTAACCGTAGAACGTAGCAAAATCCGCCGACTGTCCTGCCGCCAACGCCCAATTGCCCAAACGCACCGCCATCCACGGATAAAATCCCCGCAAAGAAAAGCCGCCCGATTAGGTTTCCCGCTCATCCCGGTGCGAAAGAGCTGTTTCCCAAGAGGCACGGTCTGGATGGTGCTCTCGGAATACAAGGTAAGGCGCTCGTTGTTCGAGCAGACGCAACTGAACAGCTCGCTCAACAGGATAATTGGTGATCACTAATTCCGTAACCTTGTCCCGTTTTGCTCCGTTGCAATTAATTGCCCGATTTGCCAGAACCTCATCTATGGCAAAATGCAGGGCGGCATAAAGAGATCGGACAATAACTGTGTCGGAGTTGGAGAGCATGACGTAGACGTTATTTCGGCTCAACCCAATGCACACCTCTCGCAACCTTTCCTGGTCTTGGAGACGAAAGCCGTTGGCATAATATGAAGTGAAATTCGCGGTTCGGGAGACAGGTACATACGGCGGGTCAAAGTACACCCAATCGCCTGGCTTCGCCCTATCGAGTACTGTCTCAAACGGTGCGCAGATGATTTCAACGTTCTGTAGCGCCTGGGATACTTCCAACAGGTTCTCTCTATCCAGATAGTTAGGCGACTTATATCGCCCAAATGGAACATTAAATTGCCCCCGTTGATTGACTCGGTACAAGCCATTGTAGGCTGTCTTGTTCATATAGATCATGCGGGCCGCTCGTTCAGGCAAGCTTAATGCCCAGGGGTCTTTGCTTCGTATCTCGTAGTAAAACTCTTTACTATATGGAAATTCTGTCAGAATGCGAATCACCTCTGCGACATGGTCGCGAATCGCTAAATAAGCATCTATCAGCTCAGCATTGATATCTGAGAGAACTGCTCGATCGATTCGCCTTTCCCGGTAAAGGCGAAAGAAAAGTGCGCCGCTTCCAACGAACGGCTCATGGTACGCATGGAAGCGGATAGGCGCGCGCTCCATGAGCGCATCCGCTAATTGTGCCTTGCCGCCAGCCCATTTCAAAAACGGTCGTGGAACAGGTAGATCGCCCATCTTACAACCTAAAGTACAAACGCAGCCAATCTTCTAACTCACCTTACGCAGCAAGTTGAGCGGGATGGAGTTCCCGCAAAGCAGCGAAGGCAGATTGGATGGCGCGCAAATAC
>CAKZJX010000012.1 GCA_937120535.1 uncultured Anaerolineae bacterium
TTCCCCACTGGATAAACCGGGCGGTCCGACGGTAACGTGTTTGATGGACCAAAGTAGTCAACATAGACGTTGCCTTGATATTGCCAATCAGTCGCACTCCAATCCAACGCTTGCCACCCAGCATACGGTCCACTCGAAACTCCTCGCCCAGTCCCTATGTTGTTGAGGAACTTCAGCCGCGCGTTCTTCCCGGGCGATTGTGCGATTTGCGAAGAACTACCCTCCTCCAACTGCAACACAGTCCCGCCGCACAAAATCGTGTTGTGCGAAACGACGAGGTCCAACACGTATGGATTAACCATAATCCCCGTGCCACGCCCGTTCGGCCACGGCCCATCCACTACCAGCAGATTGTTGTATATCGTAATCCGCTTCGCTTGCTGCGCGTTGAAGTTCGATAGATAATCCAACCCCAACAAGCTGATTGCGCCAGCCACCTTGCGCACAATGTTGTGCCTAAACACCACGTCTTCCAAAGTCGTCCACGGCGCGCGCCCGTCCTGATTCTGCACCTTCAACACTATCGCGTCTCCAGACTGCGCTGCCGCCCAGTTGTTCTCGAACACATTGCCTTCAATCAAATGGTTCTTCCCTATCTTCAACTCGAACAAGTTCTTTACGGACCACTGACTGCCGTACCACTCCACCGGCTTCCTCACGTAATTGCGCCGAAAGACAAGGTTCGGCATGACGTTGTCCTGTATCGCCGTGTCCGCCCCGCCGAGCATGAAGTTCTCGCCCGCTCCCTCGAGGTAGCAGTTCTCGACGATGTAATTGCCCGTCCCGTTCCACCCACCAACGGCTTGAGAATCGAAACCGGCAGATTTAAAGCCGGAAATATAACTGTTGATTATCTGCGTGTCGCTAGAGTTGAGCGCCACGCCGCGCTTCAAGTCTTGATTGGGATAAGCATGAATATAACACCGGTCGATGATGAAGTGGTGCGGAACTTCAGCGAGCGTGTTCTGCCCGTCGGTGAACCCTCCGCGTCCCAACTTGACCAAATCGTAGACGAACTGGTTCTCATCCGTCGGGCGAATCTCCAACCCAACCAGCTTGTAATGATGAGCACCTAACTCTGTCTGCACCGCCCCTTGGTCAGCCGGCGCCGCCACAATCTTCGGCATCAACGGCGCGTGCTCTGGCTTCACATAAGACTGCCAACCGAACTGATGGCGCGGAAACTGGTCCAAATTCCACAGCCCCGTAGTCGGATTGGTGGCCGCAAGTATCTCGCTCGACGTGTAGGGGGCAGCGCCTGACGGCAGCTCACCGGCGCGCGACGAGCGGATGGTGATGTAGGCTTGCTCGTCGGTCATCCCCTGCGGCACGGGTCCCTTGTTGCGCAGGATGATGGGGCCTTGAAACACCGCCCCGGCCTCGACCACTATCTCGTCGCCATAGCGGGCCGAGTCGATAGCGCGCTGCAGATTCTCTCCGGCTTTGACGGTGATCGTCTTCGGCAATCTTTGATTACTCGTCTCCGCCTGAGTCTCTTTTTGCGCCGTCACGCGCCGCAAGCGCTCCTGCTCTCCGGTCCAAAACAGACCGAAAGCGATCAGCGCAGTCGCAGACACAATCACCATTGCTCTCATCACGTTGCTCCGATCGAATCTCATCGAAGTTTACCACCCCTTCCGCTCTAGCGACCACTTGCGGGCAGTTTAAATTTTCGTTTCACGAGGACGATTCCCGAAAAGTGAGAAGGGAGACGCATCGAAGACGAAACGCTGCTTCAAAGATTCGTTTTGCGGAAACCATCGCCCATATTGCCAGCGATAGTAGATGATCTTCAAGTATTCCGCCGCGACGGCGCGCCAGCCGCGCAAACTCGCCCACCAAACGAACGGCGATGGCGAAGGCCGTTCGGGCGAAACGACGGTGACGCGCGTTTCACTGCCAGCGAAGACCTGATTGAAGATCCAGCGCGCACGCCTCGCGTGATAAGCGGAAGTGACGATGAGAAGCGAGCAGATCCGTCGCTCAGCGGCAAGATAGCGCAGCGCGACCGCTTCCTCGTATGTGCTCGATACTCTTTGCGGCAAAACCGCGATTCGCTCTTCCGGCACTCCAGCGCGGCGCAAAGATTCGCGAGCGCGTTCGACGAAAAAAGGATTCCGTTGCTCTTTGTTGGACCATCCTCCACGCTGTCCGTCGTTGGTCAGGAACACCATCGGAGCGTACCCGGCGTGAAACAGTTGAGCGGCATACCGCGTGCGCTCGTCGTAGGCAGCAGAACCGGCCAAGACGACCATCGCATCGGACGCGACCGGAACGTCGCGCACGATCAATGTCCGGGCCAACGCCCAGGCCGCAAACCAAGCGAGCGCGAGCGCGACAGCGACTAACGCCGCACTTCTTTTGAGATTTCTGACCGCTACCAACGCCTTAAAAATCATCGCAAGGCGGATGCCGCGCTCGGTCCTCGCGCCTCTTGCAGGACTAGCCGACTGCTACCAGCAAATCCCCTCGTACCAATCGCCCGACCTTTTCTCTTCAAACAGCCGGACCAGATCGATGATCTTTTGCCCATCGCGCCGCATCTTCTCGATTTCACGAAACTCCGGCGAGCGATTGCCGACGACGATCACCTCGGCTTCGTCGATCACCTCTTTCAGATCGTTGCGCATGAGCTTCGAGATGTGCGGGATCTCGCGCTCGATGTACTCCTTGTTCGCCCCGAAAAGTCGCGCCAGTGACACGTCTTTGTCGTAGATCGCCAGTTGCAACCCCTTGCCGATGAGCGTTTCGATCAGCGCGACCATGGGCGATTCCCGAAGATCATCGGTGCCGGCTTTGAAGCTCATGCCGAGCACGCCGATCTTCTTCTTTCCCGTACGAAGCACCATCTCGACGGCGCGCTCGACCTGCAGCCGGTTGCTCGGCAGAATGATCCTCACACTGTTGGGAAGGGAGGAACAAGACCAGGGCGGTCGAAAGACTGAAGACGATCGCCGCCGTCACGTAGACCATGCGCAACTGAACGTATTCTCCAATGCAGCCACCGATCCAAGCCCCCAGCGCTGCGCCAATATTGTAAGCCGCCGCGAGGAGCGTCATGACGCGCGCCGGGGTCATCCTCCCACGCGCCGCGGTCGCATAACTGTTCATCGGCGCGGAGACAAAGGCAGTCAAGCCATACAGCAACCAACCTCCCACAAACACCGGTAGAGAGCGCGCCAGCGCCATGACCCAACCAGCGAGCCAACCCAATCCCCAGGCCAGAACCAAGAGCGGTTTACGCCCAATCCGGTCGGAAAGATACCCTGCCGGAGCATGGGCCGCCATCATTGCCAGACCAACTGCACTAAACGCGCCTGCGATCCGCAAAGTGCTCGCCCCCAGTTGCTGGAGATAAATCGGTTGGAAATACAAAAACATCCCCTCGCCAACCCCCCATGTCAGGAGGGCTACCGCCAGGAGAATCAGGCCTATGTTCATCCAGCGCCGACGATCTTTTCGATGAATTGTGCAATGGCCTCGAACAGTCTCTGGCGCGGCGGCTCCTCCGTGACAACATGGCCAGCGCCTTCCAGCCAGAACATTTCCTTGTGCCTTGTATTAAGACAGGCATAGATCTTGGGCATATCCGCTGGCGGCACACTCCGATCATCCCGCGAGTGAACCAGAAGCACCGGAACCCTCAACCGCGGCAACACGGCCTGCATCTCTGCTAACAATAACTTGAGCTCCACTCCCGAGCGCACCGGATCCGCCGGATAGGCTACATGCTGACGATAGGCCTCCAGATCGAACCAACCGCTGCCAGGCTCCTCCTTAGGCAAGTACGGATGGAAACGGCTCAAGAAGCGTACAATGGGCAAGGGCAACCAGGTATCTTTGGGCATCTGGTAAGGCGTAGACATTGCCACCACGCCGCTGACCGATAGGTACGCAGCCGAAGTCAGCGCCAGGACGCCCCCCATAGACAAGCCGAGCAGGAAAACCTGATCCGTACAAGCTCGGAGTAAATGGTAGCCATCCTCGACCGAAAGCAACCAATCGGTATAGCGCGAGCGCACCATATCCTCCATGCGAGTCGCATGGCCAGCCAGCCGAATACCACAGATGGTATACCCCTGGCGATTCAGGAATTCCCCCAACCAACGCATTTCTTTCGGCGTTCCTGTAAACCCATGAATAACCAGGCATCCCACCCGACCTCTCTGCCCATGACCAGGAAAGAAAAAGGGTT
>CAKZJX010000013.1 GCA_937120535.1 uncultured Anaerolineae bacterium
CTTAGCAACCTATTCATCCGTCTTGAAAGGTTCTGTCCTCTGAAGTCCAGTCTCTCGACCACTATCCTTGCAGGTCTATATAACTCCACAAGCCTGTTTATGTACCTGTTTATTTCGTTCCTCAAAAACTCCCTCAGCCTTCTCACCAACTCCTTATATTTCTTGTCTTGACTCGGTCTGCTCCCTCTCTTCTGAAGATAGGCCATTCTCCGGGTTATCTCATCATCCGACTTCACCAAAAACTCCAGAAACACCCTGCCCATTAAATCGCCTCGGTCAGTAGCGAACAACGGGCTAAGCCCCAAATCCACGCCTATCTCCGGCACTATCGGTCTGTACTCTTTTCTTATTAGCTCTTTGACTAACCTAACCAACAACTTTCCATTTTCTTCTTGCACTTGATAGAAGTTTAGGTATTTGCCGTCGATCGATTCGGCATAAGTGTTCTTCTTCAACGGGATCAATACAGGCTGACCCTTCTCAAGCGTGGATAGCTTCAACCACTTGTCAAAACTCTTGCTCTCTTGGTTCTCCTCGACCATCGCCACCTTACCGTCTAAGTGCATGGCGATCCTGTCGAATCGCGGTCTTCTCCACTGGCTCAAGATCCTCTTGAAGATCTTCCGCGCCAAAAAGACCTCTTCTTCCGAGACGTAATAATCTATCCTTTCTCCTTTCTCGTACCAGCAGATGGTTTTTGATTCTTTGCTAAACCATTCCTTCCTGCTGTTTATGGCGATCAAGACCCGCTTGCTCTTTTGGCTGAGATTGGAGTTGTAAACTATCCTCGTCAAACCCCCTTTGAATGTTCGCCAGATACCCGTTCAACATTCCAACCACTTGTCACTGACAGGTCTGCTTGTATCTCTCTGAAAGCAAACTATTCAAGGCTTTAATGTTCAGGTATTTGTTAAACTTACCGTTTCTGAAGAACTCACGCCACTGGCGTTTGGCGATATCTTGAGCGGTCTTTCTGTATTCGGCGAGCACTCGCTCAACTTTTTGCGACTTTCCCTTGTTGGGAAAGCAGGGATAGGTATAGGTTCTAATGATCTTCTCTTCAGTCATGTTCGTTTGTAATCTCCCTGATTATTTCTTCAGTTTCTCTCTTCGCTCTTCTCAGTCCGTAGAGTTTAGCAGAGAAACTGTAAATCACCGCCCCAGATGCAAAAGGCTTTTTCTCTTCTTCATCTTCAAGCACGATGATGGTTCCCGTGGGTAACTGCCTAGCATTCGGAAGTTTCCCATCCCTAAACATCTGCCACGCGCGGCGATAACTGATCCCCATCTTGCTTGCCCACGCACTAAGCTTCATGACTTTAAGTGTCTCATAAACATCAATGGATGTTAACATACGACCATTAAATCAGTTACTAGTATCAAATACGAGGTGGTAGTTGATCTCGTAGAGAGCATTCGGTGTTTACTTCCATGCCTTTTTCTTCATACCATCATGCTACCACAGAAGGGGGGTGGATTCGCGATGGGGTCCGTGTATCGATTACTGCCCCCTCGCGCTCCCCCGCTTTTCTAACGCTTTTCTAAAACGGTCAAAAACCTCTGATTATATTATCGGCGATTTTGCGAAAATGTTTCCTGTTGTAAACGCGAAAGTGCCGAACGACCCAGCTCAGCGGTCGGCGGGGCACTGAGCCTGGAGCCATGAAACCGGCGCGTGCCCCGCCGGTCCGCTGCAGCGCCTGGTTCGGCCTCCCGACCTGTTCAAAACCGGCCCTGGAAGTCGTAGCCGTAGGCCTGAAGCGTGGACCGGAGCCAGAAGTAAAGGCCAATCCCCAAGGCCACAAAGCCAATCCCGAGAACGTAAGCCGCAGGCTTCGGCTCCTCTCGCGTGCCCAAGACGGCGGTGACCCGCGGGCCGAGCACCAAATACAGCAGACCAATCAAGCCGACGGGGACCAAGAACACTCCCTTCAGGGAGATCGACACCTCCGGCTTGCCGTTCCAGGCGGACTCCAACGGCCGGTAGATGCAGAGATAGCTGAGCACGGCGCCTGCGAGCAGCATCATTACACCAGCGACTCGTTCTTTCACGTGTACCTCCTTCGCCCAACGGCATGCGCATCAGCCGCACGCGGAGCGAGCGGAGCGAGCGGAGCGTGTCGGCTGGATGCGCGTGTTGGGTTGCCCAATCTCTTTCAACCTAATCTTGAGGTGTAAGAGACCAATTCATCCAAAGCTCTTTGAATTTCCGCGTTCTTTGCTTCAATAAGACGTGCTAGTTCGCTTAGAGTACGGCTGTCTTGTTGAATCTGATTATTGGGATTAGATGCCTTAAGACTAAAGCCGTTTGCTTCAATGTCACTTCGTGATACAGACCAACTTCTTTGACTATCCGAGAAATCGGTTAGGACTTGAAAGAAGTGAGAAAAATGATCAATGGTCAGAGGATTTTTCTTACTAACCTTGACGTCAGATAAATCATAGAACCAAACCCTTTCAGTGAACTGCCCTTTGGTGAAAAAAAGCAAATTGGTCTTTATGGAAGCACCAGCATTTGCAAAAGCGCCTATGGGAAGACTTACGATGCACCATACATTACAAGTTTCCAAAAGCATTCGCCTGGTCTGCACAAAAGCAAACTCATTCGTTCTAAATAGAAGTCCTTCGTCAACTACCATTCCACAACGGCCACCTGGTTTTAGAGATTCGATGATGTGTTGTAGAAACAATAGTTGAGTAGAACCAGACTTGAAAGCAAACCTATCTTGAGCTTTTTTGCTTTCCTTCCCACCAAAAGGCGGGTTTGTTAACACTACATCAAATTGGTTCGGTACGCCTTGAAACAAACCGCCGTATATCTCATCACCTGTGAGAGTATTGCCGTGCCAAATATGAGGTTCGTCAATTCCGTGTAAGACTAGGTTTGCCAGAGCCAATGGATATACTAAATTCTCTTTTTCTCGCCCGTATAGATTAACACTTTTCTGTACTCGTCCAGTGGAGTGATGTTCTTGCATGTGCTCATACGCTTGAACAAGAAAACCACCTGTACCGCAACATGGATCGTAAATATATTCACCTGGTCTGGGATCAATCACCCTCACAATCACCCTTACAATTTC
This sequence comes from uncultured Anaerolineae bacterium, assembly GCA_937120535.1. GTDB lineage: Bacteria > Chloroflexota > Anaerolineae > Anaerolineales > Villigracilaceae > Denitrolinea. The sequence goes on from CAKZJX010000013.1 coordinate 3,084, forward strand.
GCGAGGCGTAAAAAACTGTCCACCATCGCTTGACTTCTCACCCATGCGAGCCAACAAGCCTTCATAGACTTGAGAAAGAGGAAAGATATGTCTTTGTTCTATGTCCCAAGACCTGATTTCGTCAACCTTATTAAGAGCATCAGCCAGATTGTAGTCAGTGTCTATTCGCGTAAGCCCTATGTTTGAAATAATCTCACTGATAATCTTTTGTCTAGGCGTTGCATCAGGCCGCTTACCCAAGCTCATGAGGTGCGGAAACAGTTCATTGTTGACGAAAGTAAGTAAGCCGCCTTCTTTTTCCAGTTCTCGACGTTTGCACCCTTGCGGTGAAGCCCAGTCTTGCCAACGATAAGGCGACTCAATCGAGCGACAGTATTGCTGACCAGATTCTCTTGCAGTTTCTAGTTCGTATGTTTCCCGTTCGTCAAGAATGCGAAGGAACAGAATCCAGGTAAGTTCAGGAATGTATTGCATAGCACCAGTGCAATTTGAACGACGCAATACATCACAAACGCTTTTAATCGCTCTATTCAGCGACTCTTGGGTTAGGTAGACCTTTCTACTGATTCCGTTTGCTTGGATTGAATTCATGGCAAGAACCTAAAGGTTAAGTTTGTCTTTGTCTGTTCTTAAGTCTCTGCTTTCTTGCACGACTCGATACCGATTCAACAAACTGTAGATATGCCTGGATATGTTTAGACAGTTGAAATAGATCTGCTTTTCTGGTCTGGTGTACCAATCTCAATATTTTGCCAGCATTATGAGGATCAGGGACTAGTTCTCCTGGGGTCTTCTTGCTGGGAACAAAAATGCCATCCTTACCAACCCTACCGCCGCGTAAAATTACACTCTGGTCTCTTTCTTTGGCAAGTTCAATAGCTGGGACGACAACGTATGAGAATATTTCAGGATACTCACAATTTGTACCGTTATCAAGGATATCGTTTCGCCAAGCCCAACCGACTAACACCACGACATCTTCCTGGGCATTTATGAGGGTGCTCAACACTTCGAAGCGTGCGGATTGTTCATCAGAATCAGCGTCAACTGCCTTCATTTCTATCTGAACGCGCTTCCCTAGGATTGCATCCCGAACAAAGAAATCAGGATATTCGTGGGCAACAGCAAAAGTCAAACGAAGATCGGAACCGAATGTATCTAAGATCAAATCGTCCATATGCTTGCTTAAAGCATATTCCAGCATTGTCCCAATACGGGTTCTATAAGAAGAAAGCTGCCTTTTGTTCGTAGGCAGAGGCTCGGCTTCTCTGTCTCGTTTGACAAGTTGGCGCGGCGAAAACAAAGAATTTACACGATCCACAGCTATTGGTAGAAGAGCATTGATGAACAAAGTAATCTCATCAATGCTGGCTTCTCCTGCGGCAATTTTGGTTCCTAAAGCGTGCAAATCCGACTCATTACTCATTATTGTCTCCACAAAATGGAAATTGAAGTAATGTTTTCTCAATGTAAGCATCAAGCAATTGTAACTGCTCAGTGTAAGCCGTTTTTAATTTCTCAACAAGATTCAAGATTCTAGTCATTTCGTCTGCTATTCGCTGTTGTTCTTCAATTGAATCAGGGACTACAACGGGTAAAGCCAACACGTGCTTCATATTGGCGCGAGGCATTCTAGCCCCTGTCTGTCCTTTCATAGCCGCTTGAACCGTTTGGGGTCTTCTTAGAAGCCATGCAAGATAGTCTCTTGACACACCATCTATGGGGAGTAATGGAATTAACTCAGTCGTACATCTACCAGTGAAATCAGGAACAGCCACCTTGTTTAGATAAGGGCGTAGTTTGCAGTATAGTACATGGCGTTGATCAAACAGGTAAGCGGTGCCATTGCCTTCACTCGAATAGATAAGTTTTTCGCGTAATATTCTGCCCGTAACGCTTTCAATATTCTCGAGACCTAAGAATGGCAACTCACGTGCCAATTGCGAGTCGCCCCTTATTATTGTGCGATCCTGTTTGCAGAGATCTCCAATGGTTAGTCGCTTGTATCCCATTTTGTATGTCAGGTTTGATCTAAGAGAGAGGCAACCCAACGATTGAGATGACGTGGGGCGAAACCGAATAGAAGCCCGTTAAGGTTTAACGGACAAGCCAAACAAGAAAGTCGCTGTTTCGCCCTCACGTCCATTGAATTGTTCGACAGCCTTATCGTGTCATACCAATTTCGTAAATAGAAACTCATTAACGATTAAAGCCAGTTATAAAGAGCCATAATACAAACAACCAAACGGGCGATACAATTGCAAGCCCTGAATATGCCAGCGAATTTCGTAATTGATAAGGTAATCTCGCAACATTTTTTTTTCGCCATACTAACAAGGAAAGTATCAGAATTATTAACCCAATCAACGGCGTAAGATAAAAAATTATTGCAAGAATAATCTCAATAAATTGGTGGACAGCAGGCTCACTACCATTGAGCGTTTTCAGCCGAATTGCTAGCCCGATAAGCAACAAAATTATGGGAGGCGCAAAAAGTGTAACTTTCGCGGCTGGATATAACCATTTCTCAATCTGATTCATAAATTCAATTTGCGCTAAACCTTAGGTGGAGAAACAAGGCTTCAAGCACTTGTTAGAGATTACTTGAAGCCCTACATTTATGACGCTTAGTGCAGGCAGAAAGTAGAGTCAAAATTTGCTCCGTCATCTGTGCAGTCAGAGCCGTTGCTGTGCGGAACGCAAACTTTGACATTGCCTTGCGAACTGCCGCCGCGATTATCTCTGGCGGTAAAGAAAACGGTATAAACTCTACCATTGCCGTTGCCGCTGCGTTCTGCCCGCAGTTGCGCGATTGAGCCGTTTATCAAAGCATCGGGACAAGTATTGCCGTCGCCCGTTCCATCAGTCGGTTCATCCTGCATAACGCCGGAAATCTCGATAGTGAGCGGGTCGCCGTCTGCGTCGGTAATACCTAAAATACCAACATCAACCAAATTGTGATTGGCAGGGAAAATTCTGGCTACGCTCGGACTAGCTCCGCTAACATCGGGCGGAGTATTACCGCCTGCGCTAACCAAACCGTAGATTGTCGCCGAGTTTTGAATATCCGGGTTGACCGCGCTGCTGACGGTCAGCGTAATCGTATCGAGCGTTCCTTCCGCCGTCATTGCGGGAACAAACAATTCGAGACTAACGTCCGTCGTTCCATTTTCCAAAGTAACGAAAGCATCTGGAGTAACGCTGGTAACAAATCCGCGAGTGTCAGAGACGCGGACGATGAAAGTGTGGTCAGAACCGAGATTCTGCACTTGAAATGAATAAGTCGTAGTCTGTCCCGGCGTTAAATTCTGCACGGGCGGAGTGTTGATTTTAACCGTCTGCGGTTTTATTAATCCGGGCAAAAGTCGCTGATAAGTTTTTCCGTTTGCATCCGTTCCACGCGCATACACCAAAAATGGAGTATTCGGAACTGTGGTCTCGCCAAAATATTCGCGGCTTAGTCCGGCAATCGGCTTGGGAATTTCGCTGAGGCTGAGATTTTGAATTAACGCGCCGTTTGCCGAGCGCAGTTCAAATTGAGTCGTGATGCCGTCGGGCGCGATAATTTCGGCATCGGCTTTGGTCGGTTGATTGGCTATCGGCAAGCCTTTGATTGGCGCATAACCGTCGTGTCCGGGATAACCGGCGTATTCGACAAAATTGAAAT
>CAKZJX010000014.1 GCA_937120535.1 uncultured Anaerolineae bacterium
AGACGCGAACAGGGATCTTCTCCTTGCCAGATGCCGCGAGCCCGTACCACAGGTCCAGGTTGAGCATGGTATCGCGCGTATGCACCGGCGTGATACGCAGATAGGGTGCCAGTGCGCTTACTTCCACCTCGCTTTTGCGTGTAGTGTCGGCGGAAACGATGCCGGCGAGGGGGCCAGACGCGACGGCAACGGGTCCAGCCCGCGTTGGCATGCTGGCCGAGCTAAGTGAGTACGACACGCCGCCTTTGATCCATCTGTTACCGGCACCCACGGCAATGTCCATGCCTTTGCCACTATTGTCGGTTGCGGTGTAACCGCGCGCGAGGAAGAAGATTGACTCGCCGTGGAAGTCGAAACCGCCACCGATTGCTGCCTGGCTGCTACTTTTGACCAGATCGCCGCGCAAGGATGACACCCCTGCGCCTGCTCCCAGGCTGTAAGCTGATACCAGACTGGTCTCTGCAGCGTCTGCCGCGCAGACCGCCATAGCCATTACCGCCAGGATAGAAACTCTCATGGGTTCTCCTTGTATTGAAAAAATCCTGCTTTGTAGTCACGCGCTTACGACAACCTGTCCTCGGCATCAAGCCACTCGGTGCCGCATTGATCGCAGCGGAATGCCGTCACGTGACCACCGCTCTCGCTCAATGCAAGGTGCGCACGGCGCACGATACCAGGCGTACCGCACACCGGGCAGGCGCAGGCGTCGAATATCGGTCCACGGCGCATGGCGTCCGCTACCAGGTCATGCAAGGCTTGGGAGTTCCAGTTCAACATCCGACACCTCAAATAAAAAAGACCCGAGCGCCAGAGGCGTCATCGGGTCTGTTTGTACGATCAGAACGGTGGGTCCTGATCAGTGCTGGGCTGCACTTCTTCGCCTTTCTTGGCGCCGTTGGGCTTGCCGAGCATCTTCAGGATGTCGCCCCGGATCTCGGTGGTATAGCGATCCTGGCCATCCTTGTCCTGCCACTTGCGCGTGCGGATCTGGCCCTGGACAAAGACCAAAGCACCCTTCTTCAGATATTCGCCGCAGATCTCAGCCTGCTTGCCGAAAAAGACGACACGATGCCACTCGGTCGCCTCATGCTTCTCGCCAGCCTTGTCCTTCCAGGTTTCCGTGGTCGCCATGGACAAGTTGGCGATAGCCTCTCCACTGGGCGTATAGCGGATTTCTGGGTCGGAACCCAGATTCCCGATCAGCTGCACTTGGTTCAACATCTTAGCCTCCTTACCCCAGTTGCGGGGTTGTTGATGCTTCCTCCACAGTGGGGGAAGCTGGTTCCAGGTAATCGATGACAATGCCATCGACCTCTTCATGAGCCGCGATCTCAAGGATCTCGACAATCATTTCCATCTCCTTGCTGCATACGCCGCCCCGGGGATCGGAGCTGTACACGTTGCACCAAGGAGTTGTGCAACACAGAGCAGTAATGTCGGCTCTCTGTCATCTTCAGCATTTCGCGGTGATGCTTCATCGTATCGGAGACTGGTTCTGCACCAAGGGGTTCGTACACGAAGACCTGGACGCCGTCGAGCGCTTGCAGCGCCGCCTCGATTCGCGGGCGCACATCGGCCCAATTAAGCCCGCCTAGCCCGCAGCCGAGCGGCGGAAGCGCGATCGAACAAATACGTCTGGCGCGAATCTCCGCTGTCAACGCCACGCGAGTCCACGTCCTATCACTCCCACACTTCGGAGCGATGCTGTCGGCTATGACTTTAATAGTGTAGGTCATTTATCCTCTTTCTTTTCTCCAAACTATTTACCCAATTCATAAAACGTTTAGCGATCGGCTTACGGCTCCGATACGTCAAATAATACAAGCCGCCTTTATTAAGAACCGACACCGCCCGCCTTTCAAACAATCGTTCACCCTTATGAGCAATATAAACCTGCCGAGTCAATTCATTAGCACTGCGGTATCCAAGTACTTTAGCGACATCTCTTGCAACATACCAAAAATCGCCAACCTCATCAACCATTACGCGGACTTTTTGTTTGTTGAAATTAAGATAGAGAGATTTAACATTCAGAGGAAGAAATTCAACATTCATCGCTCACCTCACTCACAAAACCTGAACATCATCAAGTACTTGCAGCGCCGCCTTGATTCGCGGTCACACATCAGCCCAGTTAAGCCCACCCAGCCCGCAGCCGAGCGGCGGCAACGCAATAGAGCAAATGCATCGAGTACGAAAACCAGCACCACGTAAGCCCACATTCCATCACCCCACGCAATTGACCGTATTGACGAGCGCTTCTGCTTCGCTTTTCAGAATATCTCCGCTGCGATACTTAATCATGCTTTTACTTCCTGTATAGCGGTCCCTGGGGTGGAGACATCCAAGGGGACCCGAACTGCACGTTCAAGCCCATAACACCTCGCCAAGCAATGGCGAGACGAGCGTCTAATTCGTGACGCCAGAAAGCAAATCACCAGTTCGGTATGGTGTGCAGTCATGACAGGTTTCCTCTCAACCATGACTGCCCTCCATATCGATGGACGACTCAGACACCCGCAGGCAGGCCTGCGCCACCCGCATCGTAACGCTGGCGAGCGAGTCACCGGCTCGGCAACGGGCCAGCAACATGCCCTTGTAGAGCTCCACCCCATGGGTCATGCAGGCATCGGC
>CAKZJX010000015.1 GCA_937120535.1 uncultured Anaerolineae bacterium
TTTGCGCGCCATCCAATCTGCCTTCGCTGCTTTGCGGGAACTCCATCCCGCTCAACTTGCTGCGTAAGGTGAGTTAAGAAGTGAGTATACCCGAAAATTCCTTGCAGCAACCTTGGGGTATCATTAAGACATGGACACCCGACAACTCTCTCGCTATGCCCGTCAGCGCTTCGGTATAGAGAGTCTACGCTTTCCCGATCTAGCGACCGCCCGCCAAGTGGCCATTCCCCTCAACGTTTCCGCCGGCGATCTCTACGCTTTGGGATGGCTAGACGAAGCCCTGCGCATTCTCCTCGACCATTATGCCCCTCCTCAACTCTTCTCCCACGCCGCCTCCTATCTAGAACAGACACTGGGCGTGACCCCGATCTACATTACCCAACGCACGTTCATCGCCGAATTCCCCACCCACGACGTGTACCTGGGACGCTTGTCCCCCGACGATTATTTAATCCTTCCCCTCGATCCTCCTACTCCGGCCGGCTGGAGCGGAATTCACGCCTCCTTGCGTGAGCTGATATTGGTACACGTGCATAACCTCAACCCGGCCGCCGAACCCCTGAAACCGTTGTTCGACGATGCTCCGCTGCAAAACACCTCCTACCCCGTTGTTGTGAATGGCCTGGACGAATACTTTCGGCAGGCTCTCCAGGCCCAAGAGAGCGGCGAGTCCCCGCTCGACATTCTGCGTGCTCCGGCGATGGCCTCCCCCCACTCGCTCGAAGGGCAGATTCAGTTTCTCATCCAGCGTTGGGGAGAACTGCTAGGAGCCGACCTGGTGCAACGCCTGTTGCGAGCCATAGACTTTGTGCGCGAGGAAACCGTTCGTCGTCATGGGCCGGCCGAGTTCAAGCCCTCCTTCGACGTTCCGACCTACGAGGGCTATCCTGAATACGAACGCTACAGTCCCGATCAGGAATGGATGCCGCGCCTGGTCTTGATCGCCAAAAACATCTACGTCTGGCTTGATCAACTCTCCCGCAAATACCAACGCCAGATCACCCGTTTGGATCAAATCCCCGACGAAGAGCTGGACCTGCTAGCCCGGCGCGGCTTCACCGGCTTATGGCTGATCGGTCTCTGGGAGCGCAGCCGCGCTAGCCGCAAGATCAAACAACGCATGGGACAAGCGGACGCCGTAGCTTCGGCCTATTCCCTCTACAGCTACGACATCGCTGCCGATCTCGGCGGTTGGGAAACGCTGGCGAACCTGCGTTGGCGCGCCTGGCAACGGGGCATTCGCCTGGCCGCCGATATGGTACCTAATCACATGGGAATCGACTCGATCTGGTTGATCGAACACCCTGACTGGTTCCTCTCGGTCGATCAGCCCCCCTATCTCTCCTACACGTTCAACTCCGAAAACCTCTCCGACGATCCGCGCGTGGCCATCGTCCTCGAAGATCACTACCACGACCGATCGGACGCAGCCGTGGTCTTCAAACTGCATCACTACGAGACCAACCGAACACGCTACGTCTATCATGGCAACGACGGCACCTCCTTCCCCTGGAACGACACTGCTCAACTGAATTACCTCAACCCCGAAGTACGCGAAGCCGTGATCCAAACCATCCTGAACGTGGCCCGCAACTTCCCCATCATCCGCTTCGATGCAGCCATGACCTTGGTCAAGCGGCACATCCAACGCTTGTGGTTCCCCGAGCCAGGTGCGGGCGGCGCTATCCCTTCGCGAGCCGAACACGGCATGACACGGGCCGAATTCGATGCCGCCATGCCAGAGGAATTCTGGCGGCAGGTGGTAGATCGAGTGGCCGCCGAAGTCCCCGACACGCTGCTGCTGGCCGAAGCCTTTTGGCTGATGGAAGGCTACTTCGTCCGCACGTTAGGAATGCATCGAGTGTATAACTCCGCTTTTATGCACATGCTGCGCGATGAGGAGAATGCCAAATACCGTCTGGCGATCAAGAATACTCTGGAATTTGACCCGCGCATCTTGCAACGCTATGTTAACTTCATGAATAACCCCGACGAGAAGACCGCTGCCGAGCAATTCGGCAAAGGGGATAAATACTTCGGCGTCTGCGTCCTGCTCTGCACCCTGCCTGGGCTGCCCATGTTTGGCCACGGACAAATCGAAGGGTTTTACGAGAAATATGGGATGGAATATCGCCGCGCCCGATGGGAGGAGATTCCCGACGAAGGCTTTATCCACTATCATGAGCAGATCATCTTCCCATTGCTGCATCGCCGTCGCCTGTTTGCCGGTGTAGAAAATTTCTTCCTATACGATTTGTTCACTCCCGAAGGGACGGTGGACGAGAACGTCTTCGCATACTCGAATCGTCTGGGGGACGATCGGGCGTTGGTGATATATCACAATCGCTTTGCAAATACGCAAGGCTGGATTCGCCTGTCGGCCGCTCGCTTGCAAGACGGTCGTCTTCAGCGGGTTTCTCTGGCTAAAGGGTTGGGGCTGCCGGCCCAAGGCTTCGTGATCGTCCGAGACAGCATCGCCCATCGGGAACACATCCGATCTTGTCAGGAATTGGCCGAAAAGGGGCTATACGTCGAGCTAGGCGCCTACCAATGTCACGTCTTTCTCGATTTTCGTTTTGTGGACGGAGAGGGATGGAAACGCGTTCATGACGCGCTAGCGGGGGCCGGCGCGCCTTCCGTTCAAGCTGTCTTCGATGAACTGGTTGGCCGCCTATCGCAGCCTTCCGAAGCTGAACCGGCTCCAGAAGTCCCAACCAAGCCAAAACGAACGAAGCGCACTCCATCGGCCAAAGCAACGCCCCAGGCAAGCCACAAGAGCGTTGACAAAGGTTCTCGTCGCAAGAAACCGAAAGGAAATTGACCGATTGACGCGGCGTGCTCTTCACCGAACGGCTCCCAAAACAGACACCGCCTGGTCTAAGGACCAAAGCGGTGCCTGTTTACGCTGTGGCGTCCGATCAATCAATCTCTAGTGGCTAGAGAGGAGGGATGCCACAGCGCAGGGGTTCAGACAACTATGATCCATGATAGACATCACCTCCTCTTCCAAGAATGGCTATTCCGATAATGTTCCCCCTGCTTACACAAAGCCAGTATTACACACTTTTATAGATAAGTCAATGGCGCCTGAAACATGCTTATGAAACTGTAATCTGCGATCAGGGCCAGCGATCAGCGGCCAGCAGGCGGCCATGGGATCACCACCGGCCTGGTGTAGCCATGTTTTTCAACAGTATATAGATTGCCGCCGGAGGGCGCTGGACAACCGGCCTCGTCCTTCACAGTATACGAAGTGTCGTTATCGGTGGGTAGCGAAGCCGGATGCCAAATCAGGTACCCACCCTGACAGACAAACAGGTCCAAGAAGTATCCACGATCATCGTCATCGGTCATGTTCACCTTATCCCAGGTAATGGTCACCCAGTCGCCGCTGCGCGTGGCTTGTACGTTCTTGGGAGGCTTGTAGAGCACGCTGGGGCCAGGCAGTTTCACCGGCGCGTACCGAACGGTGGTAATATCGCCGACCACCTCCACGACCGAGGGTGCAACCCAACAGAAATAGTGCAACTTGTCGAATTTGACATACAACCAGCGACTATATTGAAACCGGCCACGCACGGTGCCGGTATCGCCGGGGTAGAGATCGGCAGCATGCAGGTAGGCTTTGGCCGGCCCGTAGCGGCAATGGGCCTGCATGATCACTGTCACACTAGGGAAGGCAAAGGTGGGCGATGGCGTGATGGTCGGGGTAGCCGTTTCGGTAGGGGTGAATGTGAGCGTGGGCGTCTCAGTAGGAGTGAAGGTCAGGCTCGGGGTGAGGGTGAACGTAACCGTGGGCGACGCCGTTGGAGGATTCGTCGGCCGGGGAGAAGGAGTCGCCGTTTCGGTAGGAACAGGGGAAGCTATCGGGCCGGCAGACAAGCCAGGAGCGCAACCCACCAGCGCTAAAGCAATTAGAAGAGATGCTATTTTGAAGTCCATAGGATAATTTCTCTACCGTACATGAGTAAGCAAAAAGATCAAGTCATGGGGTATAACTTCGGGTTGCTGAAACCTAAGAAGAGAAGCCGAATGACGGATTGCTATCAAGTATACACGAAAGTGCCCAAGATGCTCACTGTGTGACCGTAATACTGTGACGCCCTGTTCGATGTGCTGGATGCGCTCCTATCGGCTGGCAGTGTGTCGTCCTTTGCAATGCTCAGCCAGCACGAGCGTTTCCGCCGCAAGCGGCCCAGTCGGTACGCAGCCGTGGAAGACGGCCCGATCACCGCCGCCGCGCTGGAGCGCCTAGGTCCTCCGCTGGTCGATCGAGCTGGGGGTGCGCTTCCGCAAGGAGAACCTCGGCTGGACCCTGCCCCGCTTTCCGCACGCCGAGACCGGCAATACCTGGACCCTGCCAACGGCGCTGGCGCACTGGATGCTCTGCCTGGCTCGCCCTATCGTGCAGGACGCACCCTTGCCCTGGCAAAGGCGGCAGACGCGCCTGATTCCACAGCAGGTACGGCAGAGCCTGAAGCCGATTTTCGCGCCGATCGGCTTGCCGGCCCGAGCACCTAAACGGCGCGGAAAACCGCCTGGCCGGCCCAGTGGCAAGCCGCGAACGCCCAAACCGCGCTACAAAGTGGTCAAGAAGGGTGCCGCGGCGGCGCAGCCCGCCTGAAATGCGATTGGTAAGGTGCAACTTCTCATCCTGACTAACCGTCAGGACGATGGCGTTTGTCTAATCTCGAGTTAAAAGGACTGGCCACTGAAAACCCAAACCCTGTCGACAGCTCAGCTACTCTTGCTTCCAGCTCGTCTCCTACTCCCTGCTCAACTAAAATAGACAACAACTCTTCTCGGATTCGAGCTTGGATTTGCTCATCGGTCGGGTCAGAAGGCAACGCAGGCGAAGATGAAGCTTTTGGCTGATAAGCTAATTGCTGTCTAATCAGGCTTGCTAATTGATGATCGTCCATATTCAAAGACGACAATAACTGGTCAATGCTAGGATTGGCTTTGACTTCCTGGGCAATCAACTCTGACAACCTATCCGATAACTCAGGATGAGCGGACAACTGTCCTTGTAGAGCTGAATCTGATGATAACGCCAGCCTAATCAGATTCGACACCCGCTGTTCCAATGAATTCGGAACGCCTGCTAAAATCTGATCTAAAGTCGCCTCAGCAGATAATCGCTGGCTGACTGCCTGGACTAACTGTTCATCAGTTAGAGAAAAATACTCCTTGACAATCGACTGGACCTCTTGGCCGGTCAGGTGGGTGAAAAACTCCGGCCTCAGCCATTCCGCCGCTTCGGCTTCGCCCCACCATGCTTTTATCTGCTTATAACCCCGCTTATAATTCAACCAACCTTCCAAGCCAGCCATGGTCTCCAGATAATCAAAGACATCGCCGGCAAACTTCTCTTCAATGATTTGATTGAGGGCCTCCTGAGTCAATTTATCTTCTTCTTTTCGGCCCTGATTAACCAGTTGCAAAGCGACGTCTCTTATCTGTTCATCTGAAAGCTGCAGGCTTTCCGCCCACACCGGCAACTCGCCCGGCTTCAAAAGCCCCATCTCCAGCCGGATCTTCAATAACTGCGGCGGTCTCAAGGCCAAGACACTCTCCAGATTGTCTTTGAGAATCTGCCACGGGTTATTCAGGTCTTCGATCTGGCCGGAGAGCGCCTTTTCCACTCCTGACGTCTCCGATAGAGAAAGCGCAGCCAGGCCTGGGATGACATCATACAGGCTCTCTGGCAGGTCAACCTCCACAAAGCCCCGATAGGCCGGCCCAGGCATCCAAGCCCTCACCCGGCCTTCTTCCAGCTCCTGGGCAATCTCATAGCCTTTTTCTTCGGCTTCTTCTTTGGTCATCTCAACAAGCTGTCTTTCCCCATTTGGCTTGAAGTCTTTGAAATACACATAGCCTTTGCCGGTGGATGGGTTAACAAAGATCGGATAGCCACTGCGGTCAAATGGGTCAAAAGCTGTAGATGGGGCAGATCATCGACCGGCCGGATGGCCTCCACGGCTTCAGCCGTGTGGACCGCTCCCTCCTCATCGCCCAAGACGCTCAAGCGCAACTGACCGTCTTCACACCTGACCACCTCAGTCATCTCTGGGTGCTCCTGTAGATAGGCCGCCAGGCTGGGGTTGACCTTCTCCACTGCCTGCGCCAGCGCCAGCGCCTGTTGCTCCTGGGGGCTGAGGGTGGCGGTGGGCGTGGGGGAGGGGGTGGGGGTGGCGGTGGGCATAGCGGTGGGCGTGTGGGTCGGCGTGGGAGTGACCGTTGGGGTGGGCGTGGGGGATGGCACGGCCGGGGCGCAGGCGGTCAGCAGGGCGAGGGCGAGCAGGCGGGTCATGGCAGGCCTCCATTCGTTTATTCGTGGCCGAAATTCGTTGCCGGTCTTTGTATAACAGGATGAGCTTTGCTGGGGCAGCAGTTGTTATCAAAATTATACTGCGCGATGAACAACGGTCCACTATCAGCCCGGCGGGCTTCCACGTACTGAGCCGCTAAATTCGTTGACGGTTTTTGCAGCCAACCCAGGCACAGCCCGGCAAGCCAGGACCCACAGTCGGCAAAATCAACCGTCCCGAAGGATTTGAGCCTTCGGGACGGCGGTTTACATCTCCAGTCGCGCCAGGATTTCGGCAGGGACCTGGCCCCGTAAATGCGGATACCGCTCAAGCAGGCGGGCGATGTCTGCCAGGTCTTTCTGGCGTTTGCTGCCGCGCCGTTCGGGGTCGAGCGCCGCCCAGAGTTTCCCCTGCAACACATCTTCCAGACAGGCGACCGGCAGCCGTATGCCGAGTACCTCCCCCTCCACTGCCCGTTCCACAAAAGCACGATAGCGTGCATCGGTTTGAATCTGCGCTCGTAAATCGGAACCCGGCAGAGAAAGGTTGAGGCTATGCGGGAAGCGCCTGACGGTAAATTTCTCTGCCAGTTGTCTTTCCAGGTCATCGAGCGATTCGACAGCCACCGCCAGGTCCAAGTCCAGACTGACCAGCGGTTCAACATAGGCATTGACCGCCTGCCCGCCGATGACGCAAAAGCGAATCTCCCGCTCGCGCAAAAAGGCCAGCAGGGTTTCGAGCAGGTTGGTCGTATCCATAGCAACGGTTTTCCAGAACGTTCGGGCTTGCATGGGCTGTCGTGACGAACATTATACGACAAAATACGACAAAAGGCGCGCCATTCGTTCATGCGTGGCTCACATTCGTTGACGGTTTTTACACACCCTCCCAAAAACTGGCTTCCTCATCTCCTCGACCGCCGCCGTCGGCGACCCGCCAATCGGCGCGATATGGGTCACATAACAAATCCCATTCACACAAGCAGCGGAGCAGGCCCCCCTGGCGCCGCATAACATTGCCGGCCTTGTTCAATAAGTCTCTTTGGATGGTACGAACTATCTCTAGAAGGGCCACACGTCCGAAGATCAACGGGCGCATCACGCCTGTTCATCGATTTATGCACCAAAGCCAATCTGGATTACAATCATAGCCATGAGCGTTTCGCCTCCCTCTTCCCCGCCGTCCGGTGTGCCGCCCTTGCGGCCTCAACCGCGCGCCTCGCTTCTCCGTTCTACCCTGTTCGTCGCTATTTTGTTGGCTACGCTGTTCACCGCCTGGAGCCCTTCGGATTTGTCGCTTCGCGATCTGCGAGACCAGATGACGCGCTGGCTTACGCCGCGTCCGTTAGCTCCTGCGCCGGTGATCACGACGCCCTTGCCTCCGCTGCGCATCGGGATCGTGGCCGGCCATTTGGGAAGCGACCCCGGCGCTGTGTGCGTGGATGAAAACGGCCAGGTGACGCTGACCGAGCAGGAGGTCAATCTCAAGATCGCCACCTTGGTGCAGCAAGCGCTCCAGACGCTTGGCTATCAGGTGGAGCTATTGCAAGAGTTTGACACTCGCTTGGCCGGTTTTCGCGGCGCTGTCTTGGTGTCGATTCACAATGACTCGTGCGAGTACATCAACGATCAGGCGACCGGCTTCAAGGTGGCCGCTGCGCGCGATACCCGCGATCTCAATCGCGCCGAACGCTTGACAGCGTGTTTGGTGGATCGCTATTTGCGCGTCACGGGCTTGAAGTACCATCCTGGCAGCATTACCCCGGATATGACCGATTATCACACGTTCTCGGAAATTGACCCGAATACCGTGGCAGCGATCATCGAGACCGGTTTTCTCTACCTCGATCGTGAGTTCCTCACCCGTCAAACGGATCGCGTGGCCGAGGGAATCGTGCAAGGCATTCTGTGTTTCATCAACAATGAAAGCATCGAGCCGACGCCGTTTCCCAAGTAGTCTGGTCAGTTGGGGTGGTTTTGTAGAGCCGGTTCTCTCTGGGGCAGTGAACGGCTTGCGAAGACGTTCATTGTCTCAACCGGTAAGAATAACGCCACCCGGGTCGGGCTCTTTCAGGTACAGAGCAAGATACCGAATGCCTATGGGTCCACCTGGGATATCTGGATGCCGTATTGGCTGGGCATCTATTGGGCCGGCGGCTCGGAGAACGGCATCCATGCCTTGCCGATCTTGTCGAACGGGCAGGAGCTGTGGGCCGGTTATCTGGGACGGCCGGTGTCGTATGGCTGTGTAGTGCTCCATCCGTCAGATGCGGAGTGGCTATATCACTGGGCAGAATTGGGCACGCCGGTGGAAATTCGTCGTTGAGAAATTAGAGTTTTATGATAGAATTTTGTGTAGGATAATTCAAGCAGGTTATGATGAGCGCCGATCCACAGTCTCTACACCCGCTTCTGGAGGCGGCCCGGCAAGCGTTGCGTCGCGGCGATCGAGAGGAAACGCGGCGATTGGCCGAACAAATCGTCCGCTTCGCGCCGGACCTCGAGGAGGGCTGGCTGATCCTGAGCGCGGTCGCCGGCCCCCAGGAAAGTCTGACCTATGCCCGACGGGCGTTGGCGATCCGACCGGATTCGCCGCGCGCCCAACGAGCGGTGGCATGGGCACAGAGTCGGGTGGAGGGGAGGCCCGGGGACGGGGCAGCCAGCCAAGGGGTCCGCAGGGAACCGCCGCGGTGGCTGTGGGGAATGGTCGGTTGGTTGGGAGTGTTGATGTGCGCGGTGTTGGGGTTGGCTATGTGGTCGGCTTCTCAATCCTTTGCCTTGATGGGGGCGTGGCAAAGCTTGGACGTGACAGGGGAAGGAGAAAGGTCCTTTCGGAATTTCCAACCGGCTTATCTTCCCAAGCCAACCTATGCTCCTCTTTGGACGTCCACTGCCATGCCGGCCTGGACCGCTCCTCTCTTGCCCACGCTGACGGCTACTCTGCCTGTCACCGACACTCCACAGCCCACCGAGACCGAGGTGCCCACCGAGAGGCCGGCCCCAACCGAACCCCCTACCTTTACCGCAACTCCAACCTTTACCGAGCCGCCCGGCATGCTGGAAGCATATATTGTGCCGGACACGCCCACGCCGATTCGGCCGACGCCCGCGGCGGTTCAGCCGGCCGGCAACGGAGCCCGCTGGATTTTGGTGGATCTCTCGGAGCAACGGTTATATGCTTACGAGGGGGATGTGGTGGTGAATGTGTTTGTCGTTTCTACTGGCGTTGCCGCAACGCCCACGGTGACCGGTTCGTATCGAATCTACGCACGCTATCGCTACGCAGATATGCGCGGTCCGGGGTATTATTTGAAGGATGTTCCTTATGTGATGTATTTTTATAAGAGTTACGGCATCCATGGCACCTACTGGCACAATAACTTTGGCCGGCCGATGAGCCGTGGTTGTGTGAATATGCGCATTTCGGACGCCGAATGGTTGTATCACTGGTCCACGTACGGCACGCTGGTAGTGGTTCAGCGCTGATGAACGGTCGGCAGGCAGCGATCTCTCGACGCGAGGTGTTGAAGCTGGGTGCGTTTGGCTTTGTGGGGTGGTTGTTGCACCGTCCGCTTTGGTCTTTGGTTGAGGGAGTCTTTTCTGTGCCGCCGGAACCGCTCGCTCAGGGACGGATTGCTGCCGATGTGGTCTGGGCCTACGATGCGCCTTCTAAGAGAGCGAAGCCGGTGCGCTTGTATTGGCGTGATCTGATCGTGGAAATTGCCGGCGCAGCGGTTGATGAAGACCCTACGGCGTATAACCGTGTGTGGTATCGGTTGGCAGACGGCACGTATGTGTATTCGGGAGATGTGCAACCGGTGCGCACTCTGCTCAACGAGCCGCCAAGCTCGCTGCCGGCACATGGACAGTTGGGGGAGGTGAGCGTCCCATTTACCGATGCTCATCAGGCCGCCGATCCGAACTCGAAGGTGGTGTATCGCTTGTATTATGAATCTACCCACTGGGTGATGGGGGTGGTGAACGGTTCGGATGGGCAGCCATGGCTGCGCTTGTTGGACGACAAGTATGAGCAGTTCTATTTTGTGCCGGCAACCTATGTACGTTTGATCCCGCCGGAGGAGCTGGAGCCGATCTCGCCCTGGGTTCCGCCGGCTGAGAAGCGGATTGATGTGCGTCTGCGATCGCAGGTGGCCTTAGCCTACGAGGCCGGGCAGCTTGTGTTTGCAGCGCGCATTGCCAGCGGATCGCTACACCCGTCGTCGCGTTATGCGACGCCGCTCGGACGGTTTCGCACGTATTACAAGCGCGCTAGCCGGCATATGGCGGCTGGGGACGTGGCGGCCAGCGGTTTTGACCTGCCCGGTGTGCCTTGGGTGCTCTACATCAAGGACAATGGCATCTCCTTGCATGGGACGTACTGGCACAACGATTTCGGCGCTCCGCGCTCGCATGGGTGTATCAATCTGGCGCCAGCGGCGGCCAAGTGGTTTTACCGCTGGTCGTTGCCGACGGTGCCGTTTGAGCGACCCTTTAAGCTCGATTTTTATCAGGCGACGCGCGTGGATATTGTGATGTGAAGCCCAGAGGGATGCATGGGACACTCTGCCGCTCTAGGTTCGTCGGAGGCCAGCGGATGTTTTGGAAGTACATTGAGCAAGGAAGCGACTTTTCAAATTTAAAACTCACCTTACGCAGCAAGTTGAGCGGGATGGAGTTCCCGCAAAGCAGCGAAGGCAGATTGGATGGCGCGCAAATA
>CAKZJX010000016.1 GCA_937120535.1 uncultured Anaerolineae bacterium
TAATGGCTCCCGAGACAGCCAATAACGCCGCCATCGGGGGCGCCATTATTCCTCTCATTAGCTTGGGCATACCGGGAAGTCCGCCGGCCGCGATGCTCCTAGGAGCCCTGACCCTTCATGGGATCCGACCAGGCCCCATGTTGAGCGTCGAACACCCTACCATCATCCCCCAACTCGGAGCGATCATCCTATGGGGCACGGTTTTTCTTTTCGTTCTAGGGATCCTGATCACTCGGTTGATGGTGAAAGTCTTGAAAGTGTCCCAGAAAATCCTAATTCCCATTATCGCGGTGCTCTGCGTGATCGGCGTGTACAGCTACAATTTGAACCCCTTTCACCTTGCGCTAGTGTTCGTATGCGGGATTTTGGGTTATCTCCTAGACAAGATGAATTACTCTTCCGCGCCTCTTATCCTTGGCTTGATCCTTGGGAATATGGCGGATGCGTTTTTCAGGCGAGCGTTGTACATCAGCCATGGGAATATCCTAAGTCTAGTGAATCGTCCATTGAGCTTCCTGTTCTTTCTAGCTTGTGCAATCACTATAGTGCAAAAGATTCGAAAGGCATGATACGATTCTACCTATGGCAACAGAGATAGACTTCTCCCATATAAGAACGTTGAGTTCGTTAATCACAGATCACCTAGCCGAACAAATCGAGAGTGGAGAACTGAAACCAGGGGAACGGTTGGTCCAGGTGGAACTGGCAAAGAGATTCAATGTGTCCCGCGTGGCGATACGGGACGCGTTGATGGAGCTTCGAAGAAGGGGTCTTTCGATCAACGTGCCCAAACGGGGAGATATCGTGCGCCCCGTGTCCTGCCGAACCGTCCGGGAACTGTTTGAGGTTCGGCGGATCAACGAAAGTTACGCGGTACAACTGGCCTGCTCCCGCATCGATGAGGCGGGATTTTCGAAACTACGGAAAATCATCAAAGAACAGGAGTCCTGTATCCGGAAAAAAGACATCGGCGGGTTCATGGGGAAAGACTGGGAGTTCCATCAAGCCATTTTCGAGTATTGTCCCAACGAACAACTGAAAGAGTTCATTCAATCTCTATGGGCCCGAACCCGGCAGGCCAGAAGTGTAGCGCAGAGCGATCTTTCCTGGGGCAGACAATGGGCGGAAGCCTCTCTTTCTCGTCATCGAGAATTATTTAACGCTCTGGAACAGCGAGATTGTGCCAAGGCGGCGGCCCTGACGGCTCAAATTATCGACTCCGCTTCCAAGGAACTAGAAGCGGAGCTCGTAAAAGTGGGCTGGGACTCGAGCTGCGAAGATGATAGTTAGCAGGAAACTGAGGTCTCTGAAACTTTTAATTCCATTTTTTAATCCAAAAAGGTCCTCTGTAAACTACCGAAGGTTTTGATAAATTCACCTATCTGCGCTATTATTTTGGATAAAAATATACAGATTCAACGCATTCTCCGGGAGAGGTGTGGAGGTCATTGATGAAAGGCATGACACTTCGTGCGATCATTCTTTTCATTTTATGTTCGACGTGCCTGCTTCAAAGTTGCGATGTATTTCGGTTCGAACGATCTGGGTTAGATGGAGAGGGATTGTCTCCTCGATCCTTCAATCTTACCTCACCCGTGAATGGAACTACCGAGGTAAGTGTCAATCCAACCTTTTCCTGGGAAGCGGCGGTAGATCCGGAAGGGGAACGAATAACCTACACGATCCTAGTGATACCCGCTCAAGGGGGTAGATCTTTAGTAAACACAGTACAAGGAACTACCTATACAATGCTAAATCAGCTTTTACCGGGAACTACCTATTATTGGAGAGTAACAGCAGAAGATCCGAAAAGGAATATACGAAGAAGTCCATTTTATTCGTTTACCACGGTATCAGGAGGCGGGGGGAGTGGTGGAGGGCAAAGCGGAGGAGGATCTAGTGGCCCTTCGATTCAGCCGGTTCCGAATTTCACTCTTTCTGGGGTACGAAAGGGCGTCATCCTTCACAACCCAGCGATTCCAAACTATCTACTCTATGTATACATAGATTCAGCGTTGTACGTGTACTCACGAAGGAGTACGGATGGGGGTAGCACGTGGAGTGCTCCGCTTCAGATCGGAGGGCTGAGTAATGCTCGGGATATTGTAGCTGCGTTGAGTGGGAATGGAAATGCGATAGCACTAATAATCAACGATGCGACAGATGATACTTGCGCGGGATCAGGAGTGATGATTACCACGCTGCCCTATGGACAACCTTCCTGGACTGCTCCCGAAGAACGAATGGGAACTACAACCATTGGATTACGACGTTTGCCGAGTGTGGTGCGGATCAATGGGAACGAGTATCTCTTCGGTTGGGGATTCGATGCGGGAGGGTTTGGAACGCAAAATGAAACAAAGGCGGTAACTCTCTACTGGGATGGGTTTTCGATCGTATCCCAGAATGATGTGGGAATCAACAATCAAACGGACGATCCTGTTTTTTGCCAGCAGGTAGGCTTCGACCTTTTTTCCAATGCTCCCTACTACCTGTATTTTAATGATCTGGAAGGAGAGATAGAGGGGGGTGATCTGTACCTTGTGAGTGGTTCCTACCCTCCCATAGACTGGTCAACAGCAATAGACTTGCGTGTAGTGAACACGGGGAGCTATCAACGTCCGAGTCAAGGGTTTTTATTCCGGGAGACGGGAGGGGATTACATTCTAATCTACGCCCTTGAAACAGGACCAAAGGTAAGCCCAACGGGAAATGCCCTCTATATGCGAAGGTCCTCAAACCCGTTCATGCTAGAGAATGCGGCAGACCTCATGCTGGATCCTTCCTTGAAAGTTCCCCAAGATAACTGGTCTCGATACCGCACCCTGTACGCGGCTCAGGATCCCTCAGGGAATATCTATGTGGTCTGGCAGGACGCAAGTAACACAATCAAGTGCGTGATGATCGATAGCATCACGTACCCAGTAGGGACCATCTACACAGTGGCTACAGGGAAACATTTGGATAGCATCTCCGTGGGAGAGAAGACTCTGTTTCTCTCTTTAATAAGTGATCTAAACTCTTCGAATACGGTTACCATTGTGCGTGTAACGTTCTAGAAGTCGAGGAGGTAAAGAAGTTAAAGAGGCTCCGTAAGAGTATTCCCTCGATTTAAACAACGCCGACTCTTCAGTCGCATGAGGATGGAAAAGCGAACCGTCGTGTAGTACAATTTTATCGTTACGTGTTGGGGAGACTCCCACAGGAGGCCGACCATGAAGGGTAGAGGAATCCGCTCGTTGTTCGCCTTTTCCATCTGTTTCATCGGTTTATTAATCGGATGTGATGTAATGAAACAGCTATCCCTCTCGCAAGAGACGTCAGGGGATGGCGCATACACGGAAGCGGGAGGATTAGCACCCCGGTCCTTCAACCTTCTCGCTCCCCCCAATGGAGCCATAGGGGTAAGCGTGACTCCCACTCTCTCATGGGAACAGGCAGTGGATCCGGAGGGTAAACGGGTTACCTATACCGTTTCCCTCAATCCAGCGGATGGGACTGGACTTGTAGTCACCACTCAGAGTCCCACCTATACGTTTCTAACTCCTTTACAATCGGGAACCACCTATTACTGGCGGGTTACCGCGGAGGATCCAGAGGGAAATACCCGAAGAACTCCCTTTTTTAATTTTACTACGGCAACGGAAGGCGGTGGAGGAGGGGGTGGAGGGGGAGGAGGTGGAACACAGGTTCCCTCCTTTCTGTAACGTTGCATTGAAAATGCGAATTATTAGCATCAAAAATGCGAAAATGAAAACAGCGGATTGCATCAAAAATGCGAATTCAAAGCTATTTTATTATGCAAATAATGCAAGCTATCAAGCATAATTCTCTCCACCGCCTTATGGCTTGCGGTGTCCGCACAATGACCAATCCATGATCCAAGAGATAATAAAAAGCGTTTAGAAGGCATTTTTCCATTTTTCCAGGCCTTGTGCTTCTTTTTCATTCTTCTTAAAGAAGATTTTTTTATTAATTTATTTTTATTCCATACCCTATATCCGACAAATTCTATACCTTCAGATGTTCTTCCAATCCTAGTCTTAGCGTTCAGTTCTAGTGCTAATTTGGCCTTTAGAAACGACTCTATATCCTTTAGAAGTGCCCATAAATGTGATTTGCTCGAGTGGAGAATTATGAAATCGTCCATATATCGCAGATAATATTTCTCGGATCTAACGTTTTTAATATAATGATCAAACTCGTGCAGGTATACATTAGCAAAAAGTTGGCTCATAAGGTTTCCAATCGGAAGGCCGGCTTCTTGGTTACTATCGATGATCTCCTTGATTAACCATAACAGTCCATCATCACTTATATATCTGGATAGGATGTCTTTTAGAATAACCTTATTTATAGAGGCAAAATATGCTTTTATATCGGCCTTGAGAAAATAAAAATTCTTTGGTTTACCTAGGAAATACGCTAATCTTCGGACTGCCTTGTGGGTTCCTTTTCCTTTACGGCAAGCATAGGAGTCGAATATCATTCGTTTATCGAAGATTGGCTCAACAACATTGTTCAAGGCATGCTGCACAACTCGATCACGGAAGGGAAGCGCTACTATTTGCCTTCTCTTCGGTTCGTAGATCACGAAGGGGCGATAGGTGCCGATCTTATACGTCTTCCATATCAGCTCATTCTGCAGCTCGATCAGATTCTCTTCCAGACGATATGAGAACTGCAGCACTTCCGATCGGTACCGCTTAGCTTTCCTAGCCTTAAGGTATGCCTCATAGAGATTACGGTAGTCGTATACCCGCTCGAACACGAGAAACACCTCCTTGATGAAAAAAGAGCGCCCAGCCCGCAGGCGGGGCGCCAACATAGTTATGCCTTACGGCAAGGAGTAATGATCTGACAATCTGTCACTGCGACCGACACCGTAATGTCGGATCGTCTGGGATTATTCGATTCTCACAGGCCAGGCGCGAACCGATGTTCGTGTTCACGTTCCATGGGTAATTGTTCACGTTGACGGCACGGGGACCCGCGTGGACGCCATCATTCCAGTTCGCGCCAGCTTGCATCACACCCCTTTTAGTAAGCCGCCTATGATGCGACCCAGTTCATCCACCATCTTCGCAGCTGTTTCATAGCTTTGGTGGCTGAGATATTTCCTCCGGAGGCTGTGCCGGATCAGCCATCGCAGCATTTCCAGCTGGGTGTCAATCTCGTACAGCCCCGATGCTTTTTGCCTTGACTTGTTCGTCCGGATGATTAGCTTCAGGATCTCGTAGCACGTGTTTTTGATCTGACAACACAGAGCAAATTTCTCATGCTTCGGGAATCGGTCGATTATCGGGAACAGATATTCAGTAAAATCCTCGGCCTTTTGCCACAAAACAAATCCACGTGCACCAGACAAGACAGATCTCCGGATTACAGATTACAGACTGTCACAGGCCAGGCGCGAACCGACGCCCGGGTTCACGTTCCATGGGTAAATGTCCACGGTGACGGCACGGGGACCCGCGTGGACGCCAGCATTCCAGAACGCGCCAGCGATGTACGCGACCATTCCGATGTTATTGGGGAGGTATGCCTGCCCCTTACCGGAACCGAGAACGTCCTGCCAGGCGAACGACGTGGAGTCGTGCCGGTTGGACAGCTCGTCCAACCACTCGTAGAGGTTTCCGACCGCGTCGACGATGTTGAAGGCGCTGATGGCGGCGGGTTTGATCCCGGCGGCCGCGTCGTGCGCTCCGGTGGTCGCGTTGACTCGGCACCCGGTGCGCGTGCGCGCGGAGTTGGTCGTCTTGGTCCATCCGTAGGTGTCGGCGGCATCGAGGCCTTGCGGGTTGCCGTAGGCCGCCTTGACCCACTCGCCGTAGGACAGAAGCCGCTTATTCGAGCGGGTGGCCAGCTCGTTGAAACTAAACCAGTTAAGACCTTCCGCGCCGGAAACCGGCACCTGGCCATACTTTGATTGCAGACGCCCAGATGCTACGTGGAGGCCGTTCGTTCCGCTCTCCAGAGTGATGGACTCGGCCGCGCTGGCCATGTAGATGTCCACCCAGATGTGGCCGACCTTGACCATACCTTCCGGGCTGCACTTGGGCCGGTTCATGAGATCCCACACGGAGTTTGGAACGATCCCGGTGGTCACGTTATCCTTCCAGCCGATCGATCCGGTGCCGAACTTGGTGCCCTCGGAGTCGACGGGAACCCACAGGCCGTCCGAGGAGACCTTGCGGACATGGCCGAAGTGGAAGCCGCCGATCTTGCGGCTGTCGTCGGCGCTATGCCCCGCCGGGAAGGTGGCGTTGAGGCTGATGATGAACTGGCCGTCCGCCCCGTCGTCGACGAGATAGACGTAGTAGTCTTTGCCGACCTCAAAAGTGCCAGCATCGAGATCTGTCTCAGATAGATCTACGTCAGCCTCGACCCGAAAACTCTTCCATGCGCCTCCGTTTTTAATTGTAAGCACAGATCCAGATTTGACGGTAACAACGTTTGTTACATAACTGAACGGATTCTTTTTCTCGAGTATTACCCCCTGCCGAGCAATAAAATCCATCATACCCGAAAAAAGATCTGCATTGGCATCCGTTAAATTGTCTTTAATCATCCTAACAATCATTTACAACTCCTCCTGTAGAAATTATCCGAGCTGGGAAATCATAAGGTCGATCTCGGTGGCGGTCAGCTCCGAGCGAACGAGCGGAGACGCCGGGTCATCGGCAGGCTCGAAATCAGCCGGGGTCTGATCTTCGGGATCCTCCGGGGCGCCGTCCTTCAGGACGAGCATAGTCCCCGAGTCCTTGAGCGCGCGCAGGCGCTCCTTTAGTACTGCTTTGTATCTGTCATCGCTTGACAATAGCGCATAATTATGCGCGTTCAGCCAGTCCTGTTTTGTGTTAAAAACAATCGGAATACCTCTCATTATAAATCCTCCTTGCGTATGAATAGATCAACCGGGACCGATGCCCGGCTGCCGACTTTAAACGTACCGACCCGAGCGGCGCCGACCTTGATGGCCGGTGCGCCGAGGACGGGCTCCTTGTAGGGATAGGCGTCGTGGTAGAGGTACAGCGTGATGCCGGTGTTGCTCGCCCCGACACCAAGGTTCCGCACGAAGGGCGCGGAGCCGACGAGCTGGGTGCGGACGGAGTAAGAGCCGTCCGGAAGCCCGAGGGACGCGAAGGTGACCGTCTTGGCGGCCGCTACATCGATGAACACGCGGGTGACTGCCTCGCGGCTCTTAAGACTCAAGATCGTGACGATCTTCGAGCGACGCGTCAGGCTCGGAGTGATCGACGCTAGAGGAGTCGTGGCATCAATAAGCAGGTCGGCCACTAGGATATTGATCCCGACGGAAGGGCGCTCTGCTCCCGACTGGCTGCCCTCCGCTCCCTGCACGAAACCGAGCGTCATGGACTCGTCCTGGTAGAGATCGTGGCGCTGGTTGTTGTCGTCGTACACGTCGCCATAGCTCTTGCGGATGAAGGCGGCATAGATCGCCACCCACTTATACATTCCGGATGAGGGGCGTGTGATCGTCGATAGATCGAGCGTCACCGGGTCGTCGGTATGCACCGACCTCCCGAGACCGTCAAAACCCGACCCGGCCGATACCGTGGCCACCGCTCCGGCTATGGATAGGTCAAATCCGGCGACAATGCCCTGGCCAGCCACCGCGAGCGCCAGGCGCTTGTCTGCCTCCTCCGCCGCATTCTGCACCCCATTCAGATGGGTATCGTCGGGGTACATGCCCCTTACGAACTGGATCTTGTCCACTATGAATACCTCCTATCAATCGAATCGTCCAGAATTTCGCCGAGGCGGGCCTGGATGGCTGGTACATATGCGGGGCTTCCGACCTTCACAAGGATGAGCGGCTCGGTGCGAGGAATCAGGCGTGCGGCGCCGAGGCGGGTATAGCCCAGACGCATGCAGTCGTCCGGGATCAGCTCCACAGTAGCCATACAGATGTCTTCCAGCTGCTTGGCAATCCAGGAGGCGCCGCCGAGCTTGCGCACCAGGTCAATGCCTGCGGGCGATACGGGGTTATGAACCCACTGGACGACATGTATTTCCACGTCTGGGTCGAGCGATTCGTCCAGGAACGAGTAGATCCAGGACTCCTCCTGTTCGGTCAGGTTGCGCACCTTCACGAATAGTCGGAAGCCGCCTCCCAGGGATGACGAGCCGAGCGGCGAATAGCCGACCCGAAAGCCGATCTTCGGATATTCGAGGAGCTTGTACCGGCCGGGAACGAGCTGCTCCAGGAACTCGCCGACGAATCCGCGCATTCCCTGGCGCTCGATGTAGAAGGCGGCCGACGCGACCCGCTCCTGGTATGCCTCGTCCGTGTCGAAGGGATAGCGCGGGATTCCAAGCGCCTTCCCATGGAGAGCCACGGTAGACGAGTCGGCCAGTAACGGAAAAAAGGCTTCGAGGGCTTTCTGGCCGTCTTTCGCCATCCGTTCGGTCACCCGCGCTATGACTCGATAGACAGCCCCTCGGTTCTTCTTCTGGTACCCCGGCGGCTTGAGCTGTTCGATCACTTCCCACATATCAGCCTACCTTCGAGACGGTTACCGTTCCTGGTACGATCAGCTCGTTCGCTCCGGCGACCACGTCGCGGGTTGGTGCGAGGATTTCCAGCGACTCAAAATTAAAGGCGGCCCATGGTTCGGTATAGAACTTCCGGACTTCCAGCTTCCCCCCGATGCCGAGGGAAAGGATGTACTGCCTCGCGGCCAGGCCTACAGCCTCTGCGGTCGCATTGCCTTCGTACTCGATGTTCACGTCGCATGTGACGGCGCCGGGCGCGCGCACAAGAAGGTCGCGACACACGAGGCCGTAGGAATCGAGAGCGGAGCGGACAGTCTGTAGTAGCTCTGCCGAGGGCAGGCCATCAACGGACGTGATGAGTACATCCATAGATCCGTATCCACGCGGGGTCCTGATGACCTTGGCGCTCACCACTCCATCGACGCTTGCCGCGATATATTCGTATTTTGACGGCGGGTTGCCCTCGCCAATGCTCTTCCACTTGTCCTTGATCCGGGCGCGGTAGGCGTCGTCAAGTTCATCGTCGGTGCCGAGCGTCGAGATCCACGATGATGGAACGCTCACCGATTCGAGACCTTGGACCACACGGGTGGCCCTCACCGACGTACCCGGAACCAGGTTGTATGCGCTTCCTGCAAGCTCCGCTTCAACCGGAATGGAAAACGGTCCGGCGTAGAACGATACGTCTGCGGTCACCTTGAAGCGGAGCGCGAATCCGTCGGTAACGATCCAGGTGCCTTTCTGTAGCTTCCCGTCGTCGTAGGCGTACCCGGCGAAGGAGCCTACTGTCTTGACGGCCTTTTTCCTTGTTACCCCCACGAGCAGACCCCAGAGCGAAAGCCAGAGCCCCGTGGCGCTATCCAGGTACGCCTGCTTGTAGATGGGGTTGATGTACCCCGTATAGGCCTTTAGGGCCGTCAGGACGATCACCTCAAGGAATCCGCGCAACACGCCCACGCTTTTCAGGTTTGTGAGCCCGGTCTCTTCCTTTGCCCAAGATAAGATTTCCGTCCTGATTTCTTCTTCGGTCTTTCCAATCCAACTGTCAGACATAAGCTATTTTCCCTCTGCCAGATCAAAATCAAGCGTCTCCGGATCGACCGCTGCCACCGGCGTGAATTCTAAGCGATATCTTCCTGCGGACACCTTTTCTGCCTTCACGGTCGTCGGATCCACTCTCGGATCGGCAATAGCAACCCGCTCAAGCTCCGCCGTCACATCCTCTGTATCGCTTTCTGCATCATTCAGCATTAGGAGCAAGCTACTCCCGGCGGCCGGGTCCCACGGCAAGGAGCCGCGAGTGATCTTCAGCTCCTGGTCGATATCCTGGGCTATGCATGCCGGGCCGGAAACAATTTCCACGTCACCGTCTTTGGTAAAAAAAATGTCGTCATCGACGAGGAGCATGTCGGATCCATAGTCCATCAGCTCACGCTCCCTTGCCCCGATCCCACCACGGGATACGGCCCGGCCGTGCCGGTCACGACCGTTTGCACCAGGGCGTTCGCCGTGATATGCGCCACCACTTTCTCCGCGATGATCTGGGAGAACTCGTCAGCGTACTCCTCTATGGTCATGCCCTCGTTGCCCTGGTCGGTTTTCTCCCAAAATGCGATGAGAGCGGGCTTTAATTCGCTTTTTAATACCATTGCATCCAGCATAAAAACCTCACTTCACTTAAGGAGCTTAGACACATCTTGCTTTATCGCCTGTAGCTTCTGTACCGATACGGGCGAAACTTTGTGCCTCGGGGGCGGTCCCATCGTCTGCATGCCCGTGATCTCGTCAATCAGCTTCTCAAGGATCGCCTTCAGACTTTGGCTCTTGGTTTCGAACAAGAACAAGGAATCAACATCGACACCGAGCTTTAATCCATCACCGTCAGTGATGACCAACTGCCCCTTAGAAAACTCCCCGGCCTGGTAACCATCGGACCACACGCCCGAAACGTAGGGATAGGAAGGGTTCCAGCCGATGAACTCAACGATCACCAGCGAATCCTCGGGAGGGATAGCGTAGAGGCCTTTACCGCTTTTAGCGGCCCAGATTGGAGAGATCGGGACATCGGCGATGACCTGATCAGTCTCTTCGAGCGTTCCGGCCGTTACGACCCGCACGTCAACGGAATAGGCGGTCTTTCCCGGCCCTTCATGTGCCTTGATAACGCGAGCGAGCATTGGGGCCGCCCGGTTCGGGAGTAGCGCATCCAGGAGATTCTTCATTAGTTCGGATCCGGAGTCCATCTAGTATCCTCCTTGATCCACAGCATAAGGCGCGAACTCTGGCGCGAGACCGAAAGGGCCGTGCGGACAGGTATGACCCGAACTCCGTCTACCGTGATCGCCTGGGAGTGGCGTACCGCCATCGGCAGCACTTCCACCCATCCAGGACCTTTCCTGATGATGTTCTTTCCGGTCTCTAGCACGACCGCCGCGCCTTCGTTGATCCCAGTATCGTTGAGCGTACCGAACCGGAAGACGTTCTTCGCGTCGAAGAAAAACCGAAGCCCAGAATACCCGTGTTCCTCAAGCGCCTTGATGAGCAGAAATAGGCACGAGCTTGCCGGGAGGCTAGCCGACGAGAATCGGGCAAGCACGACGGGCGGGCAGGTGATCGCTGAGGACTCAACTCCGGCTGCGTCCAGTATGTCATTCAGAATTACACTAGCCAACTCTTTACGATAAGCGGGCGTGACTACCGTATCCCAGAGCTTCTTGTATCCATCAGTGAGAGCCAACTCTCGATAAGCACCGCGCACTTTGACGTCGTAGATTATCCCGGTAAAGAGAATGGACCTCGAGCCACCCAAGGAGAGCGATATAACTATTTTATCGCCCTTAGACCCTACGGCAGTCTGGACCGGATATGAAAGACGCGCCATGACGGACGGTATCCCCTGGTCCGTAATCAGCTCGAACGCCGAAGGGCGCTTGGTCACGACGGATCCGCCGATGGAGACTTCAAGGACGGGATGCTGGAGTCGATCATAGGTAACCATATTTCCGCTCCAATTCAGCCAGGCTCCGGGCAGCACTGTCGGGCACGGCGACGGCATCCTTGCTGGCCGCGCTAGTCTGCGTGGTCGCGCGCGCGACCGCGGCTTTTCGTTCCTGGCTTACGCCAACGGCGATCTCGTGCTCCTTGAACTCCAGCTTCACAGACACCTTCTTCCGACCCCGCGACTCGGAGGTCTTGAGGTCGGAAAAGAGGAGCGTCTTGATGCCCCAGGCGGTCATCATCGGGTGGCTCAGAGTGTACACCTCGGGGCTTCCCGAACTTGAGACCTTCTTAAAGACCGCCACGATCTCCGCCAGAAGGTCGAAGCGAGATTTTTTACTGACAGTGTCGTCGATAAGGGAGACCGTGATAGACACGTCGGAATCGTTCCAGCCATGCACTATCCGAGTGGTGCCTGATTGCCCTTGCATCTGGGCATTCTCGATGATCAGCGATCCGCCAATTTCAATTGACTCAAGGATTCCTGGTAGTTTTTTTGGCGGCGATCCGATTTTGATGACGCCCTGCGCAGAATCGATGCTTAATATCATACAACCGCCTCCGAGGGACGATAGACGGCGTGCTGAAGTTGTCGCACAAATTCCAACAATGACCAGCAATCATCGGCCTGCAAATATAAATTTTGTATGTGTATCGTTTGTGGGCCAGCGGCACCAGATTGTTGTGATTGCTGCGCAGGCGGCTGGATAGCATCAGTCTTTGGTATAGCTGCCTCAAAAGCGATCGATGCCCGCTGTTCAAGCACTGATGGATCCATCCCCGCGGCAAAGGTCTCTGTGAGCGCCCGCCCAGACTCAGTAAGCCGGGAGAGCGGCCCCTCCTTGGCATCAGAGTGGGGGAGCTGTGAATCGATACCGCTTAGCGATTGACCGAACGCAAGAGCGGGAGCATTGGAATTAGCGTGAATACCGGACGCAAAGGTTTCAGAGAGTTTTTCACCAGAACCCTTTGCTGTGCCAAATAAACCACCAAAGAAATCGGCTATACTGCCCGCGATCTTCTTGAATGGCGCAATGAACGCCTCTACGGCTCCGCCTATCCAGGAGAGGAAGTTCGTGAATGAGGCTTTCACGTTTCCCCAGAGTTCGACGAAAAACGTCTTGATGCCGTCCCAGTGCTTTATGACGAGCGCCGGGATCCCGATAAACGGCATGAACAGGGCAACCGCCGCAAGGATCCAATCGGACGCGCCGAAGATGACGCTCTTGATCCATTCGATCCCGCTTCGGAAAAGGTTTACAAGCCAATCCCAGGCGGCGGAAAATGCGCCCTTTATTCCTTCCCAAAGACCAACAAAGAAACCGGAAACCTTATCCCAGTGTTTGATGAGGAGATATGCGCCGCCTGCAACCAATGCAACGCCAGCCACCACGGCCAGTATTGGACCTAATGCCGCCCATAAACTTGCACCAAAGGCAGTAGTCGCACCAGTCGCAACACCAATTCCACCCGCGGCACCAGCACTTGCCGCTCCAAATGTGCCCGTACCACCTGCGGCAACAGCCGAGGACGCGCCAATGCCGAAGAGCTTGGCGACGAATCCGCCTGCAAGAGAGATCACCGACTTGAACGGCGCTCCGAGGAGACTAAGTGTACTCTTAAATAGATTCGCGATGCCACCCGCATTTTGAATGTTCGCCGTCAGGACAGACAGCTGGGCGGCCGTATTAAGAGCTCCTGATCCCATGTCGAGTACTGCTTTGGCTCCCATACCAAAAAACGCACTTATTTTGGATACAGCAGGACCAACGGGACTATTCATAAGTGGCGATAGGACATTCTCCAGAAACCCAATTTTCATATCAATGAAAAAGCCTTTGATGTCATTCACGTCGCCCCCTATTTGTGCTTGCAAAGCGCTGGAAGCGGCCTCGAGGCGCTTCATTTTCGCCTCGATAGACTCAAGTTGCACAGCCCTTGCTTTTTCGGTAACCCCTACGAGCCCATCTCCAAAGGTAGCAGTAAAACTCGTAAAGTCGGCCTGGGTAAGAGCGATTGCTCCTTGCAGAGCCTCGGTTGAACCAAGCGCCTTTGCCATGGCATCCTGACTACCGCCGAGCGCTTGGTTAATAAGCCGCAGAGATTCAGCAAGTCCATACTGCTTCAGCATGGCGGAGCCGGACTCCATACCCATGGAGCGCAGGAGTTTATTAAGCGTCTCGTTCGGATTAAGGAGCGATGTAATAGCCGCCCGGAGCTGCGTACCTGCAGCGCTTGCAGTCTGGCCCTTGCTGGTGATATAGGCCATGGAGGCCCCGATCTCGTCGAACTTAATACCGACTGATGCGGTAAGGCCCGCGATAGGGCTTATGGCAGCGACGAACTCATCCATCGAGCCGACGCCCATGCCCACTGTCTGGGTGAATACGTCTGCAGCAAATCCGGCCTGATCAGCTGAGAAGCTATAGGCATTCATAACCTTGATAAGCCCGTTCGTTGCAGACCCAAGATCTGCCTGCCCAGCTTCAGCCAACGCTACGGAGGCTTTTAAGGTGGCCATTCGGGCTGATACATCCGTCACCCCGGAGGCCACATCGTAGTAAGCAGCGGCAACTGCATTTGGACCTGCGACAGCAGATCCGCCCACTGCGAGGATCTCTCGACGCAACCCAGCCATTTCCTGGGCGGTATTGCCAGTAACCGCTTGGATGTTTTTTAGCGAGGAGTCGAGGGTAGCGGCAATTCGCGCGGGCTGATCCAGTGCGCTGGAGAGCGCCTGGCGCATCGGGTCGGTCATGGCGGTCATCATCGACAGATCGGCCGCAAGGCGGTTCATCTCCTGGTTCTTGGCAAGGTCACTTAGAGCGCCCTTCATGCCTGCCAGGCTGTTCTGAGCCTGCTGGAAACCACTTGAGAACGCATCTTTAAAAACAAGGGTAATGGAGCTAACAAAGTTCACTTCCCGCCTCCAAAGGCCCGGGCAATTGCCTCTTGCAGCGCCGAGACATCAAAATCCCTGACGATCCTTGCTTCTTTGTATCTATCCATAAGCTCATCACATCCGGCCTGCGATACGTCAATTCCAAGGTACCGCCAGATAAACAGGCGGACCCTGGTAACACTTAAAGTTTCCGGCTCCTGACCGTGACGCTCCCACCGAAGAAAGGGGTAATCGCCTCATCTACAAAGCGTCCGTATGCGGCTGGATAATCCCTAACCCGTTCAATGATCGGCC
Organism: uncultured Anaerolineae bacterium; assembly: GCA_937120535.1. GTDB lineage: Bacteria > Chloroflexota > Anaerolineae > Anaerolineales > Villigracilaceae > Denitrolinea. The sequence continues at coordinate 14,714 of CAKZJX010000016.1, forward strand.
CAGGCTCAGGGTAGACGATAAGAGATTGTAGCAAATTGAGGTTTGCAACCAATGGGCTTTTCTGAGATACCTTGGCATGTGCCTCTACATCCGCAACCGTTGGTTTCCGATATAAAAATTCAAGTTCATGAAGAGAGTTGTCTTCATCGGTATAGCTGATTGCGCCCTCATAGATCGAGCCATGCGCTTGTTTGAGCTGTTCAAGTTGTTCTTTCGCAATCTTCATTTACACCTCCACAATCACAAGTACGGCGTATATGCCGGTCGGCCGTTAGAAATGATAGGCGCAGTGAGCACCCCTTTTAAGGGTATATTCAAGTTTTTGTCCCCCTTTGACGCTGAGAATTCGCGCTCGGTAAAGTGCACCTGGAGCGTGTCGGTTATTGGTATCTGCGCTGCATGCCCATAACTTACTACGATAGGGATAGGCGGCATGTTGTAGAAACCGCCGCTTGAAGCCGCGAAGGCATCTAGTTTTTCGTATTCGGCGCGCGATATTTCTAGCTCGCACTCGCCGGAGTACTCGCCTCGTCCGATGCCTATCGGGATGTTGTTTACTCCGGTGATAACCTCGTCGTCCTTTTTGTCCTTGTAGGAGATGCTCTCGAGCATCACCACCGCTCCGGTCGGCAGCAGTACCTTAATCGACTCGAAGTCATAGACCATTCCATTAATCATGCTTCACCTCCAAGTGCCGGGTTGGAATAGGCAATTTCGTTTTCAATGTACGATACTTTGCCCAATGGCACGATGCGCACTTTGGTAATCAGCTTTTTTGTCGAGAGGATGTTTTGGCCGTCTGGCACCACGACGTAGCCATCGGAAATTTCTCCGTTCGTTATCATAGTCTTGAGCGGGCTCTCGCTTTGAGCGATAAGCATTTTGATTCCTTCCGGAGACCCGTCTTTCCCTATCTTCACCGCATCGTTTACCCAGAAAAGTTGCGCTGCTCGTACCTGCCGGCAGGCCTTGTCCATAACTCTGCGTCGTTCAACGACATCGAAATCGCTTCCTTGTTCGCTCATCATTTGCCCGGAAGTAATATAGATCCCATTTAACCCAATGATAGTCCGGGCCGTTACATAACCGGCGTTTTTCAGCGCCTCGATGTGGCCATCATTGATACCGTCGGGTTTTAGTGCTGTCGCTGCAGCTATGGCCCCAAACCTAACCGCATCGGGACCTTGGTGCACGCTCCGCGCGGCGAGCTTGCCGCAGTACGCACCAATCAGGGGCCGGATATCGACCTGGCCGTTCGGATCAGACTCTTCGATCCAACCAGCACAGACTTGCAATCTCGTACTTGCCACAGATCCTCGCTCGGTGGTAGTCAACGCCGTGACCCACTGATCAACGGTTTCGGTGTCCGTTTTATAGCGGGCCTGCGCTACAATGAATAGATATTGATAGGATTCTGCAGCCACATCTGCCTTGGCAGCCAGGGCAGCCCAAAGGGGGGCATCAGAAACTCCTGCCACAGCGATCCATTCGATATCAAGTTTAGCTTCCAGGATCGTATCGACTGCCGCGAGGACTTCCGCGTTTGTAGCGGCAGGGGCAGTAGCCCTAAATGAAAACGTATCCCCAGCCACGAAACCACTTGCGCCCGGGAGGAAAGTTAATGTGATACCGGTCCCTGGAATCAGATAGGTTCCCGGAGCAGCAGGAATAGTGAGGATCCTCCCAAGCAACCCATCGACAGTGGCCCGGAAGGTTGCTTCATTCAGACCGCCGCTGGAGATAATTTCTATGGATATGTCATATTCATTCCTTGGAGACCCTGACACGCTGATCGATCCTGTTCCAGTGTTGCCAGCACCAGGGGTAACAGTCGAAAGAGTCCCTGCTATGGTACCCTCCAGGGCAACCGCATACACAGTAGTTTTTGCAATAGAAAGAGCACTTACAATCAAGTCCCGGAGTGGCCCATCCCCCAGGACTTCATCCACCTTAGATACATCAGTCAATGTTACAATGCCCTGTCCATATTTTTCTGCGACTCCGACCGCTGCAAACACACCCGTTGCATCGGAGCCGAGCACCCCAAGTGCCCCGTCTTTTATAACACTTCTCACTCCTGGCAGCATCATCTACCTCCCATCGATGCGCCTAAAAAGGCCTTTACAGCCGATTCGAACTCGGTTTTTGTCACCTTTTTACCGCTCGCCCATCCTGCTTTTTGCAGCACGCCAGCAAAGATAGGGCCGCTTACCTTCATTAACTTTGCATGTTCTTCTACGGTAAGCAGAACGGGATTCTCCTCCGTCGCTTCGCTTCCCCAATTTTTTTCTTTGGCCATATAGCCTCCTTCTTTACGCATATTCGCCAGACCCGATATCGATCTCATCGATAGTCGGGACAATTCCTTCCTCCAGTGCGACTGGCACTTTAAACCGCACTTCAGCGACTGATAAATACAGCTTGGCAGTGTTACCGGTATGGTCCGAGTGTTCCTCCGCGACGATATCTATGGTGCCCAAGAAATTATCATATTGCCAGCGGCTCGGGATTGCTGGTAGAATGCGGCCAAAGAGCACATCTGTCTCTTCTTCACCTTCCCCCCAGCAGCGCACTAGTATTGGTAGTTCACGGACGCCACGGATATAGCGCTCTTTCCATACCCCATCAGATACGTCAAAGTAGCGGGCTTTGCGGGCTTCAGTGTTATCGAACGTCCCAGGATTCGTGATGAGCGCCACAAGAGGCCACTTCCGTGCCATGACCGCCTGGGATTCCTCTTTCACGGATCGGACAATCGTTGCTTCTGGGACTCTGGATGCGATGACAGTAGCAAGCAAATCTTTTGCTTCCCTAATCATTACCGCCTCCTAGCCCCAACAAATCCAGAATCGCTGGATCATTTAAGATCCGCCGCTCAAAATCCTGTGGCACTCCCATATATGGCCGAGCCGGGATAAGTACCTTCTGACCACGGCCTGCTCGGCCGCCCTCCTGGTGGATTCGAGCGTACACCATATTAGAGCCATAAATTACTGACCCGTCCGGATAGGCTTCCCATGTCAACGAACGCTTCAGTTGGCCGCCCGCCTGCAAAATTGGTCTAGTCTCACCGTTTTTGCGCGGGCGTTTTAATGGCTCCCACGGCCTGCCAGTAACCGGATCGACCTCCTTCTCGAAGGCCTGCTTGGCGATGTAGTCAAGCTCGCCCCCTGCGAAGTCGGCGATAGCCTTCAGGTCCGGCATGGCGGCGCGTGAGAGGGCGTCAAGAATAACCTGGAACTCCCGCTCGTTGAACTGAACCTCTATCCCTGCACCAGCCATCAGAACCCCCGCAAATCTAAACGACCCATCGCATTAACACGGACATTCCCGGCAGGAGGAGCCGCCACTTCGCCGTCATTGGCATAGCCGGGAATCCGGAATTTGCCCTCCGCCACCTTCTCTAAGTAACGGCGGGCCGCTTTTGCCTGCTCAAGAATAGCCGCGCCACCTGGATCGTCTTGTAGCACGCCAACGCCCACGATAAGATTA
>CAKZJX010000017.1 GCA_937120535.1 uncultured Anaerolineae bacterium
TCAGAACCTCGTGATTTGCTGTCGCCTGGTCACAGCCATAGTTTAACACATTTCCCCAAAATAGGGTAGGTAGTTACGACAAGGCGTACATTCCAACTCGATACCCCAACGCTCACCCTTCCGGCTCTCCCCGGCAACGGTACACAGAACGCGAGGCAGAGCGACTGATCGAGTACGCGGAGGAAATCATTGACTTCTGTGCGCGTCTTCTTTCCCAGATTTGACCGGGCGGAACTGATCCGGCGGCTTGGGGAACGGATGGCTGCGCTGAACGGCGCACTCCCTCTGCTCCGGGTAGTGTTATTCGGTTCCTACGCCCAGGGTAACTACACGGTAGCCAGCGACGTGGATTTGCTAGTGGTGTATCGAGGCCGGTCCCGGGAAGATGCTTTTGCCATTGTTAAGCAAGTCCTGGCTATCCCGGCTTTGGAGCCCCACGTCTACTCCGAGGACGAATTTGAGCAGGCGCAGAGCCGCATTCAGGGAGGGATTGTCCTTTTTCCCCAAACATAAGAGCGCGTCTGAAAAGTCTGCCTCTGGCTCTCGCCTGTTGAAGCCCGCGCCGGTCGATACCATGTCACAGTTCGCCAGCCGACCTTCTTGGACAATTGAGCGGTTCATGGTATACTTATCGTATGGCCAGAAAAGCATACCCAACCGATTTGAAAGACGGCGAGTGGGAGATTTTGCGTCCCCTGATCCCGCCCGCCAAGCCAGGCGGTCGTCCCCGTGAGGTGGATATGCGGGAGATAATGAACGCTATCCTCTACGTGCTCCGCACGGGTTGTGCTTGGCGCATGTTGCCGCACGACCTTCCACCCTGGCAGACGGTGTACGAGTACTTTAGCCGGTGGCGAGACGATGGCGTCTGGATCAGACTGAACGATGCTGTGCGCACCCAATTGCGGATCAAGTTGGGCAAAGCGCCCGAACCCAGTGCGGGCATCGTGGACAGCCAGTCGGTGAAGACAACAGAGACACCTGGCGAGCGCGGCTATGATGCGGGCAAGAGAGTAAAGGGGCGCAAGCGTCACATTGTGGTGGACACGCTGGGTTTTCTGTTGCTGGTGATGGTACACGCGGCAAACATCCAGGATCGAGATGGCGCCAAGTCTCTCCTCGAACGGGTCAAGAGCAAGTTCGCTGGCCTGCGACTGGTGTGGGCCGATGGAGGGTATGCGGGTCAACTGGTGGCGTGGGTCAAACAGGTTTGTGGAATGGTCTTGGAGATTGTCAAGCGGAATGCGGAGGTCAAGGGGTTTCAACTCCTGTCCCATCGGTGGATTGTCGAGCGGACGTTCGGGTGGTTGGGGCGGTATCGGCGTTTGAGTAAGGACTATGAGGGGCGGACGGACACGAGCGAGGCAATGGTGTATGCGGCGATGACTCACATTATGGTGCGACGCCTGCCAATTGCGCAACCCGCCACTGCCTAACGACCCCGTGAAGCCGACGCCGACTTGACGCCCAGCCCAGTGTGTCTGAATGTGGGCCAGGACCGGCTTTGAGGACGCTTATTGCGCTACTTGACCGCCTTCAGAGCCCTATAGATGGCATTTTAAGGTGCGAAATGTGGTTGGAAAGCAAGGTTACGATCAAAAGTGGTCAGCAGATGCAAAAAACTGCGCAAAGAACTGACTTTTCAGACGCCCTCTAAGGTCCAGCGTCTCGACAGAGCACTCGTTGTGATGTTGATCGGGGCGAGTCTCTTGCTGCTGACCGGCTGCTCCGACTTTGTGGACCGGGATCAGGTGAATATCGTCCCGGAGGCTGCGGTGACATTTGAGACCGGCCATCCGGTGGGCCAGACATTCGTGGCTCACCATGCCGGGCTGGCCGGGGTAGAAATCTGGCTGGAACCGGATGGGGGCAGTCAGGGGGAGATCGTCCTTCACCTGCGGGCTGATCCACAGGACGCTGAAGACCTGGCAGTGGCGACCTTGTCGCTGGCACAGGTCACCGCTCCCGGATTCCATCGTTTTTCTTTCGCCCCCTTGCGCGGCTCTCACGGCGTTTACTACTATGCCTTTCTGGAGATGGTGGGGGATGGGGCGGTACGGGTAGGCGCCGGACCGGGCGGGGCCTATTTGGATGGGGCGCTGTACCGTGACCATGAACCGCTGGACGCCCAGATGGCGTTTCGGCTGGTTTATGACCCTGCCTGGATAGTTGCGGATTTGTCGCTTACCAGTTTGAAATGGATGGGGTATGGGGTTGGGGTACTGGTGATTTTGTTCTTCTCTGGTTACTGGATTGCGCGTGGATGGGCTTTGCGCAAGGGCCTGGATTTCACCTCCGTGCTGATTTTGAGCGCGGCCAGTGCGCTTGCTGCCTGGATGGTGCTCCTTGTGTGGAGCAATCTCGTTCATTTCCGCCTGAACGCGACTTATGTGCGGTTTATTGTAGTGGGAGCTGTTGCAGGTGGATTGGTATGTTTTGTGCGGGATGCACGAAGTAGGGGCTTGAACAGAGAGTTCTGGCTGGGTACGAGTTTTCAGGCAACTGTGACACTCTGGTTGGTGATTGGTTTTTCTGTTGGCTTGCGGCTATGGGTAGGCCGTGGGTTTGTGATGTTGCCTGGGAGTGATGCGTACCACCATACTTTGATCGCTCAATTATTTGCGGAACAAGGTGGCATCCCTGATCATTACGAACCGTATGCCCATTTGATTTCGTTTTCATACCACTTCGGTTTCCATAGCATTGTTGCACTTGTTCGCTGGCTTTTTGAAAGCGATTTGCTTAGCACAACAAAATTAGTGGCTCTGAGTTTGAATGGGGCCATTGCTGCCACCGTGGCATTATGCAGCGAGCAGATAACCGGAAGCCGTCGGTCGGGCATAGTGGCTGCTGCGCTGGCTGGTATTGTTATGGTTTCGCCGTTTTGCCTGCTGCGCTGGTCCAGGTTTACCCAGACCACCGGTATGTTCTTTTTGCCTCTGGCAGTTCTGGGGTTGCTTTCGGATAAGAGAGAGCGTGTGCCTTTGTTTTCCGCTTTACTGGTGGCTGCCACAGGGTTTGCGCATTCTCGCATTGCCTTCTTTTGGGGCATCCTTGCTGGAGTGGTTGGGACAATCGCATTTGGGCAAAAACGTTGGGGCGACGTCAAGCAAATATTTAAAGTGGGGATATTGGGAATTCTACTGACGCTCCCATGGCTGGTAAGGATCGCTTGGGTCCAATATGACCCCTATGGGTTCAGGATCACTTACCCTGTTCTCTCGGGATATAACGATCTCCGGCGAATGGAAGAACCCGTGCTCCATTTTGCGACCAATTGGCCCGCGTTGTTCTTTGTTCTTGTCTCGGCTGGGATTGCTCTTGGGGGGAAAAGACGGTTACTCACTTTGACCTGTCTGACATGGTGCGCGGTTCTGGTTGCGGGCGCTTTCCTCTCCCAGCGGTTCGGTTTTTCGTTTTGGGACGCGAAAACCACCCTGCTCTCTTTATCTGTTCCCTTTGCTGTGCTGGTAGGATTGGGTATGCACGCGCTGGAGACCCGTGGCGGTCAGGTCTGGCGGTTCATCCAGGCCGGGTTCTGGGTGCTCCTTCTTGCTGGCATCGTGATGGCCGCAGGTAATCTTCCCGGATTGATTTACACCAGAGATATATATCTACGGCCTGGGGACCAGGTGGCTATGGATTGGATTCGGGAAAACCTGCCTGCCGATGCGGTTTTTGCAGTCAATGCCATACAATTTGAGTGGAGCCCCGGCTGGTTGGTGGGAAGCGATGCGGGATATTGGATACCTCTTCTGGCCGAGCGGACGTCTGTCTTACCCCCTATGTTGTATCCGTTGGAGATCGCAGATCCCTCCCTGGCTACAGACGTACGGACGATTCAGGAATTGTTAACAGCTGCTGAGGGAAGTGAAACCACGAGCGAAGTGATGAGACGATATGGTGTGACTTATATTTTTACAAAAACGTCTTCATGGCCTTTAAACCCCCTGGAGATGGATGGAGACCCCTCCCTACAATGTGTCTTGCGTCAAGATCAGGTTTGGGTATTTGCGGTGATGCAGTGACGATCCGATGGTTCATTCCGAGGACATTAGCTACCAAAGGGTTTTCGTTTTCGGAGCATGCTGGTGAATCTTCAAGAATACATCGGACTTTGGAGATTGTTTAGAGCGCGTCTGGGCTCTCCGGAAGAATATCGCAAGATGCAGGCTTTCCAGGCAATGTTGCTAATCAGGTATTTGAGAAGCCGGGGAGTAGAAATCGCGCACAAAAAGGTCCTGGATCTGGGATGTGGCCTGGGGGGCTATAGCACCGAAATAGCAAAACACACCCGCGATGTGGTGGGTATAGATTTATCGCATCTGAATTGGCGTTTAAAAAACCCGCCTTACTGGGTTGTGGCGAATGCTCTTTCCATTCCTGCCGCATCCGAGGCTTTTGATCTGGTAATTTGTGCAAGCCTGATAGAACATGTCCAGAGGCCTCTGGATTTACTGAAAGAGATTCGGCGGGTTCTGAAGAAAGGGGGGTATTGCTACTTGGGGTTTCCGCCTTTTTATAGCCCACGAGGAGGTCACGAGTTTTCCCCATTTCACTACTTGGGCGAGAGATGGGCTATTCGTTTACACCGATTCCAGGCGGGGCATCCCCAATGGGTAGAGACTCTTTACCATGCAGTGGACAAACCCGCTTCTTTCTCTGAGACGTTTGGGGGGTGGGGATTATTCCCTTTGACGATCAAAAAAGCGAAGAGATTGGTCAAGGAGGCAGGCTTTAAAGCACTGGACGTCTCGGCGCGATACACCCCTATGAATGTGAGCAGATTCCCGTTAATTGGAGAATTCCTGACGTTTTATGTTCAATTCCTGCTCTTGAGGGAGGTCAGATGAAGGTTTGTTTTGTCACGACCTCTTTTCCTCGCTGGCCAGGAGATGGGCAAGGTGCGTTTATTTGGGAAGCGGCACGCGCGATCAAGCGACAGGGCGTACAAGTGCGGGTAGTGGCTATGCATAGTCCCGGTGCTCGCACTTATGAAGTAATGGAAGGCATAGAGGTGATTCGCCCCCGCTATTGGTGGCCAGAGAAATGGGAATTACTGAAGAAAGAAGGGGGAGGATTACCCATCGTGTGGCGCAAATACCCTTTAGCGCGTTTCCAGATTCTGCCGTTTATATTTGCTCATTCGCTTGCGACGGCCCGATATGCGCAAGACTGTGATCTGATTCATGCCCATTGGACGTTGTCTGCTGCGGTCGCTGTTTTGGGGAAATGGAAGCACCGTCGCCGCATTCTGGGTACGGTTCATGGAAGCGACATTTTCCAGGTAGCACGGCATCCCGTAGGGGGCTCGATAACTCGAGAGGCATTAAAGCGCTGCGACTATGTAGTAGCGGTGAGCAACGCTCTGATGAAGGCTGCTATTGCTCTCGGAGTAGATCCCAAAAAGATTCAGGTCGTTTCTAACGGTGTAAACACAGATGTGTTTGCTCCTCCAAGTGACGACTGTAGAGAAAAAACGATTCTATACGTAGGCTCCTTGATTGAACGGAAGGGAGTAAAATATCTTATCTTAGCGCTTCCTGAAATTTTGCGGAACTTTCCCGATTATCGTTTGGTGTTGATTGGTGATGGTCATGAGTTGCAGATATTGCGCACGCTGGCAAATGAGTTGGGCGTAGCGAACCGGGTCGAGTTTCTCGGATTCGTGGGACACGGGGAAGTGAGAAAATGGATGCAGCGAGCGCAGTTGGTCGTTCTTCCTTCCTTAGAGGAGGCACAAGGTGTTGTTTTATTAGAATCTTTATCTTGTGGCACACCCGTTGTTGCCAGCCAAGTGGACGGTATTCCTGATGTGATCTCGCCAGATGTAGGCATCCTTGTCCCTCCGGCCGTTCCTGCTGCCCTTTCCAGGGCTATTCAAGTAATCCTGGGGAATCCTACATTGTGGGCGAATATGAGTCGTTGTGCTAGAGAGCGAGCCGTGATTTATTATGACTGGAATGTTGTTGCAAGGCAATGGATTGATCTTTACGCGTGTATGACTACCTGAAGATTGGGCTACGGAGTATGGATAGATTGCGTAAGAATTGGGACAGGGTATGGAAAGCGCTGAAGGATTCTGATCAAAGACGCTATCTATCGCCTGCTGTTTACGCACAGTATCAGGTAACTCTACCTCTCATGCGCCGTTATATACACGGAGATATGATTGATCTGGGATGTGGTGATATGCCATTTAAGCGCTTATTAGTTAATCAAGTTAATCTCTATCATTCTTTAGATCTTTGGCCGTATTCGGACGAGGTTACTTACGTGGGTGATATCAGCGATATGAGAATGATTCCCCCAGAGAGATATGACTCGGCAATTTGCATGGAGGTTCTGGAGCATGTCCCCCATCCTTTTCGAGCAGTGCGTGAGATATATCGCATTCTGCGTCCTAGTGGTGTAGCAATCCTATCTGTGCCTCATCTAAGCCGCTTGCACGATGAGCCCTACGACTATTTTCGTTTTACGATTTATGGCTTGCGGCAGATATTACAGGATGTTGGGTTCCTGATAATAAATATCTATACCCGAGGCAGTTTATTCTCTTTTTTGGGGCATCAGCTCTCCACTTTGCTCCTGAGCGCTCTGTGGCCTATTCCTGGCTTGCGACAAGTGGCATGGGTGCTAAACAAATGGTTAATTACGTATTTGTGTTACAATATAGATCGCGTATGTGATCCCTCAGGCCTTTTCGCTTTGGGGTATGTGGCTGTGGTCCAGAAACCTGATAGTTGTGTAGAATTGGTTGCAGAGTGATAGTTGTTCTATTGCTTCCACCTTTTGGCACGAGGTCAATGTGCATAAAGAATGGCGCAAGATCCTTTTCCGGATAGGGCTGGTCTTTGGCCTGATCATTTTTTTGCAACAGGCCTGGGAAGGTTACCTGGCACTTGGTCAGCAAAAGTTTTACGTCATACGACCGCTCTGTTTGCTGGCTTCCCTGGCTTTGTGCATGGTTGCAAATTTTTTGCAAATGGGTGCCTGGGTTATTATCCTGCAATCTCTGAGCAGGCCCATTAGCTTACGTCAAACTATGCAAGGGTTCTTGATATCTTTCTTGCCGCGCTATATCCCCGGAGGAGTATGGGGTTATCTAAGCCGTAGTCAGTGGCTGCGGGAGTTTTGTGGGATAGACTACACCGCCTCAATAGTCGGTTCTGTATTAGAGGTGATAGGGCTAATTTTAACAGCACTGAATATAACTGTTTTTTTCCTTATAACACGCCTGATAAGGGGGGAGCACGATGTTTTGGTGTTATTCACAGGGGTTTTGTGCGGCGTATTTCTGTGGTTTTTTACCCCCATACTTGTGCTTAAGTTCACTGCATTTATCTGGCCCGGGGTGGAAAACTTAGCGATTGGAGTAAAGGACATCACGAATTTTCCGACAAGATACTTTCCTCTACATTGGTTGCTGGTTGGACTGATATACATAATGTTATGGATAGCCTATGGTATTTCCATCCTGTTGATCGCCACAGCAGTTTCACCCATCCCGACCGATGATAGTCTGTTGGGTGCAACATTCTCAATTGCTACGGCCTGGGTCTTGGGGTTCGCTGTATTTTTTGCGCCCGCGGGCTTAGGAGTTCGCGAGATTGTTCTTTCTCGCCTTTTAGCTTCATCCTTGGCCCTTACCACCGGACAAGGCAGTTTGGTGGCTGTGATTTTCAGGTTGAACGTTATCTTGGCGGAACTGATCTGGTTGGTTATTGGTTCTTTGCTCTCAATTCCCTGGAAACCCACAAAGTCCGAGCATCATACGTGTGCCGAGTTTCATAGATCAAAATAACCCAACAGGAGTATTCCACTAGCGGTATAAATGGGTATAATAAATCGTAACCAAACCACTTAATCTTAACCAAGGAGGTATTCATATGTGGCGAACAAAATCTTCCAGAATTCACGTTCTGTTGACGACCGCAGTTCTGGGGTTGGTGTTATCGCTTATTGTGTTCCCGGCCCTGGCTGCCTCAACTACCAAAAGTCTGAGCACAAACTTCACTCTGATCAACTTGGGTGTGAATCAGGCTAACGGTGTGGTGGAGTACTTGAAGCCAGATGGTTCACAATGGCGTAGTCCCGAGAACTTTACGTTGGCAGCCGATGGGGGGCAGGCTATATTTCGGCAATACTTTGACTCTGCGCTGCCTGACGGAAACGGGTCGGTGCGGGTCAGCGCTGACCAGCCTGTAGGGGCCGTTGTACAGATCCTGGCTCGTGGTCAAACCCCCACAAGCGGTGCTTATGTCGGTTTCTCGCAGGGGAATGTCCGGTTTTATGTTCCTTTGGTTATGCGCCGCGTGATGGGTGCTACTGGCATAGCGAATAGTCAGATTATCATCCAAAACACTGGTTCAAGCGCAGTCAATGTAAATGTGCGTCTGATCCGTTACGACGGCGCTCCAACATATACTAAAACCGTGTCAATTGCAGCTGGTGCTTCTTACTACTACGACTTGGACAATGAGTCCAGTGCAAACGTGCCCGATAGCTGGTATGGATCAGCGGTAGTGGAGGCTACCACATCGGGTGGATCGGTTGCTGTGGTTTCCAACCTTTTCACCGGCCCGCATGCAATGCAGACCTTCAACGGCTTTGATTCCCCAGCCAGGGAATGGTTGGTGCCTCTGTTTACCTCCCGTCTGGCTAATGGGCTGAGCACTCCGCTTTCTATACAGAACGTAAGTGGTGCAACGATACCAGCAGGAGGGATTGTTGTTACATGTACTAAAAATCCTCTCAGCTCTGGACCAACCACACATGTGATGACTAACACCTCGCCTATTCAAAACGCGGCCTCTTACTTTATCAATCCGGTTATTGATACCAGCATCCCGGCTAACTGGTACGGAGCCTGTCGTATTCAGGCCTCCGCTGCCGTGGTAGCCTTTGTCCAAATGCGCCTGATTGGTACCGACCGGGCTGCTGCGTACGAGGCCATTCAGGGCGGTAGCACGGCCAGGACCTTATTAATCCCCTTGGCTGCCAAGCGTTTGGCGAATGGTTTTGCTACGGTTACTAACATCCAAAACTTGAGTCTCACCGCGACTGCCAACGTAACCTTCACTTACAAACCGTCTCCTGAATATGTTGCGAGTGGAGGCAGGGGCGACAGTATAGTGATCTCGAATGTTGCCATTAATCCTGGCGCAAGCGTGCAGCACAACCTGCGCCTGAGTGGTACCTCGGCGCCCGCTGTACCGCAACTGCCTGATGGGTGGTATGGAACCTGCATCGTGGAATCCGCCAATGAGCCTATTAGCGGTTTTGTTGAGTTGACGTTTCTCACGGGAGGTGGTGATACCTACCAAGCACACGGCATCTTTAGCCGGTAAGATAACTTTACTCTGAGAAACGAGCCAGCTTGCGTGTTGTTACACGCTGGCTGGCTCGTTCTTTAGGCCCGTTGCACAAACGGATGGGGCTCATGTCCAGACAAAGTGCAAGGCGGGCCTATCCAAGTGGCAAAGTGGCGTTCTGGGCACTCGTTCTAGACATGAGCCACGGATGATTTAGGACGAGTCTGTGTAGATGAGGCTTGCTAAAGCTACCAGCCCGTTTGCGGAGTGAAAGATGTATA
>CAKZJX010000018.1 GCA_937120535.1 uncultured Anaerolineae bacterium
TGTTCTCTCTGGTAGAAGCTGGAGTGTTCACAATCCCAAGTTTCTACCAAAAGGCGGTTTTGCTCAAGGGCAGAACCGCCCCAATTTTGTCTAAACTCGAGTTTTGTTGAATCATCCGAAAATCTGTTGACTCTCTTTTTGAACCCTGCTATATTCTTCCCCATGCAAAAACCAAAACCCCTGCGTGGACCGAATCAGACCCTACTCGATTGGCTTCTGCCCGGGCTGGGGGTGAAGCGCTGGATGCTTGTCACCCTGGTTGGGATTACCTTTCTGGCGGTCGGGTTGGCTCTGTTTCTTCTTGATTTATATCGCGCCGAATACACCAATCCGCTGATCCTGGATGCGCTCTCGCTGGCCTCCTTGCGCTTCTTGCCGCGTTTGGTGCGCGTGTTGGCGTTTGGCGGGATCGGTCTAGCGATCACGGCTTATGGGATTTGGGGGCTGAATCGGGCGTTGCTGCGCCCGTTCGTCCCACCCGGTCACAAGGTGTTGGATCAGGTGGCGGAATACAGTCGGCGCTCTCGGGGGCCGCACATTGTGGCTATCGGTGGGGGGCACGGGTTATCTACCTTGCTTCGCGGCCTCAAGCACTACACCCGTAACTTGACGGCTATCGTCACCGTGGCCGACGACGGTGGATCGTCCGGTCGCTTGCGGGATAGCTTTGGCATTTTGCCGCCCGGCGATATTCGCAACTGCTTGGCCGCTCTTTCAGACGATGAGGCCATGCTCACCCAGCTCTTTCAGTATCGCTTTAGCGGCGAGCCGGGTTTGGCCGGCCATTCGTTTGGCAATCTCTTCATCACGGCCCTGAGCGATCTCACTGGCAGTTTTGAACAGGCAGTAGCCGAATCGGGGCGCGTGCTCTCGGTGAGCGGTCGCGTGCTCCCATCTACCTTGCATGATGTGAAGTTGGTGGCCGACGTGCAGCTGCCTCATTTGGGCAACGAGGTGCGGGTGGAGGGCGAGAGCAACATCCCCGAGGCAGCCGGCCGGGTGCGCCGAGTGTGGCTTGAGCCGAACGACGCGCCGGCCTTTCCTCCGGTCTTGCATGCCATCCTGAACGCCGATCTGATCATCGTCGGGCCGGGCAGTCTGTATACCAGCATCCTTCCCAATTTGCTGGTGCGCGACCTGGCTGCGGCTATTCAGGCCAGCCGGGCTGTCAAGATCTTCGTCTGCAACATTGCCACTCAGCGTGGAGAAACCGATCAATACTCCTGCCACGATCATGTGCGCGCTCTGGAACAGCATATGGGAGAGGATTTGTTTGACATTATCCTGTGCAACAACAAAACACCCAATTCTCTGCCGGCTAATGTGGAATGGGTGAGGATAGACGACCGGACTTTGTCCGATTCACGCTTGTATTGCGCCGATCTGTTGGACGAGGAATATCCCTGGCGGCACGATCCCCATAAGCTGGCCCAGGTTATCATAGACCTGTTTTACGAGCGAACTGGGCCGCTAAAGTAGCCGATTCAGCCATGCTACTGGGAAGGTAATAGACGACGAAGCATGAACGCCCCTAGAGGTTCCCTGGTGTTGACTGCGCGTCATGGGCGTGTATTTCGCATCACGCTCAATCGACCGGAGAAGCGCAATGCGCTTAGCCTGGCATTGTGCCATGAGCTCTTGAAGGTGTTCCGCCAGGCCGAGGCCGATGAGCAGGTGCGGGTAGTGGTACTCGATGCGGCCGGGCCGGCCTTTTCAGCAGGGATGGACCTGAGTGAAGTGTTGGAACCGGACTTCCTGCGCCAGGCCGACGTGCATGAGGAGTTGTTCACACTGGGATTGCGCTACTCGAAGCCGATCGTGGCTGCTGTGCATGGCGCTGTGTTTGGTGGGGCGGTGGCCTTGGTAGCCTCAGCACACTTGGTGGTGGCCGCTGAAGATGCGCGCTTTTGCTCCACCGAAATCCATATCGGGATGTGGCCATATGTGGCTTTTCGCTCGATTGTGGCCGCTATCGGTGAACGACGTGCGACCGAGCTGGCTATCACCGGTCGGGTGGCCTCGGCCAGCGAGGCGTATGAATGGGGCCTGGTGCATCGCCTGGCGCCGGCCGAAAAAGTGCTCGAAACGGCCTTGCGTTTGGCAACCGAGATCGCTTCCTTTGACCCCGTTGCCCTGTCCCAGGGGTTGCTATTCGTCCAACAATCCCGCCGTCTACCGGCTGAGGAAGTTGGCTTGCTGGCTCGCCAATTTCGCGAGCGGGCTGTTCGCTCGTCCACGTTCCGTTCGGCGATACAAGCTTTTTTGAACAAGCGTTCTAGCGACTCGGATCGAAAACCGTGACCTGTTCGGCATGAAGATTGTTAAGCTTATGAAAAAAATCGGCGGCGTCTAAGGATAACCTATCCGTTTCTGAGGTAGAATACCCAAATATATTGCCAAATCAGGGTTTTCTGATACAATCCCTTCTTGTGAAATAAATCACAAACTAGCTATCCGGAGGTTCTCATGGCAGTCAAAGTTGGCATTAACGGGTTCGGACGCATCGGACGGCAAGCGTTCAAAGCCATCCGGGATATGTATCCGAATGAATTGGAAGTCGTTGCTTTCAATGACATCGGCGATATGAAGACCATGGCACATCTGTTGCGCTATGACTCGAACTATGGCCGCTTCAACGGTGTGGTAGAAGAGGCGCAGGATGGCATCCTCGTGGACGGGAAGAAGGTATATGCCTTCAAGGAGACCGACCCGGCTGCCATCAAGTGGAGCGACCTAGGCGTCGAGATCGTGATCGAGGCCACTGGCGTGTTCACCGTCAAGAAGGACGGCGTGAATAAGAAAGGTAAGGTGGTCAAAGGCGCCGAGAATCATATCATTCATGGCGGCGCCAAGAAGGTGATCATCACTGCTCCAGCCGAAGGTGAAGACCTGACGGTTGTGCTTGGGGTGAACGAGGATATGTACGATCCGGCGGTGCACCATGTCATCTCCAACGCTTCGTGCACCACGAACTGCCTCGCCCCGGCCGTCAAGGTGGTTCATGACCGCTTCAGGATTCGCCGTGGATTTATGACCACCGTCCACGCCTATACCAACGATCAACGCATCCTTGATCTACCGCACTCTGACTTGCGCCGGGCTCGCGCGGCTTCGATGAGCATTATCCCCACCACGACTGGTGCGGCTAAGGCGCTCAAGCTGGTGATCCCCGACCTGGCCGGCAAGTTTGATGGCTATGCGCTGCGCGTGCCCACGTCTACGGTCTCGGTGGTAGATTTCACCGCTGAGCTGGAGGCCGAGATCACCACTGAGGAGCTGCGCGAGGCCTATCGCCAGGCGGCCGGCGAGCCGCGCCTGAAAGGCATCTTACAGGCTGTGGAGGAGCCGCTGGTTTCGATTGACTTCAAAGGCGATCCCCATTCCTGCTTGGTGGATTTGCCGTTCACCATGGTGCTCGGCAAGGAGAAGAGCAATTTCATCAAGGTGGTCGCCTGGTACGACAACGAATGGGGCTACGCCTGCCGCACAGCAGACCTGGCGGCGTTGGTGGCCAAGTCTTTGTAAAGGATGAGGTTGGCGATCGATAGCAGAGGACGATCGCCAACTTCTTCGTTAGCAGCCCACTTGTGGATGCCTGGGTGGTCCTCTGTGGGCATGGGGAACGATCATTCCTGCTCCCTCATGGGCAAGAGGTTTCCCATGATGGGCAGAGACACAACCCTGTGTAGTTTTGTTGAAGGTGGTGCAAAATGAACAAGAAGACGGTACGTGATATCGATCTCAAGGGCAAACGGGTGTTGATGCGCGTGGATTTTAACGTCCCGATGGCCAACGACCAGGTGACCGACGATAAGCGCATCCGCGCTTCGTTGCCCACCATTCAATACGTCCTGGATCAGGGTGCTTCGGTGATCTTGATGAGCCATTTGGGACGACCGAAAGGGAGGCCCGACCCTGAGTTCAGCCTGAAGCCGGCCGCCGAAGTGCTCTCGCAGCTGTTGGGCCGGCCGGTCAAGATGGCGCCGGATTGCGTGGGGCCGGAAGTGGAAAAGATGGCCCGGGAACTGCAGCCCGGTGAGGTGCTGATGCTGGAGAATACCCGCTTCCATGTGGGCGAAGAGAAGAACGACCTGGAGTTGGCGAAACAGCTGGCAACTTTGGGTGAGGTATATGTGAACGATGCTTTCGGATCCGCCCACCGCGCGCACGCTTCCACGGAAGGCGTGGCTCGCTTTCTGCCAGCGGTGGCCGGCTTCCTGATGGAGCAAGAGCTGGAGTATCTGGGCCGCGCCACGTCCAATCCGGAACGCCCCTACATCGCCATCCTGGGCGGGGCCAAGATCAGCGATAAGATCCTGGTAGTGGAGAACTTGCTCTCCAAGTGTGACAAGCTGATCATCGGCGGTGGCATGGCCAATACCTTCCTGGCTGCCAAGGGGTACAACATGCAGGAGAGCCTGGTGGAGACCGGTTCGCTGGATGTCGCTCGTGCCCTCCTTGAGAAGGCCGGCGACAAGATTCTCCTGCCGGTGGACCTGGTGGTGGCCGACGCATTCAGCGCCGACGCCAATGCCCAAGTGGTGGACGCGGATCAGATCCCGCCGGGCTGGCGCGCGATGGACGTGGGGCCAAAGACTCTGGAGTTGTATAAGGCTGCCTTGCAGGGCGCCAAGTTGATCGTCTGGAACGGACCGGTGGGCGTGTTTGAGTTCCCCAAGTTCGCTGAAGGGACGTTTGCCCTGGCTCGCATGTTGGCCGAATCCGGCGCCATCACGGTGATTGGCGGCGGTGATAGCGCCAGCGCTGTGAAGAAGGCTGGCGTGGCCAAGCAGATGACTCATGTCTCCACCGGCGGCGGCGCTTCGCTGGAATTCCTGGAAGGCAAGGAATTGCCTGGCGTGGCAGCGCTGCTTGATAAGTGAGCTCCCTTTGAAACGTTTTGTTCGGGTGTAGAGCGGGTCGCGGGGGAGCGCGACCCGCTTATCGTCCAGATTGAGGAGTCGTAGTTATGAAACGTCCTTTGGTGGAGTGTGTTCCTAATTTTTCAGAGGCGCGGCGGCCGGAGGTGATCGATCAGATCGTCGCCGCTGTCCGTTCGGTGCCGGAGGTCGTTTTGTTGGATCGGTCGTCGGACTTGGACCATAACCGAACGGTGCTGACCTTCGTCGGTCCGCCAGAAGCCGTGGAAGAAGCCGCCTTCCGGGCCATTCAAAAGGCAGCCGAGCGGATTGACCTGGATAAGCATGTCGGTGAACACCCGCGCATCGGGGCAACCGATGTGGTGCCCTTCGTGCCGCTACAGGATGTGAGCTTGGAGGAATGCGTGGCGCTAGCTCGGCGGTTGGGGGAGCGAGTGGGGCGCGAGCTAGGCATTCCGGTCTATCTCTATGAAGCGGCCGCTACTCGACCCGAGCGGGTGAACCTGGAGAACATCCGTCGCGGTCAGTACGAGGCGCTTAAGGTAGAGATGGGGATGAATCCGGAGCGCGATCCTGACTTTGGTCCAAAACAGGTTGGGCCGGCCGGGGCAACCGTGATCGGAGCGCGGCCTCCGCTGATTGCCTTCAATGTATATCTGAACACCGATGACGTGAGCGTGGCCAAGGCGATCGCCAAAGCAGTGCGCCATTCGTCGGGAGGCCTGCGCTACGTGAAGGCGTTGGGGTTGTCGGTGGCCGGCCGCGCCCAGGTGTCGATGAACTTGACCAATTTTCGCGAGACGCCTTTGGCCCGAGTGGTGGAACTGATCCGCCGCGAAGCCCAACGCTATGGGACGGCGATTCATCACACCGAAGCGGTGGGCTTGATCCCCCAAGAAGCGTTGATCGATGCGGCGATATGGTACCTGCAGCTCGATCAATTTGAGAAGGATCAGATCCTGGAAACGCGCTGGTTTGCCGCCCAGGCCGATTCGGCCCCTCCGACGCCGGCCGCGTCCTTCCTGGACGAGTTAGCGGCTCCCATGCCGACCCCGGGCGGGGGCTCGGCCGCTGCCTATGTGGCTGCCATGGCTGCGGCGCTGGTAGCGATGGTGGCCGGCTTGTCGATAGGCAAGAAGAAATACGCCGCCGTGGAGACCGAGATGCAGGTCGTCCGCACTCTGGCCGAGGGCCTGCGCGCCGACTTGACCCAAGCGGTGGACGATGACGCAGCTGCCTTTGAGGCGTTGATGGCTGCCCATCGCTTGCCTAAGGAGACCCCAGAACAGCAATCTCAACGGGCGGCTTCCATCCAGCGCGCTGCGCTGGATGCTGCTTCTGTTCCTCTGAAGGTGGCCGACTATTCGGTAAAAGTAATGGAACTGGCTGTGAAGTGCCTCCAGCATGGGAACGTCAACGCCCGCAGCGATGCCCTCGTCGCTCTCACCCTGGCGCACGCCGCCCTTGCCGCCGCAGCTTACAACGTGCGTGTCAATCTTCAATCATTGGACGATCTTGCCCTGGCTGAATCCATGTTAGCTGAGTTGCAGGGGTTGGAGGAAAAAGCGAAGGGGATTGCCGCAGATTACAGATGAGCCCACTGGAAACCAACCGTAGGGAGCACAGAGAGCGCAAAGTCCGTCGTTGTAAAGTCGCTGCGGACTCTGCGATCTTGGCGGTTAACAATTTTTTGTAGTGGAGTCAAGGAACAAGAAGAGCGCAGAGGGGGTAAAATTCTGCGCTCGCTCGTTCACTCGTTAATGAGCAGGCAGGGAGACTCGCGGGGATTCCCTAGGGCGACGGATAGCCCCAGTTGGGGTTCTTCCAGCGCCCCCAGCCACGACCGCGTCCGGGTCCGGGGCCGTATCCACATTGCGGGCAGCGACCAGGGCCAAAGCCCCATCCTTGCCAGCGTTGATACATCCAATCGGCCTGCTCTTGGGTGATCACGCCGGCCGCTACCGCCTTGTCCAGGCCCAACTTGTACACTTCGAGCAGAAAGGTTGGCAGGTTGTCCGGCCCGATCCCCTGCTCCAAGGCGATCTGGGCCAGGGGCTTGCCGGCTGCAAGTTGAGCGTTCACTTGGTCAACCGACAGACCGGTCTTTTCGGCAAAGGCTTGGATGACGTAGAGAAGAATTGGCCCATAGCTGTCCCTGCCCCACCCCCACATTGGACCATAACCGTATCGAGGATGCGGGCCAGGCATCCACGGGCGCTGCTCTAGGCGTTGATACATCCAATCGGCTTGCACCTGGGTGATCACGCCGGCGGCTACAGCTTTGTCTAGGCCCAACTTGTACACTTCGAGCAGGAAGGTTCGTAGATTGTCCTGCTGAATGCCCTGTTCCAGGGCGAGCTGGGCCAGGGGTTTGCCAGCTGCGAGTTGGGCGTTCACCTGATCAACCGATAGACCGGTCTTTTCGGCAAAGGCTTGGACGACGTAGAAGTGAATTGGCCCATCGTCGTCCCATTTCCATTTTGGACCATAGTCATATTGGAAATCAAATCCATAGGGTGGCCATAGCGACGTACTCGGTGCTGTAGCCTGGGCTGTAGGCTGTGGGGTAAGCGTGCCGGACGAAGAGGTAGCGGCGTTTGCCGGCGTACAACCCACACTAAAGGCTGATATGGCCAGCATAATCGCTATCGTTGTCCAAACCATCGTCTTCTTGAACATGTCAAGCTCCTTTCGCAGAAGATTCTCGCTTTGAGCATAGCAAAGTGATGTAAAGTTTTTGTGAAGAACGCACAAAGAAAGCACGAAATCTTGCAGATGGTCTGGGGGTATAATTCCCTTGCCCTGCGAGAGTTTCCTCGAAATCCAGCCTAGAGAGGTGCACTGTTATGGACATGGAATATCGTCGTCTAGGACGCGCCGGCATCAAGATCAGCGTCCTTTCACTTGGTTCGTGGGTGACCTTTCATCATCAGTTGAGCGTTGATGCTGCGGTCAAGCTGATGCAGACCGCCTACGAGGCCGGCGTGAACTTCTTTGATAACGCTGAAGTCTACGCTTTGGGAAAATCCGAAGAAATCATGGGAGCTGCCCTAAAGGAGCTCGGCTGGCGTCGTTCCAGTTATCTGATCTCTACCAAATTCTACTGGGGATTGCATGACGGCCCAAACGAGCGCAACACTCTCAATCGTAAGCGCCTGATCGAAGGCATTGACGGTTCCCTCCGCCGCCTCGGGCTGGACTATGTGGACCTTATCTTCTGCCACCGTCCCGATCCGAATACCTCTATCGAGGAGACGGCCCATGCCATGCACGACATCATCCAATCCGGTCGCGCCATCTATTGGGGTGTCTCGGAGTGGAGCGCTGATGAGATTCGAGCAGCCTGGTCGATCTGTGACAAGTACGGTTGGCACAAACCGGTGACCGAACAGCCCCAGTACAACTTGTTCCATCGTGAGCGCGTGGAACGAGAATATGCTCGCCTCTACGAGGACATCGGCCTAGGGGCCACTATCTGGTCGCCGTTGGCTTCTGGCCTGCTCACCGGCAAATATTTAGAAGGCATCCCTGAAGGCAGTCGTGGAGCGCTGCCTGGTTATGAATGGCTACGTGATTCGCTGACCGACCAACAAAAGCTCGAAAAGGTTCGACAGCTGATCCCGATAGCTCGCGAACTAGACTGCTCGCTAGCTCAGTTGGCGATTGCCTGGTGCGTCCGTAATCCCCATGTCAGCACGGTGATCTTGGGGGCTAGTCGGGTAGAACAGCTGCGAGAGAACTTACAGGCTTTGAAGGTCGTTCCGAAACTCACCCCCGACGTGCTTGAGCGCATCGATCAGATCGTTAGCGGAGGGTCCCTGGCTGAAGGAGAAGATTAGCATAACGCACTGCACGCTTACTCCTCACCGGCTAGCCACTTCAAGCGCTCCCAGGGCTTGAGGTTTTCTTCATTGGCCAACAAGGCTTTTAACTCGAACAATTCATCGCGCAGAGCCGCCGCCCGTTCAAACTCCAAGTTGCGGGCGGCTTCTTTCATTTGCTTCTCCAGTTCGGCTACGATTCGTTTCAACTCCTCGCGAGAAGCCGCTTCACGACGATGGACGCGATACTCGGCGCGCGCTTCGGCTATAGCCTTGGTGGCGATCTGCTCGGTCAGGTCGTGAATCTCCTTGCGGATGCTCACGGGCGTGATCCCGTGTTCTTGGTTGTAGCGAAGCTGCTTGGCTCTTCGACGATTGGTCTCGTCAATGGCGCGTTGCATCGAGTTGGTGATGCGATCAGCGTACATGATCACCCGTCCATTGATATGGCGCGCCGCCCGCCCGATAGTTTGAATCAGCGCTGTCTCAGAACGCAGGAATCCTTCCTTGTCAGCGTCCAGGATGGCGACGAGGGACACCTCGGGCAGGTCGAGCCCCTCGCGCAGCAGGTTGATGCCCACCACCGCGTCAAATACCCCCAGGCGCAGATCCCGTAGGATGCCCACGCGCTCGATGGTGTCGATCTCGGAATGGAGGTAGTGCACTTTGATCCCCAGTTCGGTCAGATAATCGGACAAATCCTCGGCCATGCGCTTGGTCAGCGTGGTGACCAGGACGCGCTCCCCAACCTCCACACGGGCGCGAATTTCCTTGACGAGATCGTCAATCTGACCACGGGTCGGACGCACCTCCACTTCTGGGTCTACCAGGCCAGTGGGGCGGATGATCTGTTCCACAATCTGCTCAGCGCGCTCCAGTTCATAGGGACCCGGGGTGGCCGAGGTATAGATCGTATATCCCATCACCTGTTCGAATTCTTCAAAGGTCAGCGGCCGGTTATCGAGGGCGCTGGGCAAGCGGAAGCCATATTCCACCAAAGTTTCCTTGCGGGAGCGATCGCCGTGATACATGCCTCGGATTTGGGGGATGGTCATATGGGACTCGTCGATCACCAGTAGGTATTCTCGGGGCAAGAAATCCATCAGGGTCCACGGGTGGCTGCCCGGGGGCCGGCGATCCAAATGGCGTGAGTAGTTCTCAATGCCGGTGCAGTATCCCACCTCCTTGAGCATCTCGATGTCGTAGCGGGTGCGCTGTTCGAGGCGCTGAGCTTCCAGCAATTTGCCCTGGCTCTTGAAAAAAGCTATTCTCTGCTCCAATTCCGCTTCAATATCAGCAATTGCGTCTTTCAATTTGTCGGCTGCGGTAAGATATTGTTTGGCTGGAAAGATGGCGATCTGCTTGGGTTCGACGTATACTTCACCGGTAAGTGGGTTGAATTGGAGGATGTGTTCTACCTCGTCGCCGAAGAGAGTGATGCGGTAGGCCCGGCGATCTTCGTAGGCCGGCATAATTTCTAGGGTGTCTCCCCGCACTCGGAAGGTGCCGCCTCGCAGTTCCAGGTCATTCCGCTGATACTGGCTGGCCACTAGTTGACGGATCAATGTGTTGCGACGATATTCTTCTCCGACCTCAAGAGTCACCACCCCTTTGCCGAATTCCTCCGGCGATCCCAATCCGTAGATGCACGATACGGAAGCGACGATGATCACGTCCTGCCGTGACATCAAAGCGGCCGTTGCAGCCAACCGCA
The DNA here is from genome assembly GCA_937120535.1 of uncultured Anaerolineae bacterium. Lineage (GTDB taxonomy): Bacteria > Chloroflexota > Anaerolineae > Anaerolineales > Villigracilaceae > Denitrolinea. The sequence continues at coordinate 10,416 of CAKZJX010000018.1, forward strand.
AGCGTTCGATCTCCTCGTTGATCTCGGTTTCCTTCTCGATATACAGATCGTAGCGTGGCACATATGCTTCCGGTTGGTAGTAATCATAGTACGACACAAAGTACTCTACGGCGTTATCTGGGAAGAATTCTTTGAATTCGGCATAAAGTTGAGCAGCTAATGTTTTGTTGTGTGCCATGACCAGGGTCGGTAGTTGTAGTTCCTGAATCACTGAGGCAATCGTGAAGGTCTTGCCGGTACCGGTGGCGCCGAGCAACACCTGGTGTTTCATCCCCTTGCGCACGCCCTCTACTAATTGGCGGATCGCTTCGGGTTGATCCCCCATTGGTTGAAAGGGAGCTCTCAGTCGGAAAGACATTCGGTCGCTATCTCCTGGCAAGTAAGGGTGAGCATTGGTAGAGTGGGCTGCCACGACATCAGTAAGGGTCGACTTTGTAGGGTTGTCCAATCGACGCCGATAGATATTGTAAACTCTATTACCGTCCGCAGGCGATACACCTGACGGGTTGAACCGCTCTTGAGCCCACTGTCGGTAGGGATCTCGGATTATTCCACAGTGTTTCGGCCGGATGATCGCCTGTACCAGCACGGTCAGCCTGTTCGAAGATCGGACTGGCATCAACCCCCGCATCGGCTGAACAGGTTCCCGACAAAAAGTCTTCCTGCGCCAGCGCCTTCTGACCTAATTTGGCATCCGAATCGTAGCCTGGACCGACCTGCACAGCTTCGATCAGTAGCCACCGAGCCTTCGGAAAATAGCGAATGAGCAGGCACAGCCGACTGTGAGCCTATAGACGCTTCCGGTAAATTGCGGCCTTCTCTTGCCTTGCCACTTCTCCCGAAATGCCTCCCCGACCAATCTCAGGCTCGCTTGAAAGACCTGTTTAGGCGAATAAATCACTCTTCGCATGCAAAGTATCATACAATAAAAAGACTTATTGAACAAGCCCCGCAGGGGTTGACAGATGACCGAGGACTGGTAAAATACGCCGCAACATGGTCATAGTGTCTTTGCCTCGCGTCCGTCGTCCTAAGTCCGCTTCTCGCCGAGAAGGCGGGTTGCTCTGTTTTGGATGATGGCGCCGGCATAATCATGGGTATCCAAAACAGCCCTTCCTTCTCGGAGGGGTTGTTTTATTTCTCTAAACATAGGAGTTGGCTTATGCCTAAGAGCAAACCTTCTGTCCAAAAAGTTGTCCTAGCCTATTCGGGCGGCCTAGACACTTCGGTGATTGTCCCCTGGCTGCGCGAGAACTATGGCTGCGAAGTGATCTGCTTCTGCGCCAATCTCGGGCAGAAGGACGAGAACCTGGAAGGTCTGGAGGCAAAGGCGCTTAAGAGCGGCGCTTCTCAATTTCTCTTGCGCGATGTGCGCGAGGAGTTCGTCACGGAGTATCTGTTTCCGATGTTGCGGGCGGGGGCGGTGTATGAGCATAAGTATCTGCTGGGGACCTCGGTGGCACGTCCGCTGATCGCCAAGCATTTGGTGGACGTGGCCCATCAGGTGGGGGCTGATGCAGTGGCGCACGGCGCTACCGGCAAGGGCAACGATCAAGTGCGCTTTGAGTTGACTGTGATGGCGCTCGACCCGCGGTTGAAGATCATCGCCCCATGGCGGGAGTGGGAGATTCGTTCGCGAGAGGATGCTATCGCCTATGCGGCCAAGCACAATGTGCCGGTGACAGCTACCATCAAGTCGATCTACAGTCGCGATTCCAATCTTTGGCATCTCTCGCATGAAGGAGGGCCGCTGGAAGATCCTTGGAACGAGCCGGAAGAGAGCATGTTCCAAATCTCCACTTCGCCGGAGAATGCGCCTGATGAGCCGGAATACGTGGAAATCGACTTTGAGAGCGGAACGCCGATCGCCGTGAACGGAGAGCGCTTGGAGCCGGTAGCGCTGCTGGAACGACTGAACGCCCTGGGCGGCGCGCATGGCATTGGGCGGGTGGACTTGGTGGAGAACCGCTTGGTGGGGATGAAATCGCGCGGGGTGTATGAAACGCCCGGTGGCACGATCTTGTATTATGCCCATCGCGATTTGGAATCGTTGGTGTTGGACCGCGAGACGGCCCATTTTAAGGAAATGGTTGCCATCAAGTATGCCGAGTTAGTCTATTATGGCCTGTGGTTTACACCCCTGCGCGAGGCGCTGGATGCATTTGTCAACGCTACGCAGGGACCGGTAACCGGCACGGTGCGGTTGAAGCTTTACAAAGGGAATATCCTCAGCGCTGGCCGCAAGTCGCCGTTCAGCTTGTATCGCGAGGATTTCGCCACGTTTGGCCAGGAAGATGTGTATGACCAGAGCCACGCCGAGGGGTTTATCCGCCTGTTCGGTCTCTCGCTCAAGGTGCGCGCTCTCAACGGCTTGCCGGTGGCAGGGATGGACCTGCCTAAGCCCGATTATTCGCGCTTCAAGCGCGATTAATGGAACGTTGGATAGGAGCCAGGAGCCAGCAGATGACGTTGTGGAGCGGACGATTTTCGGGCAAGATGGATGAGCGCGCTTGGCGATTGAACGCTTCGTTGGCGGTGGATCAACGGTTAGCCGATCAGGATGTACGCGCTTCGATCGCCTGGGCCGGCGCTTTGCTTCGGGCCGGAGTTCTGAGCCAGGATGAGCATCAGGCGATCCGGGCCGGCTTGGAAACCATTGCCCAAGAGTTTGCCGAAGGACGGTTTGTGTTTGCAGAGGGCGATGAGGACATTCATACCGCTGTCGAGCGGCGCTTGGGGGAGCTGATCGGACTCACAGCCGGCAAATTGCACACTGGACGCAGCCGCAACGATCAGGTGGCTACCGACTTTCGCTTGTGGATGCTCGATACCTTGCCGCTCATACAGGGGGCGATCGCCGAATTGCAGTCCACGTTGGTCGCGCAGGCCGAGCAACATCTTACCACGTTGATGCCCGGCTACACTCACCTCCAGCGGGCGCAGCCGGTGACGCTGGCCCATTGGTTGATGAGCCATTTCTGGCCATTCCAACGGGATCGGGAACGCCTGACCGATTTGCGTAAACGGGTAGCCATCTTGCCTTTGGGGAGTGGCGCTTTGGCCGGCAGCGGCTTTTCGATCGATCGCGCTTGGCTAGCGCAAACCTTGGGGTTCAACGGGCCGGCGCCGAATAGCCTGGATGCCGTCTCGGATCGCGACTTTGTTGTCGAATATCTGTTCTGTGTGGCCATGGTAGGGGTCCACCTGAGCAAGCTGAGCGAACAGATGGTGATCTTTACCACGTCCGAGTTCGGCTTTTTCACCCTGGCCGATGCGTTTTCCACCGGTTCCAGCTTGATGCCGCAGAAGAAGAACCCCGATCTGTTTGAGCTGGCCCGCGGTAAGGCCAGCGCCTTGATCGGCCTGCTGGCCGGCATGTTGACGTTGCTCAAGGGCTTGCCCTCGACCTACGACAAGGACTTGCAAGAGGACAAGGCGCTTGTCTTTCAGGCCACTGATATTTTGTTGACCGTCCTGCCGGCCCTCTCTGGCGCCCTGGGGACCATCACCGTTTCCCCCGAGCGGATGCGCGCTGCCATCGACTCGGCCATGTTGGCCGCCGATCTGGCCGATGCCCTGGTGCGCAAAGGGGTTCCTTTTCGGGAAGCGCATGGGGCGGTGGGTCGTGCTGTACGGCTGGCCGCAGAGAGAGGGGTGAGCTTAGAGGCTCTCTTGCCCGAAGAGTGGCAGGCCTGTGGGGTATCGGGGGTGGAGATGTCGGAGGTGTTTGATCCGCTGCGGTCGGTGGAAAGGCGAGCCGCTATCGGCGGCACAGCGCCTACAGCCGTTCAAATCCAGATTCAGGAGGCGAGAAAGCTGCTGGAAGGAACCTAGCACAATTGAGCTGTAATACAGAAGGAGATTGCCCAGACATCAATTCTCAACGAAAGGAGTATGAGCCATGTCTACTGCATCTTGTCCGGAATGCGCTGCCGAAATCGTGTTGGATGAAAATACCGAGGTCGGAGAAATCGTGGTCTGCCCAGATTGTGGCGTAGACCTGGAGGTGACCGGCATGAATCCCTTCACGCTGGAGATGGCGCCGATGGAGCAGGAAGATTGGGGAGAGTGAGAGCTAGGTGTGTGGCCTGCGAAGCGATGGGGGTGGGGCGCAATTCGATTTGCGCTCCACCTTCCCTTGAAAGCCTGGAGCACGGGCCGGCGCAGTGAGCCTCTCCCTCACCGGTCATAAACTGCCTCGAATGGAGGAAAGGATCCTATGCAACGTCGGCTAAAGATCGGTGTGTTGTATTCCCGATTGCGGGTGGAAGAAAAATGGATCTTCGGCGCTATGGAGAAGCGGGGCGTGGATTATGAGCGCCTGGACGACCGCCAGATCTACTTTGATTTATCGGATGCGTCGTATTGGAAATCATTTGATGCCATGTTGGAACGCTCGATCAGTTACACCAATGGCCTGTATGCGCTGCGCATCTTGAATGCCTTTGGAGTTCCAACAGTGAACACAGCTCAGGTAGCTGAGATATGCGGCGATAAGCTGATGACCTCAGCGGCGTTGGTTCGGGCTGGCGTGCCTCAGCCGCGCAGCGCAGTGGCCTTCTCCCCCGAATCGGCCTTGGAGATCATTGAGATGTTTGGTTATCCGGTGGTGCTCAAGCCTGTGGTCGGATCGTGGGGACGCTTGCTGGCCAAGATCAACGATCGAGACGCAGCCGAAGCGGTGCTCGAGCACAAGTTCACCTTGGGATCAGTGCAGCACTCGGTGTTCTACATTCAAGAGTACATCGAAAAGCCCGGCCGTGACATTCGGGCGATCGTGATCGGTGATCGGGTGATCGGCGCGATGTATCGGAAGTCGGATCACTGGATCACCAACACGGCCCGCGGCGGTCAGGGGGAACTCTGTCCGATCACGTCCGAGATCGAGGACCTGTGCCTACAGGCGGCGCAGGCAGTCGGTGGAGGCGTGCTCGGTGTGGACTTGATCGAACATCCCGAGCGAGGGTATTTGGTGAACGAGATCAACCACACGGTGGAGTTTCACACTCTCCAGCCGGTGAGCGGCATTGACATTGCGGATGCCATTGTGACATATGTCATGAGAGTGGCTTGCGAAGGCCAGGTCGCACCAGGCGCTGCCATCCAGAGCGCGGTTTGACAATCCTCGTGGAGTGAGGTGAGGTTATGAGCGTGAGTGTATCGATCGTAGGAGGATCAGGGTATACCGGAGGAGAGTTGTTGCGCCTGTTGCTTGGGCATCCGAAGGTGGAGGTTCGGCAGGCGACGTCGCGTTCCCATCTCGGAGAGTATGTGTATCAGGTGCATCCCAATTTGCGTAAGCGCACCCAGTTGAAGTTCTCCGCTCCCGAGCAGTTGGAATCCGTGGAAGTATTGTTCTTGGCCCAGCCTCACGGCGAGGCCCAAAAGCGGATCGCCACTTATGCCGCCCTGGCCGATCGCGTCATCGATCTTTCGGCCGATTTTCGGCTACGCAGCGCGGCCGAATATCAGAAGTGGTACGGGCAACCCCATGCTGCGCCAGAGTGGCTGGAGAAGTTTGTCTATGGCTTGCCCGAGTTGCATCGCGAAGCCATTCGCACAGCAAACTATGTCAGCGGCGTGGGATGCAATGCAACAGCAGCCAATCTGGCCCTGTTGCCATTGGTGAAGGCAGGGATGATCGAGACTGAGCAGCCAATCTATGTCGAGATCAAGGTCGGATCGTCGGAGAGCGGCGCCGAGGGCAATATCGGTTCTCATCACGCCGAGCGGGCAAACGTGATCCGCACTTTCTCGGCGTTTGGTCATCGTCATACGGCAGAGGTAATCCAGGAAATGGGCCTTCCCAATGTGGCATTGACCATGACGGCAGTGGACCTGGTGCGCGGCGCCTTGGCGACGGTCCACGCTCAGGTGAAGCCGGGGGTCACAACGAAGGATTTGTGGAAGGCGTACCGAGCGATCGCCAACGAGAATCCGTTTGTGCGCATCGTCAAGGAGCAGCGCGGCGTCTATCGCGTGCCAGAGCCGAAGATCGTGGCCGGCTCGAATTACGCCGATCTGGGCTTCGAGTTGGATGAGGCCAACCGGCACGTGGTCTCTATCTGTGCAATCGACAACCTGATGAAGGGCGCAGCCGGCACAGCGGTTCAATGCCTGAACCTGATGATGGGTTGGGACGAGACCCTGGGGTTGGAGTTTCCAGGGCTACATCCGATTTAGCATGGGGTGAGGCGATATGGGTAATCATTCGATCGTTGTCGTCAAAGTAGGCGGTACAGAGGGGGTAAATTTTTCGGCCATCTGTCGCGATACGGCGGCTTTGTTGACCCATGGCAGGACCTTGGTGTTGGTGCACGGCGGTTCAGCCGAAGCCAATGCCTTGGGCGAAGCCTTGGGCGCGCCGCCTCGCTTTATTACTTCGCCTTCGGGCTACACCTCGCGTTACACCGACCGCAAGACGCTGGAGATCTTCCTGATGGCAGTGCGGGGCAAAGTCAATGCTTTGTTGGTGGAACAGTTGCAAACGCTTGGGGTCAACGCCTTCGGTCTCTCGGGGTTGGACGGGCGGCTGATGGTGGCAACCCGCAAGGATGCCATTCAGAGCGTGGAGAATGGCAAGCGCAAGATCATTCGCGATGATTACACAGGCAAGATCGAGCGGATCAACGCGGAGATCTTGCGCGCCTTGCTAGGGTTAGGGTGTGTGCCAGTCGTGGCGCCGGTGGCAGTGAGTCACAAGGGCGAAGCGCTGAACGTGGATGCCGACCGCGCCGCAGCGATGATCGCCGCTGCTTTGGGTGCAGAGACGCTGGTCTTGCTCACCGCCGCGCCTGGGTTGATGGAGCGCTTTCCGGATGAGGCGAGTGTGATCCGCCGGCTGTCCCAGACTCGGTTGGAGGAAGCGCTGGAAATGGCCCAGGGACGGATGAAGAAGAAGGTGTTGGGAGCCGGCGAAGCGCTGCTGGGCGGCGTGAAACGCGTGGTGATCGCCGATGGGCGGGTGGAAGATCCGATCTCTAAAGCGCTGGACGGAGCGGGAACGGTGATCGAGTGAGAAGGTAGAGGATCACGAGTCAAAGCTATCTGTCGGACGATCATCAAGCGGGATCGAAATCAGACAGGAGAGAAGTGTCATGAACATCGTCGAAGTGGAACAGCGTCATACTTCTGGGTTGTATAGCAAACAGTCGATCGCTATTGTGCGCGGCCGGGGCGCTAGCCTGTTTGACAGCGAGGGAAACGAGTACATTGATTGCTCTTCCGGTCATGGAGTGGCTAATCTAGGACACGCTCATCCAAAAGTGGCGGCAGCGATCGCCGAGCAGGCAACGCGCCTGATCACGTTGTTTGAGACGTTCCCCAACGATCGGCGCGCCGAGCTGATGCAACTGCTCACTTCCTTGACGCCGGGGCTATCGCGGGTGTTTTTCTGCAATTCGGGGGCCGAAGCCAACGAGGCGGCGATCAAATTTGCCCGCATCTCGACCGGCCGCAAGGGGATTGTGGCGGCCATGCGCAGCTTCCACGGTCGGACGTTTGGAGCGCTCTCGGCTACGTGGAATAAGAAGTATCGGGAGCCGTTTGAGCCGTTGGTGCCGGAGTTTTCCCATGTTCCGTTTAACAATGTAGAGGCATTGGATCGCGCAGTGGGCGAGAAGACGGCCGCTGTCCTGTTGGAGGTGGTTCAGGGGGAAGGAGGGGTTTATCCGGCCGATCCGGCCTATTTGCAGGCTGCCCGCTGCATCTGTTCGGAACGCGGCGCTCTGTTAATCATTGACGAAGTGCAGAGCGGCTTCGGACGGACAGGCAAGATGTTTGCCTATCAGCATCACGACATCGTTCCCGATATGGTGTGTGTGGCCAAGTCGCTGGCCGGCGGGGTGCCGATGGGCGCAGTGTTGATCGGCCAGGCGGTGCGCAACCTGGCACCTGGCTTGCATGGCTCTACCTTCGGTGGCAATCCATTTGCATGTGCAGCAGCCGTGGCTGCTCTGACGGCTATCTTGGAAGAAGATCTGCCCCGCCAAGCCGCCGAGAAGGGAGTTTATTTGTTGGAGAAGATCCGTTCGATCCGTTCGCCATTGGTTCGTGAAGTGCGTGGCTTGGGTTTGATGGTCGGCATCGAGCTCAAGCGTAAGGTCGCTCCTTATCTCAAGGCGTTGCTGGAGCGGCGCGTGATCGCTCTGAACGCCGGCCTAACCACTCTTCGACTTCTGCCGCCGTTGGTGATCACCTACGATCAGTTGGATCAAGTGGTCGCTGCGCTGGCCGAGGTGTTGCAAAGCGAGATCACATCTACGGTGGAAGAGTTTGGCTTATGAGAGAGACGTTGCTCGGCTTGGTCTCACGCTATAGCCCTTCCGGTCAAGAGCACGAAGCGGTGATGTGGTTGGTGGAGCGGATGCGCGCCCTGGGGTTTACAGAGGCCTTCGTGGACGGAGCAGGAAACGCCATAGGAGTGATGAGTCGCTCTTCGGCGGGGGGACGACAGGTGGTTTTGCTAGGACACATCGATACTGTTCCCGGGGAGATCAAGGTGCGGATCGAGCGGGACGAGCAGGGACGGGAGGTGCTCTACGGCCGCGGCGCTGTGGACGCCAAAGGCCCCTTGGCTTGTTTTGTGGACGCCGTGGCGGAGGTGGGGCAGCGGGACGGATGGCAGTTGGTGGTGATCGGCGCAGTGGAGGAAGAGCGCGATTCAGATGGGGCGCGCTTCATTGCGGAACGCTATCGCCCAGACCTGCTGTTGGTGGGTGAGCCCAATCGTTGGGATCGGGTAGGATTGGGGTATAAAGGTTCGGCTTGGGCCGAGATCACAGTGCGGCGTGAGCAGGCCCATACGGCCGGCGGTCAGCAGACGGCTGCCGAAGCCGCTGTGGAGGCCTGGCAGAGCGTGCGCGCTTATGTCGAGCAGTTCAATCTTCAACGCAGGCGGGTCTTTGATCAGCTCTTGGTCACCTTGCGTGGGTTGGAGTCCGGCGAGGATGGATTTCAACAGTGGGCGCGCTTGCGTTTAGGGGTTCGCCTGCCGCTAGATCTCTCGCCGGCCGATTGGTATGAAACGCTGAGAGAATTGTTGCCAGGGGCGGAGCTGCGGCCGGTCGGCTATCCTGTGCCGGCCTGGGAATGTGAGAAGAACACTGCGCCGGTGCGGGCGCTGTTGCACGCAATCCGTTCGCTGGGCGGCGCTCCTTCGTTTGTCTTCAAGACTGGTTCTTCTGATCTGAACCTGGTGGCGCCGATTTGGAAATGTCCGGCAGCGGTGTATGGGCCAGGCGATTCGAATCTGGATCATACCCCTCACGAACACCTTGTCCTCGAAGAGTACGATCGAGCCGTACAGGTCTTGACAATGGCGTTGAGGAGGATAACGGAAAGCGATGAAATTTGATACAATTTTGAGGAGAGGTCGTGAGGCATGAGCACACTAGCCGCCGAGTCTTGTGTCCCTTGTCGAGGAGGTATTCCACCGCTCGGCGATGCTGAGATCGCCGAGCCTTTGACACAGGTTCCCGACTGGCAGGTGATTCGGTCAGGGGAAATACCGCGCCTACAACGGGTTTTTCGCTTCAAAAACTTCGTCGAGGCGTTGGATTTCACCAATCGCGTCGGCGCACTTGCCGAGGCGCAAGGCCATCATCCGTTGTTGATCACTGAATGGGGGCGGGTAACTGTGCAATGGTGGACTCACGCTATTCGAGGGTTGCATCGCAACGATTTCATTATGGCCGCAAGGACGGATCGCTTATGGGAGGAGAGAGGGTAAGCCGTCTGGGCCGGCCGAGAATTCCAGTAAAATCAAGTTTGAATGATCTTGTGGGTGTAAAAAGGGCGAGGGTCAGCCTCGCCCGATTTGTTTCTTCATGGAGAATCGCAAGGCGGTCTTGTAAAGGGCGCTGAGCTTCTCTCCGAGCGCTTTTGCCTCGGGGTTGTTCTCTGCTTGCGCTTCCATTTCGACTATTAAAGCGTTCAGCGCTGCCATGAATTGATCGTTCACCAGGGACTCGTTCTCCTGGAGCACCTTTTCGACGGTAGCTTCGTTGGGCGCGTCCAGTAGTTGTTCGATCAAAGCCACTTCGGGGGGCGGCGCACTGGCCTCACGCAGCACTTCGATGATCTTCTGGAGTTTGCCCATGGTAACGTAGTCGTTTTTCTCCGAAGCCTGACGCAGTTGCTGCTGTACGATGTCTACCGCTTCCTGGGTGAATTGAGGAAGGCGCTCGTGCGTCGCTTTAGCGATATCGTCTTGCTTGAGAATATCATCGATCAATTGCTTGGCTTGTTTGTAGCGGGCTTCAATCTGGCGGTCAATTTCGTTGGTGTAATCGAGCAGTTTCTCGCGCAGCTCTTCGAGCCGCTTGCGCTCCTCGCCGGCCGCTCGTTCGATTCGCTCGCTCAGCATCTGGAAGAACACGTAATCCATGCCGTTGCGGGCCAGGCTAACATAGGCTCGCAGGCGAGCATCGTTGGGCGCTGCCGACACCAGGTCAAGCAGTTTCTCGCGCGTCAATCGTTCGCCGGCCTCTTTCAGGCTCTCTAAGGCGATTTCTAGTTCGTTAACTGATTCGCTTAGACGGCGACCAAAGGTGGTTTCACGTATCAACTGATCTTGGATTTCGGTCAATGTCTGGACCAGTTGGGTTTGTTGGCCCTGGGCAGCCGATTGAATCAGGCGGCTAAACAAGGCGAAGAGTTGCTCGTCGCACAAGTGATCGTTTTGCTTGATGATCTCAGCCCGAACATCTGGCGCAGAGGCTTGCAGCAAGCGCTCAATGAGATAGACACGTTCCTGCTGGGCCTTGAGCATCTCGGGCGTGATCCCATCTTTGGCAAGGATGGTCTCGATCAGCGATTCGTAGGTGAAGTGGGTTTGGGGGTTGAACAGGTAGGCCTTGCGTCGCTCAGGCGGCAAACGATCCATCACCTGTTTGATCAAGGGGCCGATCATGCGCTCCTGATCGTTCACCGAAAGGCCAAGCTCGGGCGGGAAGTAGGTGAGCAGGAGCTCTTTCTCGTTGTCGTGATAGACGATTGGGGTGGCCAGCCGGCCCTGGAATCCGCAATAGGGGCAACGCACATAGTTAGACGCCCCCGATAGCAAGCGTTGCTTGGCTTCGGGGTTGTGGGTGACATCAAAGAGTTGTTCGACTTGGGCGGGGACGGGTTGGCGGCAACGTGGACAGGATACTTGAGTTTGAGGCATAGGAAATGTCCGATGATCCTTGCTGGCAAAGTTCAGATGTAAGGTATTGTACCACGGCGAGGCTTGGCGAGCCGCACCTGGTTAGGGGATGGTTCAGCGCGGCAGAGAGAAGCAGATGCGAGCGCCGGAATTCGGTTGCGGATCTACCCAGATGCGTCCGCCGTGGGCCTCGACGATAGCGCGTGCGAGATATAACCCTAAGCCGGCCCCTTTGGTGTGCTTGGCTGCCGTGGGGGAGCGGTAGAAGCGGTCGAAGATATGCGGCAGGTCTTTGGCGTCGATGCCGGGGCCCTGGTCACTGACGCAGATGATCACCTGATCGGGACGCGCCTGCCCGCTGATGCGGATCTCGCCCTGCGGGGCGTATTTGAGCGAGTTGGATACCAGGTTGGCCAACACTTGTTCGAGGCGCGTTTCGTCGCCGATGATGACCGGAAAGTTGGGGGGGAAATCGGCCACCAGTTGATGCCGCGTGGATTGAGGAGCGAAGCGCTCAATCACGCGCTGAGCCAGGGCCGGCAGCGAGACGTCGGCTCGATTGAGGTTCAATCCGCCAGCCTGGAGACGTGAGGCGTCCAGCAGATCGTCAATCATTCTGGAGAGGCGATCGGCTTCTTCTTCGATCACCTGCAGCGATTCGCTGATGGTACGCTTATCCCAGCGGGCATCGTCGCGCCGCAGGGTGGAAGCATAGCCCTTAATTAGGGCAACCGGCGTTCTGAGTTCGTGGCTGATGATTGAGATGAAGGTGCTTTTGATTTCGTCGGCGGTGCGGAAGTGGGTGATATCGCGCACGGTTGCGATCACGTTGCGCAATTTTCCCTTGCTGCTCAGCAGGGGCGCATAAGTGATTCCAACCGGTAAGGGGGAGGCGTTGGGACGTTTGAGATCCCCTTCTACGTATAGGGTAGCATGAGGGGTGAGAGGCCAGCTGCCGGCAATGGCCTGCTCGAGGGTCATGCCGTGGGGTTCTCGGGCCCAGCGGATCACTTCGACATGGGGTTTTTTGATCAGGTGCTGTTCGGGCTGGCCGTAGAGGCGCTCGAAGGCGTCGTTCACCCGTTCAATGGTGAGATCGGCGTAGAGAATGATGATGCCGTCGGCTGCCGAGTCGAGGAGGGCATCGAGGCGTTGTTTTTCCAGCATCACTTCGCCGTAGAGACGAGCGTTGTAGACGGCGATAGCGGCTTGATTGGCAAAGGAGCTGAGCAGGGCGCGATCGTTGGCGGAGAACAAGTCGGGATAACTGCGAAAGATGAAGATCACGCCGATCACTTGGCCATGTGCGATCAGAGCTAGGCCGGTGCCATTGAGCAGTCCCATGCTGGCGGTGTAGGTGAGTTCTTTGAGCAGGCGGTTGAGTTCGTTGACGTCGAGGTCGGCCACTTTTTCCTCGGCTAGCAAGGGGGAGAGGTAGTTGAGGAATGCCGGCCGGATTCCATGGGCTGCAGCGACACGCCACCCTTCGGGTTCCTTGAGGGCGAGCAGGCCGGCCTGGCCGGCCAGCATTTCAATCGCAAAGCGGAGGATACGCGCCAGGAGTTTCTCCAGGTCGAGTTCCTCCGTGAGCATGCGGGCAATTTCAAGCAGGTAATCTCGTTGGCGGATGCGGAAATCGGGCAGCATAGTAGGAGACTCCAAGCCGGGGGCACCCTCGCCGGCAGGTGAGAAAGGAGGACTCTATTCCCCATTTTATCAGCAGATCGAACGGCTAGAAGAACAAGCCGCCTTGTCAGGCGGAGGCCGGCCCGCCGGCCTATACCTCCCAGGGAGCGGAGGGACGCCCTTGGTTGCGCAGAGAAGCATGAATGGTTTCGCCCAGGTGGGGCAGGAGCTCAGCCGCTGCGACTAGCAGACCGAAACAGCCAGCAATCATCATATCCCCGAACGGAGCAGCAAAGTAGGGACGCAAGGTATTTGGGTCGCCGTCCGACGGTGTTCGAAATAGGGAGCGACGGGGGCCGGTGATCACTACGTCGAACGGATGGTGTTCGAAGTGGAACGGGCGATCGGTGTACATCAGGGCGCCGTGCCCCATATCGTCAAACACGTCCTGATGGGTGAGGGTTGCGTCGGCCAGTTTGCGGAGCAGGCGTTCCAGTTTGGGGCGGTCGATCTCGCCGGTGTGGTGTTCAAACAGGCCGGCGATGCCTTCAGGGGTGATGCGGAAGGCCAGGGTGTGGAAGTTGCCGATGTTGCATAGGATGGCTTCGGGGCGGGCAGCCACAACCGGGTCCAGGGTGGAACCGAGGACGGCGGCCGGAGCAGTGTCCATTACGATCAAGGGGCAGGGCAGGGTTCCTGCCGAGCGGGCCACGGCTTGTAGTCGAGTCAGGATCGGTGGGATGGCTTCGGCCGGATAGGCGAAGGCGGCCAGGGAGTTGTGCGCCCGAATGCGTTGGTCCAGATAGTCGAAGCGAAATTGACGGTCGGAGACGCCAGGCGGGGCGTTTCCATGATCGAAGACGGCTACGGCCACGGCGGATAGGTCGTCGAGGGAAACGCCATATTGTTGAAAGGTGGCGGCAATTTGGGGGAAGTCAAAGTCTTTCAGGACGATGTGTTCGAGGCGATCTTGAAGTTGCCGGGCTTCGTCTTCGGAGACCAGGGTGATGCCTAGGGCGGCGACTTGTTCCAGTTCGTCGTTGATCGTGCGGGCGGCGTCCGGCGTCATGTAGACCGGGAGGCCGGCGCGAACGTATTCTTCAATGGCCCAAGCCGAAGGTCCACCGCCCATTTGGTAGCCGCTCAGCAGGACGGGGGTGCGGGTCGGAAGCAGCCTTTTCAAGCGGCGGTGCACGATTAGGGTGGGCGAGGGCAGGATGAGTTTGAAACCGTTTTCGATGTCGAGGGTCGAATCGTATAGGAAAATGTCTTGAGTGCCCGTGCCGATATCAATCGTTAAGACTTTCATGCCGAAGGTCGGATTTAGATCTCGATACCTAGCCAGAGGCGGATCAGATAGCCCAGGCCAAAGCTGAAGGCGGCCACGCTCAGGCTGAGCACAGCCATTTCTAGGAAGCGTTCGCGGAAGGGTTCATCTTTGGCGACGGAGATGTAGTAGTTGAAGACGGCAATGATGACCACGGCCGTCGTCAGGGCGATGAGCAGGTCTAGGATGTAAGTCTCTGGGCTGATCAGGTAGGGCGAGACCAGCAAGGCAACGGTGATGAGGTATGCCAGGCCGGTGTAGATGGCGGCGCGGATCGGGTGTTTGCCGGTGTCTTCGGAGCGAGTAGATAGGTATTCGGATGCTGCCATGGAGAGCGAAGCAGCGATGCCAGTGATCAGGCCAGAGAGGGCGATCAACCGGCCGTCTTGCAGGGCCAGCGTTAGGCCGGCCAAAGCGCCGGTGAGTTCTACCAGGGCGTCGTTCAGGCCGAGAACCACTGATCCGGCATAGCGCAGCCGTTCCTCGTCTAACAGCCCGAGCAGCTGTTCCTCATGGGCGTCTTCTTCCTTCTGGTACTCGATGGCTTCTGGAATGATTTCAGCGATGGCGGCATAATTTTTCTGGGCCGACTCTTCGCCGCGCTCCATCAATTTGACGCCGAACGTAAAGCCGAAGATCAAGCTGATGATGTAGTAGAACCAAACCATCAACCAATTTGGCTGGACCTCTTGATGGGTATACTTCTTCCAGCCATTGTAATGCCTCAATTCGTCATCGGCGATCTGTTGTAGAATGCGAGCGTTTTCGGGGGATTTAATGTCTCGTGCCAGTCGTTTGTAGATGTGATGTTCTGTGATCTCTACACGTTGGAAGTGAAGGATTTGTTGTTGAATAGCGGGACTGAGTTCCATGAGAAGCCTCCTATCATGGCGTATATTGTAAGCGATTTTGCATGGGATGGAGGCACGAGCACGAGGCTGGAGGAATCTTTCGGATACGGCGCAAGCAGGTCTCTTGCGCCTGGCTAGAAGCAGGTTTGGGGGGGTTGAGTCGTTGGGGGAAAGTTCTAGCTCTCGAAGCGCTCTAGCCAGGAGGTTCGTTTACGCAGGCGATCCATGTAGAAAGAGAAGCGCGGATTGTGGTGTGAGCCGGAGAGGATCAGCCCCAAGTAACCGGCAAAGGTCTTGCTCAGTTCGACCTCTTCGACGTTGAACGGGGAGGCGGAGAGACGTCCTAGAGAGAGCACGCCCTCGAATCCAAGGAGGCTTTGAATGGGGACGCCCAGCCAGACGCGCAGGTTGCCTAGCGAGTCTACATCTTGCCAGAGCGGTGATGTAGCGGTATTGGTGATGTGAATGGGTTGGGAAGCGTTCATAACGGCGCGAAAGGGAGCCGTCATTGCCAGGTCCTCGCGCAGACGGTAGACTAGGGAATGTCGTTGCGGCAGATGGATCCAGCGGGAGGGTTTGACGAAAATTCCGGCTCGATGGTAAGGAACTAGTCGTGCAATGGTGTCTACGGTCAGGTCGATCAGCATGCTAAACGGCTGATTGGCGCGAATCGCCTCTTCGATGCTGCTCATGCTGCTGAAGATGTTATTGGCGTTATCGAGGATCTGCGACTGAGCGAGGAGCAAGGTGTGCATGTCGAGTAAACGGAGAAGACCATCTTCGTAGAGGATAATCAGGGGAGCATATAGGTCTTCTGGTTTTCTGCTTAGGGCGAACTGCACAGCTTCTTTCACGCTCATGTGGTCGGGGATAGTATAGGTTTGGTTGCGCAGGAATTGCTGCAGTTCCAAGATAGGCTTGCGCAAGAAGAGTTCTACACCATAACGATGGCCAAGTCGCTCAAAGATCAGGGAGCGCGGTAGGGCGCTGTGAAGACGTCCCTCGTCTAGCAGGATTACGCCTGGTAGGTGGGGGTGTTTGTCGAGATGAAGCGTTACTTCTTCGGTCAGGGTTTGTACCGGCACTTGGTAGTCGTACGAAGGCAAATCGCCCACTGACACCGGCGTGGGCAGATTCCTGTGCAGGGAGGATGGAAGCGAGGAGGAGTCTGATAGAGCCATAATGTTCGCTAGATATTGTATTGTTCGATTGTTAAGCGGGATGGAACGGTTTATTAACAACGTTTTATCTCTGTGCAAATGCTCGGTTGCAGTGGGTTGGCTTAGGAGCAGATCTCAAGGGTGGGCTATATAAAAAAGATGATGTCTGTCACGTGCTCTTGTGACGAACTTAACTGATTGTGTTGTTCCACTGTAGATATTTGAGGATCTGTTCCTCTTGTTGACCGCATGGGAAGCGGTAGAAGTGAGGAGGTTTCCAGGCAGAAAGCGGGGCCTTCTGCTACGATCTCGCCTTTGCATCCGCCGTATGCCATCCTGGATTCTGAGGGGGTAAACGTCCTGGAGAGCAGCAAGCCGGCCTCCACGATGCAGATCTGCGGTCAATGTCACGATACCGAGTTCATCGTGTCGCATTCCTATCATGCCGACTTGGGGTTGCGCAATTATCAGGTCAGCTCCACGTCGTGGAACGCTTCGAATGGCTTGTTCGGCAAGTTCGATCCGATTCCCTATCGTTATCTTTCGGCTAAGGAGGATGAGCGTCTTGATCTGACCACGCCGGATTGGCTGAAGATCTACGGCTGGTATGTGCCTGGGGGTGGCCCAGCGGTCTATAGTCGAGATGGCCGGCCCCTGGTGATGTTGGAACCGAATGCCTCCGACCCCGAAGCCAGCACCTACGACGATGCGAGCAGCACCTACCGCCCATGGGATTGGTCGAAGTCGGGCGTGATATCGAAATGAACTGCTTCCTGTGTCACACCGACAATCCCAACAACACAGCCCGGATTGAGATGACTAGAGTGAACAGTTTGGTTGGGCCAATACGGCCACTTTGCTGGGCAGCGGCATCGTGGAGCGAACTGCCGAAGGATTGGTTTAGAGTCGGGAGGCGTTCGACGAGGACGGAAAACTGAAGCGGGCTTACATTCAACTGCGCGATCCGACCAGCGAAACCCTCGTTCCTAAAGCAACTCGTTCGACGTCCGCGCAAACCGTATGTCCATCCTTACTTTGGCGGTGTTGTGCTGGGAATCGTTCTCTTCTTAGCCCTGTTCCTTACTGGCAATGGTCTAGGGTCTTCCGGCGCAACTAACCGCCCGGTGGTCCTTGTTCAGGATCAGATCGCTCCTGAGTATGTCGATCGCAATCCGTATTTGCTGCGCATGGCCGGGGGAGGAAGGAACCCCCTGGACGATTGGATCATCCCGGTCTTCTTCGGTGCCCTGCTAGGGGGATTCACCTCGGGCTGGCTCGGTGGGCGCCTCAAATTCGAGACCACGCGCGGGCTGCGCCTCACCGATTGGTTGGGGCCGGCCTATTGGCTACAGCAGCGTTGGCCATTGCTATCTTCGGCGCCCCCTCTTTTGAGACCAAGTACGCCCGGGCGCGCATCCCCCGCTTGATAGACGGTCAATGGGTGATGTTGCCTCCCGATCAGGTGTTGGCCCAGCGCATGGTACATGTCCATCCCGGTGAGTTGTTGAAAGCTATGTACGACAACAGCTTGCGCACCGTGATCTTAGACGTGCGCTCGGAAGCGGATTACAACTTGTTTCACATTCGCAGCGCGGTCAACGTTCCCTTGGCTATGCTTCCCTCGTATGTTCCAACGCTGCTGGAGCAGCAATCGCTAAACACGGTGTACATCCTGGTCAGCAACGATGAAAGTGCTGCGACCCAAGCTTGGAAGATCTTGGTTGCCGAGAGCATGTCCAATGTATATATTAGATGGGGGTGTCAATCACTGGATACAACTGTTTGGCGCTGCCGAAGATCGGATCAAGCCGCGTAACGTTCAAGCTGAAGATGCACTGCGCTTCGTCTTCCCAGCCGCGCTCGGTGACCGTTATGTGGCAGCTGATCCTAGCCCCTTGATCAAGCGAGAGTTCGAGTTTGAGCCCAAGATACAGCTACAGTCGAAGCGCGACAAATCTGGTGGCGGGTGCGGTTGATAGGGGTACCGCATCAGAATGAGAGAAGCCCGTTTTCTTCGGAAAGCGGGCTTCTCATTTGACCGCCCGTCTCGAAGAACAAGGTTTCTCGGTCGGGCTATAGTAAAATCGGAATATGACGGTGAAATCACCCCTCGTCATCGGAATCGCCGGCGGCTCAGGATCGGGGAAAACTACGGTCGCCTACGAGATCTTGCAACGCGTTGGCCCAGATCGGATTGCTTTCCTACAACACGATTGGTACTACAAGGACCTCAGTCACCTGCCTCCAGAACGACGGGCCGAGATGAACTTCGACCATCCCGATGCCCTGGAGACCGATTTGTTGATCCGCCACATCGAGCTGCTCAAGCAAGGAGAGCTGGTCCAGGCGCCGGTCTATCATTTTGCGACTCACACCCGACTGATGCAGACACGTTGGATCGAGCCGCGGCGGGTGATCCTGGTTGAAGGGATTCTGGTCTTCGTGGAGCCGGCGCTGCGCGCTCTGTTCGATGTGAAGATCTTTGTGGACACCGACTCGGATATTCGCCTGATCCGCCGCATCCAACGCGATATTGCTGAGCGTGGGCGGACGTTAGACATGGTGATCCGCCAATATCTGCATACCGTGCGCCCCATGCATTTGGAGTTTGTCGAGCCATCTAAGCGCTATGCCGATGTGATCATCCCCGAGGGGGGGATGAACGTGCCGGCCCTGGATATGGTGGTGGCGCGCATTCAAACCTTATTGGAATGATCCAGGAGGTTCTGTTTTTTGACCACCCCTTCCAACGATCCCCTGCCTGAGCAGCGCTTCTCGGGTTGTTCCTCCGCTCGATCTTCGGCTCTCTCCTCGCTGCGTCGAAGCGGGAAAACCAATTTGTTGCGCTTGTTGGCGATCCTGGTGGTGATTGGCATCAGCCTGTTCGTGTATGCGATTCGACAACGGGTGGAGGAATTTGCGGCTTACGGATATTTTGGCGTCTTCTTGGTCGCCTTACTGGCCAATGGAACTGTTTTCCTGCCCGCCCCGGGCTTGGCCGTGGTGTTTGCCATGGGAGGAGTGTTTCATCCAATCGGGGTGGCCCTGGCTGCGGCCAGCGGAGGAGCGCTGGGCGAGCTGAGCGGTTACCTGGCCGGCTTCGGTGGGCAGGCCGTGGTGGAAAACACAAAGGCATATGCCCGCATTCAACCTTGGATACAACGCTGGGGAGGCTGGGCGGTGTTGATCATGGCGGCTATCCCTAACCCTTTCTTCGATCTGGCCGGGATAGCCGCGGGCGTCTCGAAAATGCCGGCCTGGAGGTTTTTGCTCTTTGCGTGGATCGGGCAATTGATCAAAATGCTAGTGTTTGCCTATGCCGGCAATCTCTCGTTGCCGATCTTCCTGGAGTGAGCTGAGTTGTGTGCTGCCAAGAGCTGCAACAAGCTGACTCAACCGAATAGTTGGCGATCACCTGCTTCGAACCTTGCCTCGTTTTGACCCCTAGCAATTGATCGCTCGCTGAGCCAAGACCTCATGGATAGATGTAGTATCCGGTAAAGTTTGCCGTTGCCGAAACGGGCACATACGGCGGGTCAGAATACACCCAGTCGCTTGGCCTTGCCCTGTCAAGAACTTTCGGCCCGTGTCAAAAACGGTTGTGGAACGGCCAGCTTGCCCATATGCCTGCCGAGCGAGAGCCCTTCGGCTTGCTGCTTCCCAAGGACAGCCTACTTACCTCCATACTGCTTCAACCACCAGTCAGCGTAGGGGAAGCCGTTTCGTCGAACCAGTTCATGGACAGCGTAGGTGTTAAAGGGAGTGCGTCGTAGATCGATCGTCCAGCGTTGACGCTCGACATGCAGCACCGCATACTCTGCCCAAGGCAGCAGAGTCGGCGCGTTGCTGCCCGATTGATAGGGGTATAAGAAGGCGTTTCCCACGCTACCGGGGTTCAGCAAGACCTGCCGGCCCCGCTGACGCACCATCGGGATGTGCGTGTGCCCGCCGATCAACACCGTCTCACAGGAACCGGCCAACCAAGCGTCCAGCACCTTGTCTTCGGTGGTAGCGAGGATCATATCCGTGTTCGAGCGCGGCGAACCGTGGAAGAACAACACCCTGATCGGGCCCATATCCAACGAATACGTCGCCCGAAACGAACGCAAAAAATCAAGATCGGAGGCGGACAGTTGCTCAATTCCCCACTCCAGCACCGGGATCAGGGACGGGCTAATCTGCAGCGCCGCCGCTTGTTCTGGCTCCAGCATCGCCGCGTCGTGATTTCCCAGAATGCAGGGGCAGTTCAACGATCGGACCAAGTCTAGCGTCTCTCGTGGGGAGGGACCGATAGTGGCTAGGTCGCCCAGGAAGATCGTACAATCAACAGACTCGGTCTGTAGATCGGCCAACACCGCTTCCAGGGCTGGTAGATTTCCATGAATATCAGAGAGCAAAGCGATTTTCATCACTCCTGATTGTAGCCGCTTGGCTCAATTCTTTCACTCCCACGATTGTACTGATCAGATTCCCAACCAGCGCTCCGCTTCCTTTGGCAACATTTGAACGCTTTCAATGCGGACCGTACAGCGCGGCAGCGAATTCAAAAACAGCCGGCCATAAGCCTTGGTCAACACCCGACGATCCAAGATCGCCACCACGCCCCGATCACTGGAAGTTCGGATCAATCGGCCAAACCCCTGGCGGAACTTCAGAATCGCTTCTGGCAGATAGTACTCATGGAACGGGTCCTCATACGTCTCGGCGCGGGCGGCCACCAGCGGATCGGTGGGAACATCGAACGGCAACTTGGTGATCACCACCACCGAGAGCGCCTCGCCCGGCACGTCCACCCCTTCCCAAAACGACTTAGTTCCCAACAACACCGCTCGCTCGCTGGTCTTGAACGATTCCAACAACGTATTTGCTGAGGCTCCTTCACCTTGCTCTAACACCAGGATATTCTCTTGCGCCAAAGGAGCGATGATCCCTTGCGCAGCTCGTTTTAGGGCAGCATACGAAGTAAAAAGTGCCAGCATTCGCCCACCGGTCGCTTTGGCCAGCGCAATCAGCGAGCGACTGATCATCCGCTCATAATTCGGATGGTTCGGCTCAGGAACATCGTTGGCCACAAACAGCAACGTGGAGCTCTCATAATCGAAAGGACTGCCCAAGGAGAGCTCATCCGCCATCTCAGCGCCTAAGCGGCTTCGGAGGTAGATGAACTCCCCGTTGGTGGTGAGCGTGGCTGAGGTCAAGATAGCGGCGTTCTTGGCGTTCCAGATATGTTCAGTGATTAGGTCGCCCACGTAGAGAGGAGCCGCGTTGAGCGAGAGATGTTCCTCCTTTTGAGAGACTTCGATCCAATACACCATCTTAGCCGAGGGGTCCAGGATCAGCGCCGTCAACTGATTGTGAAGTTCGGCCATGCGCCGTAGCAAGGTGCCCAGCTCGCCGATCGATTCCTCTAGCTCCTCATGTCCTTCGGCATAGAGGTCGGCGGCATATTGGTACAAGTCTTCCAAGGTGCGCAGCAGATGCCGCATGGTTTCGCTCATCTGTCCCCATTGCAGTTCGATCTCTTCCCATTGCGGCAAGCTGCGGGTGGCTGGCAAGATGCGCTCTTGCCAAGCGTAAGACGAGGCTGGCTGCCCCTCGCGCAGCAGCGCAGCGAACTCACCCAGCATGGCGAAAAACTCGCGATTGAACTGTTCCAAGCGAAACGCTTGGCTGATGGCCCGCTCCACGCTCTGCAAGAAAGCGCCGCGCTCCGCCGGCCGCAGCAGGCCGGCCAGCGTAGCCACCAAACGCCCCAAAATCCCCGAACTCTGGTTGCCTATCTCACGCAGCAAACGGATCAGATCGAACTGGGTAAACCGGAACGACAGTGCGTTGGTAGTGGCTGCTTCCAGATGATGAGCCTCGTCCACGATAAGATAATCATAATCCGGCAACACTCGACTGCCGGTGGCCACATTGGAGAGCAGCAAAGCATGGTTGACCACCAACAAATGGGCGTTCTGGGCGGCTATTCGGGCGCGATAGAAAGGACAACGCCCGCCCATGCGGCCGGCGCATGTTTCGGCAGTACACCCTTCGTCCTCGGCCGAGATCTTCGTCCACCCCTCGCGTTCCGCTGGGCTGCTCAAATTCAACTCATTACGGTCGCCGCTCGGGTTCTCCGATAGCCAAACCAACACCTTAGCCAGCAAGCGCATCTCATCGGCGTTGCTAGGGCCATAACGTCGTAGCGCTTCTAGGCGGCGCGGGCACAAATAATTGGCACGACCTTTCAACACCGCCGCCCGCACTTCCCAGCCCAGTGCCTGGCGCAGCGCCGGAATATCCTTCTTAATCAGCTGATCTTGCAGATTGATTGTGTTGGTTGAGATCACCACCCGGGTGTTGTTCTGCAAAGCAAACAACGCAGACGGGATCAAATACGCAAACGACTTGCCCACCCCTGTTCCTGCCTCGATCAACAGATGACGGCCTTCCGAGAGCGCTCGAGTCACTGCCCGCAGCATGGCGATTTGTTCAGGGCGATGCTCGTAAGCCTCGAAGTATTGAGAGAAAGGCCCTCCGTACTCGAGAAGAGAAGCCACCTCCTCCTCATCGAGCAGAATCGGATGCTCTACGCGTTTCATCGGCCGAACGGCGGGTTCCTCCTCCTCGGTTCCTTCCAACGCCGCCGCGCGGTAGCTTGTTCCCGGACGGGATTGCACGCCCTGGCGCGCGCGTGCCCGCAGCACCTGCTCGAAGACATAGCCGGCATCCCAATCGATCGGCTCTCCATGGCGAACGATCTCAGCCAACACCTCGATCGGCAACTGGCGTGCCTTCTCCACCAAGCGCTCATACACAGCGTGAGTTAAGCGGGCGTCGTCCAGAGCGCGGTGGGTGGCCGGCAACAAGATGCCCAACTGTTGTCCCAAAGCGCCCAGGCTATACCGACTGGCGGAGGGCAGCAACACCGATGCCAGCACATGGGTGTCTATCACACGATTGAACAACAACACGCCAGACTTTTGCAAGAATCCCAAATCAAAGCGGATGTTGTGTCCCACCACTGGTGAAGCCCCGACGAAGGCTTCCAGATCGCGTTTAACATCGCTCAAACGCGGAGCATGGCGCACCATGGCAGCGTCAATGCCGGTCAGGCTGGTGATGAACTCAGGGATATGGCGTCCGGGATTGATTAGCGTAGAGAACTCCTCCTCCACGCGCTTGCCGTTGAAACGCACAGCGCCGATCTCGATGATAGCGTCGCGCTCCCTATCCGTTCCGGTCGTTTCAATGTCAATAGCGACTAAGGATGACATGAAATATAGTGTACCATAAGGTAAAGGAACGAATTTGCCCTGAGGCTGGCCTTGACCGCTCTCGGCGGAGCGGAAACACAAAGGAGAGCAGATGGACATTTCACTAGATTCGGCGTACACTGTGATTATTAGCGTGCAATCCCAAACTAGATCGTTAGGGAGGCGCATAGATGGAGAACAACCAATCGGATCGTTACCGGGCTGATCGTCAGGAGATGGTGAAACACCAGATCGCTGGCCGGGGCTTGAAGGACGAGCGCCTGCTGGCGGCGTTTGAGGCAGTGCCGCGCCATCTTTTTGTCCCAGAAGAGTATCGCCATCAGGCGTACGCCGATAGTCCGTTGCCGATCGGCTATGGGCAGACCATTTCCCAACCGTATATTGTGGCCTTTATGACTCATTTGTTGGATTTGAAGGGTCACGAACGAGTGTTGGAGGTGGGAACAGGTTCAGGCTACCAGGCAGCCATCTTGGCTCACCTGGCGGCAGAAGTGCACACGGTGGAGATCATCCCAGAACTCTATGAACAGGCTCGCAGGGTGTTGGCTGAGTTGGGGTATCAGAACGTCCACTGTCACCTGGCCGATGGCTCGTTGGGATGGCCAGAGGTAGCGCCGTATGATAGCATTCTCGTGACAGCAGCTGCGCCGGCGGCGCCCCAGACCTTGCTCAATCAATTGGCCGAAGGGGGGCGCTTGGTGATTCCGGTGGGCGGGCGGGCCTATCAAGAGCTGGAGGTCTGGCAGCGGGTCAAAGGCAAATTCAAGCAACGCACCAGCTTGGGTGTGGCCTTTGTTCCCTTGCGAGGCAAGCATGGTTGGCGAGTGTGGTAGCGAAAGAGCAGTGCGATAGAGCGCGCCTCGGCGCGCGGCTTATCTCAGGTGACTTGAACAAGTGTTCGTCCAAACCGATGTTATAATATCCTTTCTAGGAGTTCAATTTCCTGTCAGATGAAAGCGCCGATGAGCTACACTATTCTGTTTCGAGCGATTGTTCTAGTCTTGATTGGCCTGTTGAGCGCTTGTCGTCCTGGCCAGCCGGCATCCATGTCGATTGCTACCGTCCCGCCAGAGTATGCAGGGAAGACTGCGCCGGCCAACATCGACCTCACTGCTGGACAACAGATTTATATCAACTATTGCCAGAGCTGTCATGGCCCGTTCGGCTATGGAGATGGGCCAATGGCGCCGGCCCTTAACCCTCGGCCGCGCAACCTGGTCCTCCTGGTTCCTACCCTGAGCGACGACTATCTGTTCTGGCGTGTGAGTGAAGGCGTGGAAGGAACGTCTATGGTCGGATGGGCCGGCGTGCTCACCGAGCAAGACATCTGGAACGTTGTAGTTTACCTTCGGACGTTCAAGTAGACGTCTAGTCAGCAGGAGATCGGCCATGCCGTTACCCGTCGGAGCCCCTGCCCCAGATTTTGCTCTGCCCGACGAGACCGGTACCCTTCGCCGTCTTTCGGACTATCGTGGACAGCCAGTGCTTTTGTATTTTTATCCCAAGGACGACACCCCCGGTTGTACCGCTGAGGCCTGCGCCTTCCGCGACGATTACTCGGCCTATCAACGGGCCGGCGTGGTCATCCTGGGCGTGAGCCCCGATTCGCCACGTTCTCATGCCCGATTCAAAGCCAAGCATCAGCTCCCCTTCCCCCTGCTGGCGGATGAGGAACATCAAGTGTGCGAGTTGTATCAGGTATGGGGCCCTAAGAAATTTATGGGCCGGGAGTACCAGGGCGTGCATCGCACGACCTATCTAATTGACCGCCAGGGCGTGATCGCACATGTTTTCGAGAATGTCCGGCCGGCGGAGCACAGCGCTGAAGTGTTGGTTTTGTTGCCGTCGCTTGAGTTATAAACCGTGCCGACCGACCCGGAGCCAATGCCGCCCATCCAACTTCTTTTTTCCTTGGCTGCTGCGTTGCTAGACGCAGAGGATGCAGAGACGATTTTGCACAACATCCTGCGTTCTGGCTGCGACTTGCTCGGCGCCCAAGGTGGGCTGTTTTTGCCTTTCGATGAATTCGCCCCGCGTTGGCTGCCTTTGGCTTGGGGGTGTATGATGGGCGTTATCCCTGGCGAGGTGATGGACCCGGCCCAGCGGCAAACGTGCAAGATGTGCATCGAGCGCTTTGCTGGTCGAGAGTGCTCCCTGCTGGTCGACGCGCCACAAGGGTGTGTGATTCGCTGTTTTCCTCTCGAGTTGAACGGACGTGAGGCTGGGGTGTTTGGCTTTGTTTGGAGCCAACCCCCAGCTCTCGATGAGAGCAGGATCCGTGTTTTGGAAGAGGTCCTTCATCTTGGCGCGCGGGCGCTGAATGCCCTGGAGAATCGCCAATGGGCCCAGCAGGTTTTGCTTTTCTCGGCGAGATCGGAACGTTCGACGCTGCCTCCTCAAGAAGAAGCGCGCATCATCCTGGAGGAACGAGCACGCCTTTCGCGCGAGATCCACGACGGCCTGGCTCAGACCTTGGCCTTTCTCAAGATCGAAATCGCTCGCGCCGAACGTTTTCTGACCCAGGGAGGAAGCGAGCTAGCCGGGCGAATCCTGCGCAACGCTCTGCGAACGCTGGACGACGCCTATCTGGACGCACGCCAAGCTATCGAGAACTTGCGACGCATCCCAGAGAGACGTTTGGCTATCTGGTTGACCCAGGCTGCCGAGGAGTTTGAGGCGCTGAGCGGGTTGCCGGTGCAGGTGGAGGTGCGCTTAACCCACGACTTGCCGATCAATACCCAGGTGCAGGTAATGCGGATCGTGCAGGAGGCGCTGACCAATATTCGCAAGCACGCCCAGGCGCAGCACGTACGGTTGATCGCATGGGAAGATGGAGAGGAGATCGGGATCGAGGTGGCCGACGACGGCCAGGGATTTAGCCCAGAGACGTTGTCGAGCGCGGCCCACTTTGGGTTAAGGGGAATGCGGGAGCGAGCTGAGGCGATCGGGGCCGAGTTTCAGATCGTGAGTCGTCCGAAGCAGGGCACGATCGTCCGGTTGCGTTGTCGGCTATGGGAACGGGTGAATTTATGAAGCGAATTCGTCTGTTCGTGGTGGACGATCATGTCCTCTTTCGGCACGGCTTGATCAGCTTGCTTTCGGATATGCCGGAGTTCCAGGTGGTGGGCGAGGCCGGCAGCGGCGAAGAGGCCTTGCATCGCATCCCCCAGCAAGACGTGGACGTGGTGTTGTTAGACGTGAACATGCCCGGTTTGAACGGGGTAGATACCTTATGGGCGCTACGAAAGCAGGGATACGAAAACCAGGTGTTGATGCTGACGGTGTCGCAGCAAGAAGAACATTTGATAGGGGCGATCTTGGCCGGCGCTAGTGGCTACGTGTTGAAGAATGTAGAGCCGGAGACGTTACGCAGAACCTTGTTGGACGTGGTCCAAGGAAAGGCGGTGCTCTCTCCCGAAATGACGACTCACGTCCTGAAAATAATGCGCCGTTCGGGGGAAAGACAGGCACAGGAAGGGCTGAGCAAGCGGGAACAGCAAGTGTTGCGTTGCTTGGCCCATGGCTCGACAACAGCTCAGATCGCAGCCGAATTGTATATCTCAGAAAACACGGTAAAGACGCATATCCGCCATATCTTGAAAAAACTCAAAGTGAACAATCGCGTTGAGGCGGTTGCCAAGGCCACCCAAGAAGGTTTGATCTAAGGGTGATGATAAGATCGATCAAAAATCATCCCTTTGGGAGGGGAGAATCATTCATTTATTTAGTCCAATTTAACGATAAACAGGATGAAATTTGGTAAATTTATAGGGCTTGATACCTTTTGGGTTTTGAACGATGAGATGAACTCCGAAGACTTTGCCTCTGCCCTTCAGGTTTCCCCAAAACGCCCCTATCGTGTTCTTATTGCTTCTGCCAATCCCTTGTTTCGCGAAGGGCTGCGCAAGGTGTATGCAGCGCGCTGGGAAGGTCGAGCGGAAATTGTAGGAACTTCGACGATGCAAGAGGCCCTTGAGACCTTGGAACGCCTGCGCCCCGATCTGGTGATTGTGGACTACGACGATACCTCCATCCATCGTCAGGAGTTCCTGGATCGCTTTCTGCAAGGTGAAACGACCATGCAGGTGGTTTTGGTCTCGCTGGATGCCGTCGAGCCGGTGGTTTTGTATCAACGTAAACGATTAACGGCCGAACAGGCCGAGACATGGTTGTTCAATCCCTGGATAGATGCTTATTCTTGATTCATGGAGAAGAATATGCGACATTTCATCATTGTGGGGTTGCTCGTCATCCTCGTCACTTTAGGGACTTATTTCGGCTTGGATGCCGTTGGGTTGTTACCCGTGGACGCCAGCGCACAGGCGAGCCCGATTGACTTTTTGTGGGATTTGCAGTTGATCGTGCTTTCGTTCCTGTTTGCGCTGATTGTGGTTCCGTTGGTATACAGCTTGATTGTGTTTCGACGTAAACCTGGCGATACCGAGGACGCCGTTCATGTGGAGGGCAACACGAAATTGGAGGTCACCTGGACGGTAATCCCGCTCATTACAGTAGTAGCCTTTGCCTATCTGGGCGCCTGGTCGCTGCGTGAGACGCGGCGTGCTGACCCGCAGGCTATGGTTGTGCGGGTGATCGCTCAGCAATTTGCCTGGAGTTTTGAGTATCCTGAGTATGGCGGCTTTATCACCGATCAGCTGTACTTGCCGATTGGCCGACAGGTGCTGCTCCAGATGACTTCACGAGATGTGATCCACTCGTTCTGGGTGCCCGAATTTCGCGTCAAGCAGGATGTGTTGCCAGGGCGCGAAACCCAGTTGCGAATCACGCCGACCCGCATGGGGAGGTATAAAGTACGCTGTGCAGAGCTATGCGGTGCCGCTCACTATAGCATGGAAAATGCGGTGATTGTTGTGGATCAGGTAGCGTTTGAGAAATGGGCCCAAGAGCAGCGCATGGCGTTTGAGACCGCTCAGACGCCAGAACAGAAAGGTGAGCGGCTGGTGAGGGCCAATGGCTGCTTGGGGTGTCACACCTTGACCGGTCAAGTGTTGGTCGGACCGTCTTGGAAGGGCTTGTTTGGAAGTGAGCGGAAGTTTGCCGATGGCACCACTACCATCGCAGACGAGGCGTACATCATTGAGTCCATCCTGAATCCTGCGGCCAAGATCGTGGCCGGTTTCCAGACGGCCAACCCCATGCCGGCCTATGTGTTCGATGAAGAACAACTCTCTTACATTATTGCATATTTGAAGACGCTGAAGTAAGTTTCGGAGGCATGCTATGAAGCAACTCTATTCGATTCCGCTCGTGCGCGGCCTCGTGTGGTTGGTCATCGGCCTGGCGGCGGGGATCGCCTTTGTGGTGGGCATCCGCTTTGCGCTGGAGCTGCCGGTGATGGGCCGCTACTTGTTCACCGAGCACGCCTGGGTGTTTGGCGGTGTGGTGGGCACCTTGGCTTTCCTGGCCAAACATGGCGTGATGGACGGCTGGTTCAAGGTCTGGAAGGGGGAGGAAGAAGCGGAGCACCACGAAGACCCAGAAGGTTGGATAAAGTACCTCGGCCCCTCCTTGGACCACAAGGTGATTGGCATTCAGTACACGGTCACGGCCATCATCCTGTTCTTGGTCGGCGGTTTGTTTGCCTTGATCTTCCGCACCGAGCTAGCGTTTGAGGGACAGCAGTTCCTTACGCCGGATCAGTATAACACCATGATGTCGCTGCATGGGATGGTTATGATCGTCTCCATCTTGCTCGGCATCTCGGGTTTGATCAACTATCTGGTTCCCTTGCTGATCGGCGCTCCCGACATGGCCTTCCCACGCTTGAACGCCTTTTCGTACTGGATCTCGGTGCCGGCGGCGATCTGGCTGCTGCTTTCCATGCCGCTAGGGGGTGTGGAGACCGGCTGGACAGGGTATCCGCCGCTTTCGGCGTTGCCGACCAAGGTGGGGCAGCAGATGTTCTTTCTGGGGGTGTTCGTGGCCGGTTGGTCTTCGATCTTGGGCGCACTGAACCTGATCGTGACGGTGGTGCGGATGCGCGCCCGCGGCATGACGGCGTTTCGCATGCCGATCTTCGTGTGGTCGGCGATTGCCACTTCGTTGATTGCCCTAACGGCCACACAGCTGATCGGGTTGTCGTTCCAGATGGTGATGTTCCAGCGCCTGTTCGGGATGGGGTTCTTTGACCCGGCCAAGGGTGGTAATCCCATCCTGTTCCAGCATTTGTTCTGGTTCTACTCTCATCCGGCAGTGTATGTGTTCATCCTGCCCGGGTTAGGGGTGGTCTCAGAACTGTTGCCGGTCTTTGTGCGCAAGCCGCTCTTTGGCTATCGCTGGGTAGCCATGTCGTCGCTGGGGATCGCCCTGGTGGGCTTCATCGTGTGGGCGCACCACATGTTTACCTCAGGCATGAACGAGTATCTGCGGGTGCCGTTCATGTATAGCACCCTGTTGGTGGCGGTGCCGACGGGGGTGAAGTTCTTTTCCTGGGTGGCGACCATCTGGCAGGGGAAAATTCCTAGCCCGATGCCGACTGCTTTCCTATTTGTGGTGGGATCTATCCTGGTCTTCTTGATGGGTGGGTTATCTGGCCCGCCAAATGCCATTGTTACGACCGATTTGCATCTACATGATACGTATTGGATCGTCGGTCACTTCCATAACACCTTCTTTGGCGGGTTTGTCTTCCCCTTCTTTGCGGCGCTTTACTACTGGTTCCCCAAAGCTACTGGGCGCCGGCTGGATGAGCGCCTGGGGCGCTGGCATTTCTGGTTGATGGCGTCGTCCTTCTTCGTCCTTTCCCTGGGGATGATGCGCGTGGGCCTGTTGGGGATGCGCCGCCGAATTTTCGATTATGACCCGGAGTTGGGCTTCCAGACTACCCATATCGTGATGACCGTAGCGGCCTTCTTGATCGCCCTCTCGGTGGTCATCTTCTTCGTCAACCTGGTCCGCAGCCTACGCTACGGCGAGGCGGTGATAGGCAATTTGTGGAACTCGCGCTCGCCGGAGTGGCAAGTGCCCTCGCCAATGCCGGCCCACAATTATTCGGCGCCCCTGGTGGTGGTGGGCGAACCGTATGACTATGGCCTGCCCGGCTCTCGGTATGTTGACTTCGCACCAGCAAAGGTAGGGGACTAATCCATGACGACCCATGCACTCGATAAATCGGCGGCCCTCAATCAGGGTGTGATCATCTTCGCCTACTTAGCCATCTTGACGGCGTTGGAGTTTGGCCTGGCAGTGGCTCTGCCCAACCCGATCTTGCTGTTGTTGGTAGCTCTGTTCAAAGCCGGCCTAGTGATGTACTACTACATGCACATTTACAAACTGGCTCAGCAAGACGAAGTCCTGCCTCGGAACAGCTATGCGTACAAGACTGGCAGCAACCGCCTGGGCTTGTGGCTGTTCCTGCTCTCAGACGCTTTCGTGTTCGGCGCCTTGCTAGCCACTCGTTTCAACTTGTGGGGCATGACGCGCCCCCATCTTAACCAAACCCTCGGCCTGGCCGTGACTACCGTTCTGTTGGTATCTTCCTTCTTCATGAACCGCGCCGAGACGTCTATCGCCCATGGCGATCGCAAGGGGTTCTTGAATGCAACGTTGATCACCATGATCTTAGGCATTGCATTTCTGGTCGGCGTGGTCGGACTGGAATGGCAACTGGCGCAGCTAGAGAACGTGATCGTCAACAAGGATGTGAAAGGCGCTGTCTTCTACATGATGACGGGCATGCACGCTTTCCACGTGTTGACCGGCGTGATCTTCCTGTTCCTGGTCTGGCGGAATGGGCGCCGAGGGGCGTTTTCTGCTGAACGTTACTGGGGCGTGGAAGCCGCCGCTGTGTACTGGCATTTCGTTGATGTGGTGTGGATCTTCTTTTATCCCGCCCTGTATTTGATCGGCACGGTGGTATAAGATCAGCAACGGAATCGAACGCTTTTTGGGTGGGGCGATCGAGCAAGGTCGCCCCATTTCCTAAATAAGCTCACTGCCGGCCCAGGAGCCTGGCAGCCAAGCGATGATCGGAGATGCCCCATTTGCTATTGTCGTTATAGGTTGATAAGCTGTATTGCATAGTAGGTAGGAGGCTAGCCATGTTCTCGTTCGATCCAGATCGTCGCCAGGAAGAAGAGCGTGTCCGTCGAGAAGGACGACTTCCTCCCGGTCAAGCATTGACGTTGAAATTCCCGGTCCTGCACTATGGGCCGATTCCTCCGTTCAATCCGGCCATCTGGGATTTTCGCATCTGGGGCGAAGTGGGAGAAGAGAAACGCTGGACTTGGGAAGAATTCAATCAATTGCCGCGCACTCGCGTGGTGATGGACATTCATTGCGTGACCCGCTGGAGCAAGTTCGATACCGTCTGGGAAGGGGTATCGGTCAAGACGCTGGTCGAGTTGGGGATCATCAAGATCAAACCCACCGCCACACATGTGATGCAACATGCCGAATATGGTTTCACGGCCAATTTGCCGTTGAAGGTTGTGTTGGCCGATAATTTCTTACTGGCCACCCATTTCAACGGTGAGCCGCTCACCCCTGAGCATGGCTATCCGTTGCGCGGGGTCGTAGGCTTCATCCCTGGTCGCCTCGACTTAGAGACGCCCTATTTCTGGAAGGGGGCCAAG
Organism: uncultured Anaerolineae bacterium; assembly: GCA_937120535.1. GTDB lineage: Bacteria > Chloroflexota > Anaerolineae > Anaerolineales > Villigracilaceae > Denitrolinea. Next base: position 42,382 of record CAKZJX010000018.1, read on the forward strand.
TGGCTGCGCTCGCTGGAGTTTATGCCCCACGACCGCAAAGGGTTCTGGGAGCGGGCCGGCTATCATAACCGCGCCGATGTGTGGAAGGAGGAGCGCTATGAGGAGTATTGAGAGCTGCCGAGGACCCGGCCCGGCGCCGAATCTTAAGGCGTGGGGGTTGGCGTAACTGGCTCGGGAGTGGGCGTGCGCGTTGCCGTAGGGGTGCGCGTGGGCGAAGGAGTTGGGGTCGGTGTCGGTGTGCGGGAGGGGGTGCTCAGAGCCGTCAGGCGGGCGCGGGCCTCAGTACGCCAGGCCGCCGGAACCGCTTCGGGGGGCAGTGCCAGCAAGGCGTTCCAGTCGCGCTCCGCTCCTCTAGGCTGGCCGATGCGCTCTTGGGCTTTGGCCCGCCAGTAATAGACCTGCGCCCGCTGTTCGTCGGTCTTTGCCAGTGGAAAAGCCTTTTCAGCTTGTATGAAGGCATTGCCAGGCTCGTTGTTCTCAAAATACGCCTGCGCCAAAGCAATGTTCACGTCAAATGAGTTCGGGGAGGAGAGGATCGCCACGCGCAGCTCATACACCGCTTCGGCGGTACGCTTCTGCTTCAGGTAGGTCAGCCCTCGATAGAAACGCGCTTCGGGAAGGTTTTTCTCCTTTAGGACGCTGTTAAGCTGCTCCAGAACCGATTCGTACTCTCCCTGGTGATAGAGCAGCTTGGCATAGAGCAGCGAAGTTTGCAGCGTTTCTGGCCCATAGGTGAGGTAAGTCTGCAAGGCCTCTATGGCCTGCTTGTAGCGCTGATTGGCGGCATAACTCTCGGCTAGGATAGCGTAGACCGGCACCAGGGTAATATCGAGCTGGTTGGCGTGTTGAGCCGACTGCAGGGCTTTTTCGATCTCACCCAGAGCAAGGTGCGCCCGTGCGTACTCATAATGCACCAGTGCTGAGTCGGGCGCCAAGGCCTCAGCCGCTTTCAGATCATCGAGCGCTGTTTTGGGATCGCCGTTATCGATGGCGTAAGCCGCTCGGGCGACCCAGCCTTCCACGAAGGCCGGATCGTTCTTAACAGCAGCATCCAGATCGGCTTGCACATTGGCGGAGGGAGTGAGAGCGAGTCGCGCGCGCGCTCGTCCAAGATAGGGGGGACCGAAGGCGGGGTTGATCTGAATCGCCCGTTCATAGGCCTCCAGCGCCTCTTTATACTTGCCCTGGAAGCGGTACCCTTCCCCGATAAAATACCACGAATCGGCCGCATTCGGTTCCACCGTGCTGATCTGCTGCATGAAATAGATGAACTCCTCCCATTTTCCCTGCTCATAGGCAGTCTGGGCAGCGCGGAAAATATCGGCTGAGAGCGGCTGGCGTGGTGTGGGCTGGTAGAGCGGCGTGGGCGTGTAGGTGGCTGGCAAGAGCGACCAGAGCGGCGGAGGGCCCACGTAGGTAGGAGTCGCACGGGTCGGCTCGTTGATCGCTGTGGGCGTCAGGGTAAACGTCGGCGAAGGGCCAAAGGTCGCTGTGGGGAGGGTGAAGCGGGGGGTGGAACGCCGAGGTGAGATGAAAAGGAAGATCATCGCTCCGACTAGAAGAACAGCCAACCCGCCCAGAGTTACCAGGCGCTTGAAGGCCTGCGGGAGTGCTGCCGGCCCTTCCTTGGCTTTTTCGGCGCTCAAGAGCAGATTTTGCTCCCACACACGCGGCCGATCGAGCGGAAACGGCAGGACCGATGGGTCTGGCGGCAAGGCGCCCAAGAGGATCAGCCCACGCTGAGCGATCGCATGCTGGGGGTCCGCTCGCAGTGCCATCTGCAGACAGTAGATCGCTTCCTTTTGGGTTTCTACCGCCGCGCTCATCCACACCCAATACTCTGCGTTATTCGGTTCAGCTTTGAGCAGTTGAGTGAGCAGTTCTTTGGCGCGGGCGCGTTCCCCCTGTTGCAGAGCGTGAATAGCTTCGTGAAGCGGGGTTTCGAGTTCGCTGTTCTCGTGTGCGTTTTCATTCCCGTTTTCGTTCATCTTCTGCCTCGACGACTAGACCAAACCATCCTTCAAAATTTCCTGCGCGGCCAACATCCCTGCTGCACCCATCACCCCTCCACCCGGATGAGCGCCACTGGCGCCGAAATAATACCCGCGCAGAGGGGTCCGAAAATCGGCCCATTGAGGAACCGGTCGCAAAAAGAAAATTTGATGCAACAGCAATTCGCCGTGAAAGATGTTGCCGCCCGTGATGCCGGCAATCGCCTCGATGTCTTTAGGAGATATAATCTGCATCCCAACGATACACTTGCGAATATCGGGGGCATATTCTTCCAGCGTAGAGATCACCGTCTCTCCCAACTCCTCGCGGCGCTCATCCGTCCAACCGCCCTCCACGTCATACGGCGCATACTGGACAAAGCACGACATCACGTGATGGCCGGGCGGCGCCATATCGGGATCAATCGCTGAGGGAAAGATCATATCCAGATAAGGTCGTCGTGAGATCTTTCTGTATTTGGCGTCGTCGTAAGCGCGTTCGAGATAATCCACGCTCGGACTGATCGAGATCGCCCCGCGATATAGAGCTGGTTCGTTGGGCAGAGCGGTGAAGGTAGGCAGACGGCTGAGAGCGATATTGACCTTGCCTGAGGAGCCGCGGATGCGGAAATCGCGCACCGACTGCAAGAAATCCTCGGGGAAATGCTCCGGCGCGACCAAACTCAAAAACGTGCGCTTCGGATCCACAGCAGAGAGCACCACCCGCGACTCGATCTCCTCTCCGCTCTCCAAGACCACGCCCGCGGCGCGTCCCCGCCGGACCTTGACCTGCTGTACTGGGCTCTCCAGGCGGATCTCCGCTCCGAGGGCTTGGGCTGAGCGGGCGATGGCATTGCTTACCCCGCCGGTGCCGCCTTTAGCAAAGCCCCAGGCGCGAAAAGCGCCGTCGATCTCGCCCATGTAATGATGGAGCAAGACGTAGGCCGTGCCGGGCGATCGTGGTCCCAAGAACGTGCCGATGATCCCACTAGCTGCCTTAGTGCCCTTCACGGCCTGGCTCTCAAACCACTCATCCAGCAGGTCGGCTGCAGATTGGGTCAATAGTTTAGCGATCCGATAAAGTTCCTTTTCCGATAAGCCGGCCGCATAACGCCCAAGTCGCAACAAATTCATCACATCGCGCGGCCGAAACGATGTTGGGTCGGGGGGCACCAGGCGGATCAGCAGTTTGATCGTCTTAGCGATACGCGCCATCACTCGGCTATATTCCTCATACGCTTCTGCGTCCAGTGCTGAATGGCGAGCGATCTCGCGCCGTGTCAGGTCGGCATCGTCCCACCAGGCGATGTAGTCGCCGTTCTCTAGTGGAGAGAACGTGCTCGGCAAGGGCAAGATCTTCAACCCATGGTGCGGCAACTCCAGTTCGCGGATGATCTCTGGCCGCAATAGGCTGACCACGTAGGAAAACTCGGTGAACTTATAGCCGGGGAAAATCTCTTCGGTCACTGCCGCTCCTCCCACTATGGGCCGGCGCTCCAACACCACCTCTTTCTTGCCGGCCCATGCCAGATAAGCCGCAGCTACCAGGCCGTTGTGGCCGCCACCGATAATCGCAACATCGTACCGATTGGGCATAGGCAATCCTCAACGCAGAGTTTCAGACACTCAAGAAACCGCACGCAAAAATTGTCCAGTCACCATCTATCGTAGTCTGTGATCGTAATCTGTGTAATCCATGTAATCTGTGGCTCAAACATTATATCATCCGACTTTCACGACCTGCAGTATAATCCCTCAACAAACCCATTCCCTGCTCTCGACCGGATCTATGGCCACCTTTCAAGAGATCATCCTCAAACTGCAAGAATTCTGGGCCTCGCATGGCTGCATCATCGCCCAGCCTTACTACACCCAAGTGGGGGCCGGCACCATGAACCCGGCCACCTTCTTACGCGTCCTAGGGCCAGAGCCCTGGAACGTTGCCTACGTCGAACCATCGGTCCGACCTGATGATGGACGCTATGGCGAAAATCCCAATCGCTTTCAAGTCCACTACCAATATCAAGTCATCCTCAAACCCGATCCTGGCAACCCCCAAGAACTCTACCTAGAGTCGCTCAAAGCGCTTGGCGTTGACCCGCGCCGGCACGACATCCGCTTCGTGGAAGACAACTGGGAACAGCCGGCCATCTCGGCCTGGGGCTTGGGCTGGGAAGTCTGGCTAGACGGCCAAGAGATCACCCAATTCACCTACTTCCAACAAATGGGCGGCGTGACTCTGGACCCGGTGTCGGTGGAACTCACCTATGGCCTAGAGCGGATCTTGATCGCCCTCAACAATGCCGATGCCATCTGGGATGAAGAATGGGGGGTCGGCATCCCCTATGGGGAGATCCGTCGCCGCGAGGAATTTGAACATTCCAAATACTACTTTGAGATTGCCGAGATCGAGCGTGCGCGCCGCATGTACGATTTATTCTCGGCCGAAGCCGAGTCGTGCTTGGCCCAGGGCTTGGTGCTGCCGGCCTACGACTACGTGCTCAAATGCTCCCACACCTTCAACATCCTCGACACGCGCGGCGCCATTTCGGTTGCCGAGCGGCAGGCCTTCTTCCGTCGCATGCGTGAACTGGCTCGCCGTGTAGCCGAGGGCTATCTGGAACAGCGCAAACAGCTAGAGTACCCGTTGCTCAAGGATGATCGCCGTCCGGTGGCAACAGCGCCGGTGCCGACGGAACCTCTAGCCGCTCCCGCCCAACCTCTTCCCTTCCTGCTCGAGATCGGCGTGGAAGAACTACCGGCGCAGGATGTAGACGCGGCCCACGAGCAACTGCTGGTCCGAGTTCCTGCCCTGCTTGAGGAGCTTGGTCTGGCCTACGGCGCCGTGCGGGTCTTCGCCACCCCGCGCCGGTTAGTGGTCTCGATCGACTCCCTCGCCCCTCGACAGGCCGACCGTGAAGAGTGGATCAAAGGTCCGCCGGCCGACAAAGCCTTCGACGCCAACGGTCAGCCGACAGCTGCTGCCCAGGGCTTCGCCCGCAAGAACAACCTGCGGGTGGACGACCTGATCGTTCGGGAGGAGGGCGGTGGAAAATACGTCTTTGCCGTGGTCCATCGTCTGGGCCGGCCTGCTCCTGAGGTCCTGGTCGAAGCGCTACCTAGGCTGATCGAGAGCATCAAATTCGAGAAATCGATGCGGTGGAACGAAACGGGGGTCTGGTTCTCGCGGCCGATCCGCTGGTTGATCGCTCTGCTGGGCGATCAGGTGATCCCCTTTACCTATGCCGGTGTGAGTTCGGATCGGGTCTCGCGTGGATTACGTCCTTACGATTCGCCGGCCATCTCCATCCCCTCCGCCGATCGCTACACCGGCCTGCTGCGCCGAGCGGGTGTGATGCTCGATAAAGAAGAACGCAAGGCGGCGATCGTGGAGCAAGCCCAGCAGGCTGCGGCTCTGGTGGGCGGTCGGGCGCTCATCGAAGAGGACCTGCTGAGCGAAGTGGCCAACCTGATCGAGATGCCCACGGCGGTGATGGGCGGCTTCGATGAGCGGTTCCTGGCCCTGCCGCGCGAGGTATTGATCTCGGTGATGAAGAAACACCAGCGCTACTTCCCGGTGGCTGGCGTTGGCTCCGATGACGGTTGTCTCTTGCCTTACTTCATCGCCATTCGCAACGGCGACGACCTCCATCTGGACATTGTGCGCCAGGGCAACGAGCACGTGCTCAAAGCGCGCTTCACCGACGCCGATTACTTTATCCGTGAAGATCTCAAACTGCCCATCGAGGCCTATCGCCCGAAGCTAGCTGCCCTCATTTTCCACACCAAGCTTGGTTCGATGCTCGATAAATCTGAGCGCATGGTGCGCCTAGCAGGACCGATCGCCGCCCTGCTCGGTTTTGACGATCGGCAACGCGTCCAACTGCAGCGGGCCGCCTTTTTGGCCAAGGCCGACCTAGCGACGCAGATGGTCACCGAGATGACCTCCTTGCAGGGCATTATGGGGCGCGAATATGCCTTGCGCAGTGGGGAAGAGCCGGCGGTGGCCATCGCCATCGGTGAACAATATCAAACCGTGCCCAGCACGCCCCTGGGTGTAGCCTTGGCCCTGACCGATCGGTTGGATTCGCTGGTAGGGTTGTTTGCCGCCGGCCTGGCGCCGAGCGGCGCCAAGGACCCCTTCGGGTTGCGACGAGCGGCCATTGGCGTGGTGCAACCCCTGGTGGAACACTACTTGGACTTCGATTTGGCAGCCATCGTCGAGCAAGCGGCCCGCCTCCAGCCGATCGAAGTGACCCCAGAGGTCCAGGCGCAGGTGTTGGACTTCCTGGCCGGCCGCTTGGCCGTGGTCTTAAAAGAGGCAGGCTATCGCTACGACGTGGTGGAAGCGGTATTGGCGGCCCAGGCCAACAACCCGGCCGGCGCAGCGCGCAACGTTCAGGCCTTGCAGTCTTGGGTGGAGCGCCCCGATTGGGGGCAGATCTTGCCCGCCTTTGCGCGCTGTGTGCGCATTTTGCGCTCGGCTGCGGTCTCTGCCGAGGCCTTGCCGGCCGTCAACCCAGCGCTCTTCTCTCAGCCTGAAGAGCGCGCCCTCCACGACGCTCTGTGCTCCTTGGCCCCTCACCCCCCTGCTTCGGTGGACGAATTGTTGCTCCTGGTGCAACGCCTCACGCCAACCATCAACACCTTCTTCGACCAGGTGCTAGTGATGGCCGAAAACGAGACATCGCGCACCAATCGCTTGGCTCTGGTCGGGCAGATTGCCAATCTGGCGCGCAGCTTGGCCGATCTGAGCTACCTAGAAGGGTTCTAAGGACGCCTTTCCCCCTGCAGAAGGTGATGTATCACTCCTATTGGCTTCAGACCTACGGCCCCTACCTTCCCAATCCCCCGCTTAGAGGGGACATCCAGGTGGATGTGGCCATCATCGGCGGCGGCTTCACCGGCCTGAGCACGGCCTACTTCTTGTGCAAGGCTGAGCCGGCCTTGCAGGTGGCCGTGTTCGAAGCAGAATTGATCGGCTATGGCGCCAGTGGCCGCAACGCCGGCTTTGCCATGACCCTCTTCGGCCTTGAACCTTCGATCACCGCCCTGCTGTTCGGCAAACAACGCCTGCTCGAAGCCCATCGTTACAGTGAGCACGCCGTGGACCTGGTGCGCAACCTGATCCGCGAGCACAACCTGCAGAGTGACTTCGAGTATCCTGGCTTTTTGCGCATCGCCACCACGCCCAGCTATGTCAAGCGCCTTCAGCACAATCTGAACCTACTTGTCAGGTTAGGAGTGACCGGCATTGAGTGGTTAGAGAAGGATCAAGCCCAGGCCGAAGTGCATAGTCCGTTGGCGCTTGGCGCTTGGAGCGAGGCGCGTTGCGGGTTGCTAAATCCAGCCAAACAGGTTCGAGAGCTGAAGCGCCTGGCGGAGCAGGCCGGCGCTCGGGTCTACGAACACTCGCCGGTGTTTGAGATCCGCCGCGGCCGAGACTTTGTCCTACACACTCCTGGGGGAACAGCGACGGCCCACAAGATCGTCTTCGCCACCAACGCCTATTCGCATCTCCTGCGCCCGATCCGCAACAAACAGGCGCCGGCGTTCACCCACATGATCATCACCGAGCCGCTGACCCCTGAGCAGTTGGCGTCCATCGGTTGGGTCCACCGCCAGGGCGTGGAGGATGTCCGCAATCTGGTGCACTATCTGCGGCTCACGGTGGATAATCGCCTGGCCATCGGCGGCAGCAATGTGACCGTGGCCTATGGTCACGAGATGAACCGAGACTGGAATGAATCCGTCTTTCGCCGTCTTGAGGCCGATCTGACTACCCTGTTCCCCAGCCTAAAGGGCGCGCGCATTGCCTTTCGCTGGGGCGGCCCGGTGAGCGTGACCCTGGATTTGGTGCCGGCCATCGGCATGGTCGGCGACCAACGGGCGTGGTACAGCCTAGGGTGCATCGGCCACGGCGTTGCCTTGACCCATCTCAACGGTCAAACTCTGGCCGATCTGCTCCTCGAACGCCAGACCGACCTGACTTCGGTGTGGTTTGTGAATCGCAAGCCCCTTCCCTGGCCGCCGGAACCCCTGCGTTGGGTGATCTCGCAGGCCCTGTTGCGCTATCTGCAGTTGGAGGATTGGTGGCATGAGCGTCCTCTACGGCGCACCGCGTGACACAATTTACCCCAGATAGGTTTGCAAAAAGGCTTCTCGGCTTGTCCAGAATTCCACCCGCTTCAAACGCCAGAACTTGCGATGGCCCAGGCTGGCGGGATTGTAGGCCCATATCAGCCACCAGGTGTAGAAATTTTCCCAAAATTCCCCGAAGGCTCCCAGGGGGCGATGGTAGGGGTAGATGCTGAATCCCAATCGCTCGAAGAGAGCGCATGCTTCTTGTGCCGAGCCAAAATGAGCAGTGATCCCCCCAATAGCGCGCACCTGCTCAAGCTCAGATGTCTGATGAAGATGGATGGCGGCCAGATGGAGCGAATAGCGAATCCGCCGATAAAAACGCAGGCTCCATGCTAAGTCGGCTCCTTGGGCCGGCATAGCAGGTATGCGTTCATTCCATAGATGAAACAAGATCACCGGCGTGCCTGGCGGGATGGCTCCGTGAGGCAGGGTCAGATCGGTTCTCAGGTGAGCCAGTTGCCATCGCAAAAGACAATCTCGGTCCTCGGTGAAGGGATGGATGGCTTGCTGTCTGCTGAGCCAGGCATCGAAGCTGCGTATCCCTTGTCGCAGAGGGTTCATGAGCGGTAGATCAGGAACAGGCCAGCGAGGATGAACAGTGTGCCTAGCCATTTATTGAGCCCGAGCGCCTCGTGAAACAGGAAGTGCGCGGAGAGCACCTGAACGCCCAAAATTCCCAAGCCCATGGTGAGCGGATAGGCAACGCTCAGGGGCAGGTACCGCAGCAAGCCGGTCAGGGCGAGCACAGTCAAGAATCCGGACACATTGCCCACCACCTGCCATGCCAGAAAACCGTGCCTCGTTGTGCTCTAAGCCGAGAGCTTAAAAGCGCTGTTAGCGATCAGGTTGAAGGTCAGATGGAGGGACAGCAGGCCGACGATCGGCCAAGGCGTTTCGAGCGAAGAGATGAGGACAGGAAGGCGGGACATTTGACGCTCCTTGTGGGAGGGTCGTGGTTGGGCAATGATTTGCCTAGCCGCATAGGATGGCGAGCAATTCGGCTCTCCATACCAGTGGCTTCACTCCCGGCTCGATTGGGCTTCGAGTTGACGCACCATCGCTTGCAATCGTCGCTGATCGTCGGCATACAGCCAACGCAGCACCCAGGGTTGGTTGCCCAACCAGCCAAGCAGCGCTGCTTGTAGGGCCGGCCAACCTCTGACAGGCGACGGCAACGGGACGGCCGGCGAGAAGTCCACCAGACGGCCATCGATCTGGAAGCGATAGGCGTCGAGAGGGACGACGTGATTGGTCTCCTCCAGAAAGGCGCGCAGGGCTTTGCGTTCTGTCGCACTCAGCCATTGAGGGAGATCGGAGGCGGCCTTGAAGCCGCAAACGCGAGCCAGATCGTATAGCCATCCTTTCTGTTCAGCGGTGAGGGAATTCTGCTGGGAGGTGAAGTACACCACATCGGGGTCGGGGTGGACCAACGGGGTTAGCCACAGGCGATGTAAGGTGGTGCGGATGGCGTTGCGCACGGCCGGCGTGGCGTGGTTGTAGAGCAATACAGCGTTGCGGTAGCTTTCCCATTCACCGGACACATCTGGGCCGACGCGCATAGCGTCGCACAGGCCCAGGGAGGGTAAGATGGGCGCACCGCAGGTCAAGAAGAAGGCATCCTGTCCCATGCCCTCGCGCAGGATGCGCAATCCTTCGCGATAGGCGGCCTCGCGCGGCATCGGAAGACGGCGCCTCCCAGGCAGGGCGCCGGCGTAGAGAAAGTCCAGTTTGAGATAGTCAAATCCCCAGGAGCGCACTCGGCGCATCAACGCAAACAACCAGTCCTGGACAGCTGGCTCGGTGAGATCCAGAGCGTATACCGGTTCGCCCCAGTTGAAGCCAGCCGATACCCATCGTCCGTGGGCGTCTTGCAGGAACCATTGGGGATGGTCATGGAACAGTTGCGAGGAGGGCACGGCGATGAACGGCGCTAGCCAAAGGCCGGCTATTCGGCCACTTGCCCGAATGCGATCAGCCAGGGCGGCCATGCCGGAGGGGAACTTTGAATTGGCTTCCCAATCGCCGATAGCCACCTGCCAGCCGTCGTCAATTTGGAATACATCGAAGGGCAAGTCGCCCAGGTCGTCCAACACACGGTGAAGCAAGCGCTCGTTGATGGCAGTGTACAGGCTGTACCAGGAACACCAGACGCGCGGCGCGGCTTTGCGTGCAGGAGGCGAGAACCGTTCTGCCAATGCCTGGGCGTAAGCGGCGAAACAGGCCGTTTCGCTCCCGACGCACAGGAACCACGGCCCTTCGCCCGATTCATACCACCCCTCAAGTTGATTACCGTTGAGACGAACGTGGGCATCTATCCCCAGGGCACCCAATAGCACAACCGTGTCGTTGTCCAATCGCGCAGCGCCTAGCCAGGAGCCATGCGGGAGGGGTTCGCCGGCATAGGCTGGGTCAATGTGCATGGGGTGAAAGATGGTGGGGCGCGGATCGGGAAGCGGGATCGGCTTGGTCCAGGTCGTCAGGGACCAGGATTGCCATCCGTGGCGGTAAAACGCTTGGGGAGGCCGCGGCAGGCTGAGGGTTAGGCGGGAAGCGGAATGGGTTTGGGAGGTCGGTTGTAGGTCGGGGAGAGAGAGGTTCATGCAAGCGATTATCCCCTAAGTTGTCGAAGTCAGCAAGATGGTTTGAATTTGCTTAAAATCCCTGTCATAGCAAGAAAATGAGGGTACACTTAGCAGCGCGTTCAAAACGCAGGTCCGCGAAGAGTGCACAAGGTTTCTCTCTGCACTCTTCGCGGCAAACATTTTCTCCCTGCGTTTTGCAGGGGAAGGAAGGAGCAGAATGACCGAGAAGTTCTATTCCTGGCTTTCCCCGAAAGTTGCGAAAGCACCTTTTGAAGAGAAGGGAGGATGCGGAATTATCGCCATCGAGCCTATCTCGAAAGGGGAAATCCTTGTCATGTGGGGTGGGCGGGTGATTACGTCCGCTGAGCTGGATCCCACAGTGCCGGAGTTTTACCGGCGGATCATTCAAGTAGATGAAGATCTGTTCATGTTCGATCCGCTAACGGGTGACCCGGCTGATTGTTTTAATCATAGCTGCGATCCAAATGCCGGCATGAATGGCTCGAACAGCCTGATCGCCATGCGTGATATCGAAGTGGGCGAGGAGGTCACTTTCGATTATGCCATGTGCGATGGTTCGCCGTACGATGAGTTTGAGTGCCATTGCGGTGCGCCCAACTGTCGGGGCCGCGTGACCGGCGACGATTGGCAGATTCCTGGGTTGCAGCAGCGGTATGCCGGCTATTTCTCGCCCTATTTGCAACGGCGGATCGAGGCGATGCGCGTCAAGGTCCAAGTGTGACCGTTAAGGCTGTTCCCTTTGGGCTGCGGGTGTTCGTCGTTGGGGCGATCTTGCGGCTGATCCCCGTTCTTTTGCTGCGCCACTTGGGGATCGGCCTGGATGACATGTATCAGTACGATATGCTGGCGCGCAGCTTGGCGGCCGGCAATGGCTTCCGCTGGTACGCGAGCCAGGATTTGGAACCCCTGCAGCGATATGTGACGTTTGATTTTAGCGGGGTGGCGTATGACTCGCAACGCGGTGTCCCTACATCGTTTCGCGCCCCGCTTTATCCGGCGTTTCTAGCGTTGATCTATTGGCTGACGGGCGCCGGCCCAGGACGGTTTTTGGTCGCTCGTCTAGTGCAGGCCTTCTTGAGCGCTGCGCTAGCCCCGTTGACCTATCTTGCGGCACGGCGTTTTTTGGCCGGGAACGTAGATACGGAAGGACAGGGGGAACGAGCGGCTCGGTTAGCGGCTTGGACGATGGCTGTCTATCCGATCCTCTTGCTTTATCCTCTGGCGCTGGCTACAGAAAATCTTTTCTTTGTGTTGCTCTTGGCGTCGTTCCTGGTCCTTCTTGGCTCGGCAACCCCGCCACAGGAAGGGGATGATCGTCGAGCGACAGTGGGTTTTGTGGGGGCTGGGGTGTTGGTCGGCTTGACGGCGTTGACGCGTTCTATCATCTTGCCGTTTGCTGGGGGCGCTGTGTTGTGGGGATGGTTTGTCGTGCGTCAGCGGCGCGCAGCGTTGGGAATGGCGCTCGCCTTCGGATTGACGATCGCGCCATGGGTGACTCGCAATTCGCTTTTGCACGGTCAATTGACCGGGGTTGAGACGTCGCTAGGGTATAACTTGTATTTGGGTTATCATCCTCAGGGCAACGGTTCGTTTGTGTTTGGGCCGTCGTTTGATTTGATCCCCATTGTGGATGACCTGGAGCGCGATCGGTTGGGCACCCAGAAGGCGATGGAATTTTTGCGCGCTTCCCCCGAGCGGTTCTTTCCCTTGATGTTGAATCGGTTGAGTTTTTTCTTTGGGTTGGAGAAGCGAGCGCTGGTGTATTTTTACAGCAATAACTTGTTTGGGTATATCCCGTTTCCGCTGTTATTGATCATTGCGTTGATCCTGTTCTTGCCGTTTGTGGTGGTGAGCGTCTCGGCGGCGCTGGGGACGGCGCTCTTGCGTCGGAATGCTGGGACGATCTTGTTCCTCTTGCTGGTGGTATGCTATGTGACTCCGCATGCTCTGATCTTGGCCGAAGATCGCTTTCATCTGGCGCTGATTCCGTATTTCGCGATGGTTGCTGCGCAGTTTTGGACGGCGGGGTGGACGGCTTTGGGCTGGCGTTGGCGGGAAGGCGGCGCAGGGCGCTGGGCAGTGGTGTTGGCCGTGATCATGGCAGCGCTGCTGATTGTGAATTGGGGTTGGGAGTTGGTGCGGGATGCGGATCGAATCGTTCCCTTATTTGGGCCAAATGGCAATCGGCTGCATTTTCCGTATTGAGAGGGGTTAACTTTGCTGAGTTTGGCCGGTTGTGTTGGGTTTGGCCAGGGTCGGCAGGAGGCTAATATCTAGCGCTGTGCTCTCTGTAATGGGAGGGGCGCTATCCTCTGATAAAATAGCCTTTGTCTGATGGCCCTTCTTCCGCTCGCTCTTCTGTTTTTGACGAGCTCTGTCTTGGTTGGCGTGCAGGTTGCACAGCCAAAGTACCGTTTTGGGTGGTGGATCGCCGTGGCCGGCGCGTTTCTGGCTTGGGTGGGGGTGTGGTTGTGGCAGTTTGGGCTGCCGCTCACGCTGGAGGCGCAGATCTGGGGGATGGCGGGGCTGCTGGCCGAGCCGCTGATCTTGGTCGTGGATCGGATGAATTGGCCGTATGCCCTGGCGTTGACCACCGTGGGATTGGCGATTCTGTTGACAGATGTGGTGCGCGAGGATTTGCCGATGCCCTTCTCTTGGGCCGGCGCATTGGTGCTGATCGGTTTGGGATTGCTGGCCGTGATGGCCGATACGCCGCTGGTATTGTTGTTGGTTTGGGCAGCGGTTGACTTGACCGATCTGATGGTGCAGTTGTTGACGATTGATGATCCAAACGGGGTCAGGCGAGTGATCTTGGGGTTTGCTGCGCGCCTGGCCGGCATATGGATGGTGATCTGGGCCGGGGTGTTAAGCCTGGGGCGCGGTGTTCCTCTGGATTTGAGTGCGCCGTTGCCAGAGGTTCAGGTGTATTTGGTGCTGGCTGCCGGCTTGCGCTTGGGGGTGTTGCCGCTGCACTTGGGCTTTTCTGCCGAGTCGGCGCTGCGCCGTGGCTTTGGGACGGCCTTGCGGTTGGTGGTTGCCACATCGAGTTTGGCGGTTGTATCGCGCTTGACCGGATCGGGGGAAGAGCTGTCGTATACGCCGTTGCTCCTGGTGTTGGTGGCGATGGCCGGCATCTATGGAGGATGGAACTGGCTGCGAGCTTCCGACGCTCTAAATGGCCGGCCCTTCTGGCTAATTGGCTGGGCAGCTCTGGCCGTTGCAGCAGCGCTGCGCAATAACCCCGTGGGTGCAACGTCCTGGGCCGCTGCGCTCACCTTGGCCGGAGCGACGCTTTCTCTGTCGTTTCCTGGGCGCAATCGCTTTCAACAAGTGATCACCGCCTTAGGGCTATGGGGGCTTTCGGGACTGCCTTTCTCCCCTACGGCCAGCGGTTGGGAAGGCGCGGCTGTGGCACTGTGGGCAAGAGGAATTTCGGGGGCGATGTTGGTCCTGGCTCAGGCATTGCTGCTCTTGGGTTTCATGCGTAAGATGCTCTGGCCATCCCCTGATGCTCGTGAGCGATTGACTGCCCAATCGGATGGCCTTCAGCGCATCTATCGCTCGGGCATTGCGCTGCCGGTGATTGTTCTGGCTCTTTTGGGATGGGTAGGTTGGCAAGGTGCATTGCATGTCGGCGTGTGGTGGCTGGGTTTGACTGTAGCAGTGCTGTTCGCTGTTCTGTTTTGGCTCATGCCACACTGGCGCTGGTTAAATCCAATCCGCGCCCATTCGATCCAATCGGGATCGCAAGTCATGTTGCTAGATGCCTTCTACCGTCTGCTCGGACAAGGATATTCGCTGGTCGGTCGGCTGATTCGCTCGTTTACGACTCTCCTGGAAGGAGAGGGGGGAATGTTGTGGGTGCTCCTGTTCTTTATATGGTTTCTTTCACTTTTTTCAGCGAGGCTGCCCTAAATGTGGCTGACACTGTTGAGCTGGCTGCCGACTGGGATCGTCCTATTTGCTTCGCTGGGCTTGCTGTTCAGTCGGGCGTGGCGTGCTCAGTTGATTTTGTTGGCCGTGGAGTATTTGGGCGTGTTCTGGTTAGTCGCCATGCATTGGCCGTTTGGTCTGGCTTCGGTGAAACTGGTCACGGGCTGGATGGTGTGCGCTACCTTGGGTATCACCCAGTCGAGTTTGAAGGACGTTGGGGATGCGGAAGAAATGGCTTGGCCGCAGGGCCGGCTCTTCCGCTTCTTTATGGTGGCGATGGTGGTTGTCGTCGTTGTGGCGTTGATGCCCTATGTGGAAGCGTTGATCCCAGGGATTGACCGGTCTGTGATCCTTGGCGGTCTGGTTTCGATTGGGGTAGGAATAGTTCAGTTGGGAATTACCTCGAATCTGCTGCGGATCACTCTGAGCTTGCTGATGGTCATGGCTGGATTTGAAACGCTCTACGCTGTGGTGGAGACTTCTGTTTTGCTGACCGGCCTGTTGGCTATCGTTAATCTGGGCTTGGCGCTCTCCGGTGCCTACTGGATGACTGCCGCTGCTTCTCCGACAAGAGAGGAGGCTTCGCAGTGAGTGCGCCTTTGCTGTGGGTTGTGTTGCCGATTGGGATGGGGGGAGCGTTTCTCTTGGTATGGCAAGAACGCTGGCTGGTGCGCATTGGGACGCTCAGTGCGCTAGGGCTTGCCTTGCTGGCCTGGTGGTTGCCGATTGATGAGCCATTCGCCATTGGGTCTCTGGCGCTTAAGGTGGATGGGACGTTGCAGGTGTTGGGACGCGCGTTCACCCTGGAGCCGGCCCATCGCTCGGTGTTGGCAATGCTCTACGGCTTGGCCGCAATGTGGTTCTTCGGTAGTGCCACCTTGGGGCTGGCGCGGCGAGTGATCCCTCTTGGGATGAGCATCCTGGGGCTGATGGTGGCCATGTTGGCGGTTCGCCCGTTTCTCTATGCGGCTGTGTTCCTGGGGATTGCCGTGTTGCTCTCCGTTCCTATGTTGCTGCCGTTTACTCAACGGCCGGGCCGGGGGGTGGTGCGGTATGTGATCTTTCATACTCTGGTCATCCCGTTTCTTTTGTTTGCCGGCTGGTTGTTTGCAGGGATCGAGGCAAGCCCAGGAGATGTGGAGTTGACAGTTCGGGCAACCGCCATTTTTGTCTTAGGGTTTGCCTTCTTGCTCTCGATCTTCCCGTTGTACACCTGGATTCCGATGGCTTTAGAGGAAAGTTCTCCCTACACGGTGGGATTCTTGTTGTGGCTGCTTCCTCAAGCCACTGCGCTGTTTGGGATGGGTTTTTTGGATCAATATGCTTTCCTCAGGCTTTCAGAAAACTTGCCGGCCCTGATGCGATTCGCCGGTCTGGTGATGGTGGTTACGGCCGGCGTATATGCTTCCTTTGAGAATCATGCGGCGCGCCTGATGGGCTATGGAATCATCGCCGAGACCGGCTTTTTCTTGCTGACCCTGAGCCTGGGCGCCCCGGCCGGCGTGCACCTTATCTCCCTGCAAATCTTGCCTCGCGGCCTGGGGGTGACAATCTGGGCGTTCTCGCTGGCTATCTTGCAGAAGGCTGCGCCTGATCTGCGTTTGACCACGCTCCAGGGAAAGGGAAGAGCTTGGCCGTGGGTCACCTTGGGGATTGGTTTTGCCAACTTGTCGTTGGCCGGCCTGCCCTTGCTGGCTGGTTTCCCACCTCGTCTGCTGCTGCTTGAGCAATTGGCAGTCAATCGCTCGTTGGGAGATGCTTTATGGCTTGCGATTGGTCTGCTCGGTTTGATAAGTGGTGCAGTGCGCACGCTGGGGAGCCTGGTTCTGCCTGGGGAAAGCGCAGGTTGGAAGAGAAGCGAGCGGGTCCAGGAAGTGATCTTGATCGGTTTGGGGATATGGATGCTGATCGGGCTTGGCCTGTTTCCTCAACTTTCCCTGTTCATCTTCAATGACTTGTCGGCGCTCTTCGAGCGGCTCGGACAGGGAATGCTATAATTCCTGCAATTCGGTCATATCTCCTTACTACGGAGTATTTCATGGATGTTGAGCAAATCTTGAAACGACTCGATTGGCTAGAGAAACAACAGCGCAGGTTGGCCGACTCGTCTTCGGCGTGGGAGGAACGGCTGGCAGCGCTGGAACGCGAGATCAGCGCTCTAAGTAAGCAGGCCAAAGAGAAGAATGCCCAGCAGCGAGAACTGGAGATCGTCAAGCGCCATCAGGCGGATCTGGACAAGATCAATCAAGCTTTGGCCGATTTACGCAAAGCAACTGATGTGAGTGACATTCGTCAACAGCTAAGAGATAAAGCGATTCAGGAAGTGCGCGTGACCCAAACGATGGCCGATCTGCAGGCCCAGGTTGAACGAGTAACGGAACTTTATGAGGGGATTGAACGTGCTCGCAAGGCCATGGATGAAACCCGGCGAACCGATATGAAACGCTTGGCGGAGGTGCAAGGAGAGGTAACTGCTCTGCGCAAGCGAATGGATGAGCTGCGCGACAGAATGCTGCTCAATAGCGATAGTTTTCGGGTGGTGGAAAATCGCATTACCGAGCTGTTGAATGCGGAGATGGAGCGCAAGCGAGCTCAAACGGTTTTTATCGAGCAGCAATTGTTGGCTCAGGCGGAGCGAGAACGCAGTTGGAAAGAATGGATCCAACGCGCCGAAGCCCTGGCCGGCCAACTGGACACTCTCAACGCTCAGATTCAGGCCGCCGAGGAAGCCTTGAGGGCGGCCAAGCGCGCTCAAGAGACGTACCTGGAACTCAACCAGAAATTGGAGCGCCGCATTAACGAGATCACTGAGATTCAACGCTTAGGGGAAGAGCGCGCTCGCCAGGAATGGGCCGCTTTTAAGGCCGAGGATCAGAAGCGCTGGACGGCACATACCCTGTCTCAGCAAGAAGCTTTGAACGAGATACGCCAGACGGCAAAAGTCGTTGAGGAGCGTTTATATGCTCTAGATGAGCTGGTGCAACGCTTGCAAGATCAATTGCAATTGTTTACTGCTCTTGGCCAGAGCCAGATCCAGAACCTGATCCATTGGGCTCACGAATGGCTAACGGCCAGCGAGCAAATAACCGCTCCCGAAAAGAAGGCGGCGACCGGAACCAAGCGAACCCGCTAAGACGCTTGGCGTAGGAGGAGCAAGGTGCGCGTTATTGGCACAGCCGGCCATGTGGACCACGGAAAATCAACTCTGATTGCTGCCTTGACTGGCGTCCATCCTGATCGCCTAAAGGAAGAGCAAAACCGCGAGATGACCATCGATCTGGGATTCGGCTGGCTCACGCTTCCCAGTGGTGAGGAGATCGGGATTGTGGATGTGCCTGGGCATCGCGATTTCATTGAGAATATGCTGGCCGGTGTGGGAGGAATCGATGCGGCGCTGTTGGTGATCGCTGCCGACGAAGGGGTGATGCCGCAAACGCGCGAACATCTGGCGATCTTGGACCTGCTGGGTATCCCCAGCGGTGTGGTGGCTCTGACCAAGACCGATCTCACCCCTGACGCGGAATGGCTTGATCTGGTCACGAGCGATATTCGTGCTCTCCTACGCGGAACCGTCCTGGCCGATGCGCCCATCGTGCCGGTTTCGGCTAAAAGCGGAGTTGGGTTGGACGAGTTAGTGCAGACTTTGGCCCAGGTCTTGCAGGCGACGACGCCTCGGCTGGACCACGGTCGCCCACGCCTGCCGATCGACCGCGTGTTTTCAATGGCTGGCTTTGGGACGGTGGTCACCGGCACCTTGATCGATGGCTCGTTAGAAGTGGGCGAGGAAGTAGAGGTGTTGCCTTCGGGGCGACGCGGGCGAGTGCGCGGGTTGCAAACTCACAAGAAGAAAGTCGAACGTGCTGTGCCAGGGTCGCGTACGGCGATCAATTTATCGGGGATTGCCGTAGATGAGATTCGGCGCGGCGAGGTGGTGACGCGTCCCAATCAGTATCAGCCTACCCGCCGTGTGGATGTGGCCGTGCGTCTGTTGCGCAATGTTTCGCAGCCGCTGAAACACGCCGCGGAAGTGAAGGTGTTTTTGACCACAGCCGAGACCATGGCCCGCGTGCGATTGTTGAATGCCGATGAGCTTGTTCCGGGTGTTGAGGGATGGGTGCAGTTGGAGCTGCGCGATCCATTGGTGGCCGTGCGGGGCGATCGCATCATTCTACGACGTCCATCGCCCTCTGAAACGCTGGGAGGCGGTGTCATTATTGATCCTCATCCCAAGAGTCGTCACAAACGGTTTGATCAACGCGTGACCCAATCGCTGGAAACGCTGGCGCGCGGTGCACCGACCGAGGTGTTGCTGGAGGCGGCGCTGTCTCTTGGGCCGGCCCCAGTGAAGCAGGTGTTGGCTCATTCGCAACTCAACGGTGATATGGCAGCGGCAGCCTTGAACGACTTGCTCAGTCAGGGGCGGTTGATCTGGCTGGAGGAAAGCGGCTCGACGTGGACCCCTGACAGCTTGGTTGTGCCGGCCGTCACCTGGAAAGCGCTTCAAGAGAAAGCGCTTCGCCTGATCACAGAGTATCATCGGATGTTTCCTTTGCGACGCGGCATGCCGCGCGAGGAGCTCAAATCCAAGTTGAGCATCTCGGCACAGGTGTTTCAGGCGTTGCTGGCCGGCGGACTTGCTGCTGGTCTGCTAAAGGAAGAAGGAACGGCCATTTCCCTCGCTGAGCATCGAATCGCCTTTCGCCCAGAACAACAGGCCAAGGTGCAGGCCTTATTGCGCCGCTTTGCCGAACGTCCGTTTGCCCCTCCTAGCCTCAAGGAATGTGAGGCAGAGGTCGGCCAGGAGGTCCTGCGCGCTTTGTTGGAAGTGGGAGAGTTGATCGCTGTCTCGCCTGAAGTGGTTTTTCGAAAGGCTGATTACGATGGGATGGTAGAACGCATTCGAGCTGCCATCCAGAAGAGGGGGACGATCACCTTGGCCGAAGTGCGTGATCTGTTTGGCACCAGCCGCAAATATGCTCAGGCGCTGTTAGAATACCTGGATAGCATTGGCGTCACCGTTCGCCAGGGAGAAGCGCGGCATCTCCGATAAGATGCGGTGACGGGCGTCAGCCGTTGATCTACTTCCACACCCGGAAGCGGGCTAAACTTGAGCCGCCTAGGAACTCGCGCACGATCGAGTTGGCCGGGATAAGATCGGCGTCCACTGGCAAGAACCATTCCAGAAAGGCCAGCAACCGCTTGGCTTCGATGTACTCCGGCGATCCGTAGGGGACTTGACGCAGCAGCGGTTCAGCAAGAGGCTTGAGCGCTGAAAGCTCATAGACCAGCGCCGAATTGAACATGACATCACAATTTTCTTGGTAAGGGAAGATGTAGCGCTTCTCGCCGCGGCGCACCGACTCCCACTGGGCGATGGTTTGCTGGGCGGAGTAGCCGCGCTCGCGAGCGTCGCGCACGATGCGGCGGATCAGACGCGTGTCGGTGGTGGAGACGCGATTGTGCCGGTCGAGGTTGATCTGGGTCAGGGCGGAGACGTAGATGCGGTAAGCGCGTTGGTGAAGGGTTTCGGGGAGGAGGCGGGGGTTTAGGCCGTGAATGCCCTCCAGGATCAGCACTTGGCCGGGGTGAAGTTGAACTGTGTCGCTGGTTTCACGCAGGCCAGTCTTGAAGTTGTAACGCGGCAGTTCAACTTTTTTGCCGCACAGTAGTTTTTGTAGATGATCGGCCAGCAAGTTTAGGTCAAGTGCTTCTAGGGCTTCGTAGTCAGGGCGGCCGTCCTCGCCGAGGGGGGTTAGGTGACGAGGGACAAAGTAGTTGTCCAACTCCAGGGCATAAGGTGAGAGGCCGTTAGCTAGCAGTTGGATGCTGAGGCGGCGTGAGAAGGTGGTCTTTCCTGAGGAAGAGGGGCCGGCGATCAGCACGATGCCGGCCTGGCGTTCGGCAATCTGGGCGGCGATCTGGGCAATGTGGCGCTCGTGTAGGGCCTCTGAGACCAGGATGATCTGCTCTGCCCGACCGCTTCGAATAGCATCGTTGAGCGCGCCGACGTTTTCAATCCCTAGGCGGGTCAGCCAATCGCCATATTGCCGAAAGGCGGCCAGGAGCTTTGGATATTCCCCGATCGGTTCCAGTTCAGTGGGCGCGTGGCGGCGAGGAAAGCGCAAGGTAAAGCCGCCGTCGGTGAGCACCAGATCAAACCATTTCAGGTAACCGGTGGAAGGGACCATGTAGCCGTGCAGGTAGTCCATCCGATCGCCCAGGGCATAGAGGGTGAGGTAGTTCTTCTGGCGATAGGAGAGCAAACGTACTTTCTCATCGTAGCCGCGCTGACGGAAATGCTCGATGGCCTGATCGAGCGGCATCTCTCGCCGCTCAAACGGCAGATCGGCAGCTATTAACTCTTGAAGGTGACAGCGCAGGGCCTCGAGTTCGGCCGGCGTGAGTGGTTCGCGCCCCGACACCTGGCAGAAATATCCTCCCCAAGACACGGAATGATCGATGGTCAGCTTGGCGTTTGGGTAGAGATCGGCAAACGCCATTTCGAGCAAAAAGACCAGCGAGCGGCGGTAGATCAGCGCTCCGTCGGCTGTGGCCATGGTGACCGGCCGGACGAAGCTTTCCATTTCGATCGGATAGTTCAGTTCGCGAAGCTCATGATTGACGATGGCGGCTACGATGGGCGCATCAAAGTCATCCTTTACTACGGCGAGGAACTCTCCCACCTTAGCGCCACGCGGGCCGGCCAGAGTGCGACCATCTGGCAGGTGGACCTGAACCTGGGGGGAGGGAGAAGCAAGAGCGATCGAAGCATACATAGCATTTCTTTCTCAATGGAATAGGGCCAGCAAGGCATCTGGTTTTCCGGAGAACTCCTCTAAGGGTCGTTCGCCGCGAGTGAGCGCCAATAGGGTTTGGGTGAGTAGGCGGTTGACCGGGGTGAGGACTCCGACCCGTTCGCCGGCGCGAACCACAGCCCCGTTGAGGTAGTCCACTTCCGATTGCCCTCGGCCAGAGTGCAGGTCAATATGGAAAGAAGGCATTTTGCCGCCTCGTCCTCCAGCAATAGCACGGCGCAGTAGCGGCTGAGATAGCCATAATGGCCAGCGTACGGCCCAAGCTAGGGCACGCACGGGAGTTTGCGGCAGGTCAGCCAGCGGAATGTTTTGAGCTTGCATCACGGCTAGGGCCTCGCGCAGCATGGCAATTTCGAGCCAATAGAGGCGCGGATCGGCAAAGATGCGCTCTGGCGGAAGATTTAGGATCGCTGAGGTGGCATTGGCGATCAGGTTGGTCAGCAGTTTAGACCATTTCATTGCGGCCGGATCGGCGAAGAGGCGAGCGTTGAGGTGGGCAAGGTTGAACAGGGTCACCAGTTTGGGGGAGAGAGGGTGACCGGCGGCCAGGCCAACGCCGCGCAGTTTTTCTAGGATCGCATCGCCGGCCGCGCGCCGCCCGATGGCTGAGGTAACTGTGCCTGGGATGACTTTTTCGGCGCCCAGCACCGAGGCCAGCAGGGTTTCGTTCTCCACGCCGTTGGACAGGCACACAAAAGGCGGCAACTGTCGCACAAATGGACGAATGGCTTCTAAGGCCGGCGCGGTGTCGAACGACTTCAGAGCAAAGATGGCTGCGTCGAAGGGAAGATATTGAAGCGCTTCTTCCAGCGATTCGGCGATGGTCACCGACGAGGGAGGGATCAAGAGAGTTTCGTTTGCTCTGCGACGGCGATCTGCCGTGAGATCCAAGCGAAGTCCCCGCCGGCGCAGCTCGCGGGCTGTCTCTGGCCGTTCGACAAAGGTTACGCGTTGGCCGATCAGCGCCAGGGATCCGCCAATGTAGGTGCCGATGGCGCCTGCGCCGAAGATCAAGAAGCGCATAGGAGAAGAAGAGGGGGTCGTCATCCTGCTGGGCCCTTAGAGCAAATCGTCTGGGCGATCGTTCTTGATTGACCAGTGAGGTCGGTCGAAGCGCAGCAGACGCCAGGCGTGTCGTTTGGTTTCGTAGACAAACTCGGCGAACGTGGTGTTGTGAAATAGCAACCGCGGTCCGCACGGATAGACCGCTGGTGAGATGCCCAAAAGGACGTACATTCCCATGGTGAGTGTGCCGCCATGGGTCACGATCAGATATCGGCCGGGTGGACGATTCAACACGGCTTGGATCGCTTGTCCGGCGCGCAGGTACAGCTGGAAGCAGCTCTCACCCGTCTCACCCAGCGGAGTGAACATGGCGAGTCGATTAGGCAGGTTCTCTTGCATTTCTTCTTCGCGCAAGCCGGCCAGCCGGCCGTTGTCAATTTCCATCCACAACGGGTCTACGTCGAGAGGACATGCCAAGGCGGCACAGAGGATCTCGGCTGTCTCTCGGGCACGCAGCAGGGGACTGGTGATGCAGCGATCGAAAGTCACACCTTCAGCTTTCCAATAGGCGGCCAAGGCATGGGCTTGGGCGCGCCCTTTTTCGGTTAGGGGATAGTCCGCCTGGCCTTGGAAGCGATTTTGCTCGTTTCCTTGCGATTCCCCATGCCGTACAAATGTGACGTAGTAATCCAAGCTATTCATGTCCCTCCGGTGGACAGTAACGCAATGTGGTTTTCACCCGTTCAACGATCCGGTGATCGGGATAGGACGGAGACAAAGAGGCAGCCGCTTGCTGCCACAGGGCGCACAGGGCCGGCCGCAACACCGGCATCGGCAGAGCGATCTCCATGGTCAACGCCTGCGCCTGCTCCAGACGACCCAGGCGGGTGTATGCTTCGATGAAGGGCAAGTATTCGGCAAGATTATCCGGCCGGTAGGAATGGGCAAACGCCTGATCCCCCAGCGGTCATCGAGCAGGAACGAGAGGCGATCAGCCGATCGGCGTCGTAGAGCGGATAGAGCACACGCAGGCAGGCGGGGCGAATTGTATCACTACTAGGCGCTGTGCATCCACTACGGCCGGCGAGCAGCCGCTCAGATGGAACATTCCAACAATCTCTCCATCATCCCAAGGGTGTTTTACTCTTTCTCCTCTGCCGAGTCGCTCTTGACGATGTATATCGGACGGCGCTTCACTTCCTGGAAGATGTAGCCCACGTACACGCCAATGAAGCCCAGCACCACCATTAAGAATCCCCCTATGATGAGCAGCATAAACATCAGTGAACTCCATCCTGGGGCGAGGTGCGATGTTTGTCCGGTGATCCAGAAGTAGAGGACGTATGCCGCCTCGAACAGGGCCAACAGAAAGAACAGCCCGCCCAAACTCAAACCGATGTAGAGCGGCGCCAGCGAGAACGAGAAGATGGCATCCATAGCCAGACGGATCATCTTGCCCGGCGAATACTTGGAAACGCCGGCCGTGCGTTGCTGCTCGTGATAGGGC
The DNA here is from genome assembly GCA_937120535.1 of uncultured Anaerolineae bacterium. Taxonomy (GTDB): domain Bacteria; phylum Chloroflexota; class Anaerolineae; order Anaerolineales; family Villigracilaceae; genus Denitrolinea. Next base: position 66,380 of record CAKZJX010000018.1, read on the forward strand.
AAGATGGCCGTCTTGAATCCCATCCAGGATACCATGCCGCGTAGAAAACGATGGTATTCGGGCATGGACTTGAGGGCGTTCACGGCGCGGCGCGACATGGCGCGGAAATCGGCTGCGCCAGGCAGGATGCGCGTCCCCGAGATGACGTTCAGGATTCGGTAGAACCAGGCCGAGGTCAAGCGCTTGAATCGCCCTTGTTGGACATTGTCTAAGCGTTGAGTTTGGACGATGTCGTATCCCTGGGCAATCAGTTCCAGCATCTGGGGGATCATTTCTGGGGGATGTTGCCCGTCGGCATCGAGCGAGATCACGACATCGCCTTCGGAGGCGTCCAGGCCGGCGGTCAGCGCTGCTTGATGGCCGAAGTTGCGGCTCAGGGCCAGCACGCGCACTCGCGGGTCTGATTTGGCGATGGCTTTTAGGTCGGCCTCCGTGTTGTCTGAGGATCCATCGTCTACGTAAATGAACGTGAACTGATAGGGCAAGGCGTCTACCACGGCGCGCAAACGGGCATGCATGGGGATCAACACTCCGGCTTCGTTGAAGACCGGGATGACCAGGTCAACAGTCCGTTTTCGTCGGGGAGACATGCCGCCTCTCGGTAGGCAATTCTACCATCCCTGCCTTACAAGCGAACGCCGTGGTATTCCGCCAATCGTTCGAGGGTGCGGTTGATTTCCTCTTGTCGGCGCGCAGCATCCCAACCTAGCGCTTCGGCAGCCACTTCAGCCACTTCTTCCAGCACCGCTTGCGAGACTCGTCCGAGCATGGCCAATAGGGTGCGACGCAGGAGTAGATCGTCCAGGTGGATCACTTTCTCGTTCTGGCACAGGAAGGCGAGTTCGCGCTGAGAGAAGTCGAGCAGGGTGGTCAAGGGGCGATCGGGCCGTTGGAAGAGGAAGAGCGCTATGGGTTCGGCGCGAGTGCCGTATCGGTCGAGCAGGATGCGGATGCGTTCGGTGGGGAGGCCGGTCCAGGCGGCCAGGCGATCGATGTACTTTCGGTGTTCTTCGGGGGTGTTTGGGTAGTTGCGTCCGCCACCGATCGGCAGGTCTTTTGTGGAGGCACGCCGTTCGCGGCTCAAGAACGCTAAGGCCTTGTCGGTGACTTGCTCTGAGAAGGCGCGGAACGAGGTCCATTTACCGCCCACCAGCGAGTAGATCGGGAAGCTCAACCCTGTCCAACCGCCCTCGAGCACCTGGATGTGGTGATCGCGAGTGATCTGGCCGGCGTTGCGCGCATTGCCAGTGTAGGCCAGCGGGCGAACGCCGGAAAAGCGAAACACGATATGGGTGCGATCAACGCGAATATCGGGAAATACGCGGGCGATCATGCCCAGGAAGTAGTCTACTTCTTCCTCGGTGCAGCGTGCTTGATCGGGGTCTTGAATGGGGATGTCAGACGTGCCGATCAATACTTTGTCGAAGAGAGGGAAGATCAGGACGATTCGTCCGTCGTTGTTCTCAAAGAAAAATTCGTTGTCGCCGATGGCGGCGCGCAATTCAGCATGCTCAAGGACCAGGTGGGAACCTTTCGTCCCGCCGATCAAGCGCGTGGATTGGCCAAGCCGCTGGTTGACCAGGTCAATCCAAGGGCCGGCAGCGTTGATCAGCAGGCGTGGCCGAACGCTGACCGTTTCGCCGCTTAATTCGTCGCGTAGGGTTACAGTGTTACCCTGTCCACTGACCAGAGAGACGTAATTTAGGGCGCGTCCACCGTCGGCCTCGCCATCGAGCAGTACTTCCAGGGCCAGGCGTTCAGGGCTAAGGATCGAGCCGTCGTAATACTCAGCGGTAGCAAGGATCTTGGGATTGAGACGCGGCCAGCGCGCCAGTGAGGCCTGTCGCCCACGAAACGTATGCCGCGGCACCACTCGGTCCCTGCCGGTGTAGGCATCGTACAGCATCAGACCGATCTTGATCACCACTGTCCCGCGCTCGGCTGGTCGATCCAGCCATCCCAGGAACTTCAATGGGGCATTCAACAACCCCGAGAAGGTCTTGAAGATCGGGATGGTCGTCGGTAACGGTTTCACTAGGTGTGGCGCATTGCGGATCAGGCGATTTCGTTCGCCCACCGCTTCACGCACCAGGCGGAATTCGCCGTTTTCTAGATAACGAATGCCGCCGTGGGCCATGTGCGATGAGGTAGCCGAGGCGCCGGCGCAGAAATCTTCGCGGTCCACGATTAACACGTCTACACCGTTCAGGGCCAGATCGCGAAACGTCCCGATGCCGTTGATGCCGGCCCCAACGATCAGCACCTCCACGGAGGGATTGGTCCGAAGAGCAGCAAGGATCTCTGAACGATCCATCTTTCTCACACCCAATCGAAGGTCCGGGTCACCGCTTTTTTCCAACCAGCGTAAAGTCGCCGGCGCGTGTCTTCATCCATCTGGGGTAACCACTCGCAATCGCGACCCCAGTTGGTGCGCAACTCTTGGAAGTCTTGCCAGAACCCGACCGCCAAGCCAGCGGCGTAAGCTGCGCCCAGCGCCGTAGTCTCAGCCACTTTGGGACGGATCACCGGAACATTGAGGATATCGGCTTGGAATTGCATCAGCAGTTCGTTGAACACCATGCCGCCGTCCACTTTGAGGGCAGTGAGTTTCACGCCGGAGTCCTGCTCCATGGCATCTAGAACTTCGCGCGTCTGATAGGCGGTTGCTTCGAGCGCGGCGCGGGCCAGGTGGCCTTTGTGGACGTAGCGTGTCAGGCCGACGATCACACCACGTGCATCACTGCGCCAGTAGGGAGCAAACAGTCCCGAGAAGGCTGGGACGAAGTATACTCCGCCATTGTCCTCCACTGTCCGCGCCAAGGTCTCTATCTCGGCCGATTTGGAGATCAATCCCAAATTGTCACGTAACCACTGCACCAGCGCGCCGGTGATGGCAATCGAGCCTTCTAGAGCATATACTGCTTTCTGGTCGCCGATTTGGTAGGCCAGGGTGGTCAATAGGCCGGCCTGCGAGGGCACTGGCCTCTCGCCGGTGTTCATCAACATAAAGCAGCCGGTGCCATAAGTGTTCTTGGCTTCGCCCGGCGAGTAACACGCCTGGCCGAACAATGCTGCCTGTTGATCGCCCAGATCACCGCACACTGGAATGCCGCGAAACTCCTCCAGTTCGGGATGGTTGACGTGACCATACAAGGCCGACGAAGGGCGGATTTGGGGCAACATGGCCTGGGGAATATCCAGCGTGGCGAGGATCTCCTGATCCCAGTCCAGCGTCTCCAAGTTCATCAGCAGGGTACGCGAAGCATTGCTCACGTCGGTCACGTGTTCGCCGGTCAGTTTCCAGATCAGCCAAGTGTCAATCGTGCCAAAGAGCAGCTCGCCCTGTTCGGCCAGCGAGCGAGCGTGGGGGATGTTCTCGAGTATCCACTTCAATTTTGGGCCGGAGAAGTAGGTGGCCAGCGGCAGGCCGGTCTTTGGGCGCCAGCGATCTTGGCCGCCCTCTTCGGCCAACCAGCGGCAGATTTCATCGGTTCGCGTGTCCTGCCAGACAATGGCGTTATGGATCGGCCGGCCGGTGGATTTTTCCCACACCACCGTGGTCTCGCGCTGGTTGGTTACGCCAATGGCGGCGATCTGCGAAGCCGGCACGCCGGCTCGGGCCAGTGCTCCCTTCATCACTTCGCACGTGCGCGCCCAAATCTCTAGCGGATCGTGCTCGACCCATCCCGGCTTGGGATAGATCTGGGTGTGTTCTTTTTGATCGCTCGCCACCACATTCCCAGCGCGATCGAAAACCATAAAACGAGAGCTGGTCGTTCCCTGGTCAATTGCAGCGATATAGGTGGTCATGTTGGCCCTCCAAATGAAATTTCTTGTATTGTAAAACAAAAACCTGCTCGATCGGTTCAATCCCAAACACGTCCCCCGGCCAAGAAGGATTTTGAATCCATGGGGCGCTTGCCCGGCGGTTGGACTTCCTCAAGGACGAGCGCACCGCTCCCACACACGACAGCGGGTCGTCCCCGGATCAGCAACCGGCTCCCTGGAGGACGATTGGCCGGCCCCTCCGCCACTGAGGCACGCCACACCTTGAGCGGTACCCCCTGCCACTCGAACCAGGCACCCGGCCAGGGGTTCATGGCTCGTACCCGTCGCTCCAGTTCCTGGGCCGGCCGCGTAAACTCTAGCCGGCCATCTTCCTTTTTGAGCATCGGGGCATAGGTCACTCCCTCGTTGGGTTGGGGGATGGGTTGCAGGCGCCCTGTGAGATAGTCGGGCAAGACCTGGAGCAGCAGATCTGCTCCGAGCTGGGCGAGCGCAGTCGTGACCGAGGCGGTGGTATCGTTTGGCTGGAGGTGCAGGATGCGTTGGGCTAGGATCGGGCCGGTATCCAGACCTTCGTCCATTTTCATGATAGTAATACCGGTTATCTCATCGCCAGCCAAGATGGTCGCTGGGATAGGTGCCGCCCCTCGCCAGCGGGGCAACAGCGAGGCATGGATGTTCAAGCACCCAAAGCGGGGCAGATTCAACACCTCAAGCTTGAGAATCTGACCATAGGCGGCGACCACGATCAGATCTGGATCCCATTCCTTCAATTGAGCAACTGCGTTTGGCTTGCGCAATGTTTCTGGCTGAAAGACGGGCAATCCTAACTCAAGGGCGAGTTGCTTGACCGGCGGCGGGGTGAGTGTTCGGCCGCGGCCGGCCTCGCGATCGGGCTGAGTGACCACCCCTACCACTGAATATGCTGAAGCCAGGGCTCGCAGCGCAGGAAGTGCAAAGTCTGGCGACCCCATAAAAACAATGCGGTAGGACATTAGTACTAATTCTAGCATCTTTTCCTCCACGAGGGTGTTGGTATAGTAAAATAAGCCATCCCCGATTCAGAAAGGATTTTGCCATGTCCGAGCAACCGTTTGCGCCTGAAATAAGCAGCGATGATAAACTGTGGGCTGCGCTCAGTTACGTCTTTCCGCCGCTGATAGGAATCATCGCCCTGCTCCTTGAGGATAAAAAATCTCGTCCTTATATCAAGTTTCATGCTATCCAGTCCATTATAGCCAGTATAGCTTTCTTTGTCCTAACATTGATCGTTACCACAGTTACCCTTGGCTTGGGAGGGTTATGCGTCCCTCTCTTGTGGCTGGTATTCCTGTACTGGGCCTATAAATCCTATCAGGGTCAACCGTTCACTATCCCGCTCATTTCTGATTTCATCCGCAACCAGGGTTGGGCCTGATGGCCTGATCGGTTTTTTTTTGCGTTTTCGCCCACGGGGAGTAGGGAGAGCTCCTTCCCCCGTGGGTGTTTTCTGCGCCAAAGGTGAGGTTGAAAAACTCTCTCCCGTCGCTCCACCCATTCGTTATATTCGTTCCCCTATTCGTTGACGGTACGTTCGACCGCGCTTGCCGCTTGGGCTGAGTGTTTTCGAGCACCCTCAATTACGCGGCAAGTGGCTTCTGTCACTCCCGATACCCGCTAACCCGCACCACATCATAGACCAGTATGGGCGTCTTACGCTTGCGCAGGCCGTTCCAGTGCTCCAGACGTACCTGCCCATGGCGCTCGTCCTCGAACTCGACTACTCGGGAATCAATCTAAGATGAAAAATTGACCAATCATCGCTTTATTTTAATCAAAACTTGATACA
>CAKZJX010000019.1 GCA_937120535.1 uncultured Anaerolineae bacterium
TCTCAACCGCATGACCCATCTGGGCATGCCAGAAAGCTACAAAGTACCTGTTTCCGGAGAGGCTGCCTGACCGTTCCGAAGAGCAACGGGCGCATTGCGCCTGTTCATCGATTTATGCACCAAAGCCCATTCAAACCATAAAGGAGCTCACCCGTGTCGATTCTCCTCCTCAAAGTGCCGGAAGTCAAGAGTGCTTATTGAACAAGCCCGCCTTTTATGCGCCAAATACGACCGTCATGGGATTCAACTTCGTAGGGGATGGCTTGCGTGATCTACTCGATCCACAACTGAGGCGACTGTAAAGGGCGCATGTCCGTACGATGAGAGTCTGGGCTTTTTGGACTATCGTCCGCCATCTGGGTGGATGGCTGGCACTCATCCGACAATTAGGGAAAGGAAGACTTCGAGCACACGCGGATCGAACTGTTTGCCTGCTTGGGAACCCATATAGCGTAAGGCTTCTTCGCGCGACCAAGCGGGGCGATAAGGACGGTCCGAGGTGATGGCATCCCAAACATCAATCACGGCAAAGATGCGCGCCGCTAGGGGAATCTGCTCCCCTTTTAGCCCTTGCGGATAGCCGCTGCCGTCCCATCTTTCGTGATGGCAGTAAGGGATGTCGAGGGCTGGGCGCAGGAATTCGATCGGGTAGAGCATCTCATAAGCAAACTGGGGGTGAAGGCGAACGAGCCGCTCCTCGGCTGGGGTAAGCGGACCCTTTTTATGGAGGATCGCATCGGGAATGGCCATCTTGCCGATGTCGTGTAGGATGGCGCCGCGGCGAATGTGCTCGACGTGTTCTTCGCTCAATCCCATAGCGCGTGCCAGGCGCACGGTTAGTTCGGTGACACGGCGAGTGTGTCCTTCGGTTAGTTCGTCCCGCAATTCCAGGGCGCGCGCCCAACCTTCCAAGGTCTTGTCGTAGGCTTCTCTCAGTTGCTCAAACAGCTGCAAGCTTTCCAGGATAGCGGCGGCATGGCCGGCCATGGCTTGGACGAGGAAGATTTCGGACAACGTAAACTCACGACGACGGCGGCTTTCCCAGACTTCCAGGCCGCCTAGGGTTTTTCCCCGAACCATAACCGGCACGAACAGGATGGATCGCACGCCATACTCAATGAACTGTTGACGTTCTATTTCAGAAGCTTGTGGATCATCCTCGTGGATGATTCCAGCTTTGCCGGTCTTGAGTATCCGCCAGAAGGCAGGATAGTCCTTAAGGAGATAAAGGCGGTCCAGGTCCGACTTTCGCTCGCTCGGTAGAGCATGAGCTGACCAATATTCTGACACGACACGAAGGGTTTGATTTTCAAGATCGACAGAGACGATGTAAGCACTAGTAGCTTGAAGGGCCTCGGTAACATGGCGAGCAAGCACTTGGAGTAGAGAGGCTGAGTCGAGCATACTGAAGGCCATTTCTTGAGCAGCTGCGTAGAGCGTACCCAATTCAGAAGCTTTGCGCTTTGTCTCGGCGTTGATGGCAAGGTTTTCTAACGCCAGTCCGATTATGCGAACCAGTGTCTGGCCGGCTGCTAGATCGGAGGAGGTGAACACTGTAGGCATGTTGCGATAAGCAACAAACGCTCCACTCAACCCTTGTGAAGTGTAGACGGGGAATACTGCATAGGATCGGAAGCCCTCGCGCCGCATCCACTCTCGCAGCGGCCCAACGGCGTCGTCGCTCTCGATATCCTGGATGACGACCGGCTGAGGGTCACGGAGAAGAGCGCTGCCTGGCACTTCATGGAAATGACAATTGATCTCGTCAACATATTCAGGCGAGAGCCCATATGAGCGCAGGCAGGAGAGAGCATCGTTCTCCCGATCGTAGCCATAAATGGCAACACGATCAGCTTGCAAAACTTTTTGCGCAGCAGCAATCACTTCCGTCCAGAGCGTATCTTCATTGCGAGCAAAGAGCAGGCCGCTGGAGAGTTCGGCCAGGGCACGCTGCTGTTCTTCGGCGCGCAGCGCGGTTAAGGCGTGCGCCAGATCGTCGGCCAGCTCTTTTAGCAGGGTGGTCTCGTCGTCATCGAAAAATGAAGGGGCAGCGTGATCCACCGCCAGGACACCAAAAGTACGTTCCTCAGAGACTATCGGCAAGACCAGAGAACTGCGCTGTGGATAAGTGGAAAGTAGCGGACACGCTTCACAAGGGTCATCTTCTGGAATTCGGATGATGCGCCGGCCTTGAAGAGCGCTTGCTACACAGGTCGGGCCGCTGGTCGTGCCGTCGAGCCGCAAGACGAGTTTTTCCCAGTCCACTTTTTTATCGGCCGAAGCTACTGGTTTTAGCGTGACGCCGTCCGCTTCCACCAATCCAACCCAGGCCGAGGTATAGCCGCGTTCGGCGACCAGGTGTTCGCAGACCTGTTCCAGCAGGCAAATATGATGACGCTCGCGGACGATAAGCTGGTTAACGTAGCCGATGGTTCGCAGCATATTGGTTAGGCGCTGTTCGTGGTTCAGGGTTTTGCGTAGATGAACGATGGTGTTCTCCAGCATTTGCAAGAGGTAGGTGGTTGAAATTAAAGCCGCTGTGCTTAGGATAAGGAAGACCAGGGTGCCGCTAACCCAGGCGCCGACATCAGTGGAGTTGATCTGGCGTTCGGCCGGCACGACGAGCACGCCATTGACCTGCAGCCATCCCATGACGATCATGGTGAGCAAGCTGAGAACGACCGAAAATAGGCCGAATCGCAGTCCAAACAAAATCGCCGAGAGAATGGTAAAGGAAAACAGAAACACGCGCCCATCCCCGCTCAAGGAGGCAAGCGCCAATCCCACTGCCCCTAGCAGATACAGGATCGCGAGAAAGATGCCAGCCCGAAGGGAGTAAGGTAAATGGCGCAGGAAGGTGATTGTCACGAACAGGATGGTTACGCCGATGTAAAACGCAATCACCCACAGGGCTGTTGCTAGAGGGTCGCGTACGGCGTCGCGTTCTTGCTGGTAGGCTTCGATCACGTTGTTGATACCGCTGGCAAGGGCGAATAGCCAGATGATCAAGATGCCCCGTAGGATTCCGTCGAGAACACGAAGGCGCCAGGCCTGCAACTCTTGCGGTGAAGTCGTTTGAGCAGGATGAAGGTCCAAGAATCTCAGGGAGAAAAGCCCCCAAGCAAATGCCAACCCTGTCAGGGCAAGCATGAAAGGCGTAGGATCGAGGCCGGGGACGGGAAAATCGTATAGCGTATATGCCATGTTGGCAAACCAGGGCAGGAGCGCACCCAGGAGGATCACTAGTTCACGCCTACTGTGAGGGGCCGGCAGGCGGGAAAAGTGATACAGGAGTAAAAAATTGCCCACGGCAATCAGCGCATACGAGTAAACAATGTTTGCCCAATAGGCTGGGCCGGCAACGTTGTTCCATTCGAGCAACATGCCGGCCTGCCGCACCTCAAAGTGCCGAGTGAAAAGGCCGTGTGTTTCGTTCGTCCATAACAGAAGCAATATGACGAGCGGTTCGATGGCAAGAATCGCCAACGTTCGGCGATTGAGCCGCCGATCGTATCCGCTGTATTCTAGGGCAAATATCAACCAGGCTGTGGGCAAGAGCACGATGCCAATATATTCGAACTTCAAGAAGAACACTTTGGTCGGTAGGTCGGCAGCACCCAATTCCAAGACGTTGCCGCCCGCCCAGATCGCCGCCGCAACCATGACCACGGCAAACGAAGCTGCGTCTCGAGCAGGGCGCTTACTCCAGCCAAACCAGGCCAGCGAAGCTGTTAGTAGAGCAAAAAACACAGGAAGAAGCAAGAGAGGATGCAAGTGCCAAGTCATCAGGCGAAATTATAGCGTGCTATCTTTGCACTTTTAGGAGGCGTTGGTGCATAAATCGATGAAGGGGCAAAATGCGCTCCATCGATCTTTGGAAAGGTCAGGCAGCCTCTCCGGAAACCCGTCCTTTGTCGCTCTTTGGCATGCCCAGATGGGTCATGCGGTTGAGAGCCGCACAGCCAATCACGACTTGCGTGGTCTGGGTCTCCAACAGGCGCGCAGACAGGCGGTCCCCGAAAAGGGTCTTGAAGCGGAACATGGTCGTTTCGGCCAGGTAACCCGCGTGGTCTTTCCAGGCGTTTCGTCCCTGCTTGCGAATGGCGCGTAGGTTCTCGTTGCGTTGCCATCGTCCCGCCTGGGTATTGCCATGCTGCTAGATGTGGGCGTTCTGGCGGGGCGGGATTCTTCTTCGGGCAGGCGCGCCCGCGGGAGGGCTTGGCCTCGTCGTGGACCCCCGATCCTGTTCGTCCACGGAGAGGCGGACGACTTCACCCCGCCGGAGATGACGCGCCGCCTGCACGCAGCTTACGGCGGTCCCAAGGCGCTCTACATCGCCCCCGGCGCGGGTCACGGCGATTTGTTCTGGTCGAACCCGGCCGAGTACGACCGGCAGGTGGGGGCGTTCCTGGCTGCCTGCGGGGTGAGCGGGGGGAGGGAGGCCACAAATTTCACGGATTAGGGAATCCGGAGGAACATACTTGCAGTGACGGTATAATTGTTTTACAGCTGTCGTTCGATACATGAGATGTAGAATTTATGGAAGCCCTGACCACTATTTCCAGCAAATACCAGATTATGATTCCGCGCGAAGTGCGCGAAAAGTTCAATCTAAGGCCTGGGCGGAAGGTGATGTTCATCCCTTATCAAAATTCCATTCGGCTGGTCATCGTCCCGTCTATCCAAGGGGCGCGGGGGACGTTCCAGGGGATGAACGTGGACAATTTGCGTGAAGAAGCGGATGAAGAGCGCGAATGAATATCGTTGACTCATCGGGCTGGATTGAGTACTTCACCGAAGGCGAGAATGCAGATTTCTTTGCGTCGCCGATTCGTAATGTCGGCCAATTGATTGTCCCCAGCATTTGCTTTTACGAGGTGTTCCAACGCCTGCTGTCGGAACGCGACGAAGACTCTGCCTTGGTTGCGGTAGCCGTAATGTCGCACGGACGCGAAGCGGAACTGAGTCGCCACATCGCCATCGAGGCGGCGCAAATTTCACGCAAACCGAAACTTTCCATGGCGGATAGCATCATCCTTGCCACCGCCCGCACCGATAACGCCACGCTCTGGACGCAGGATGAGCATTTCAGGGGGCTGGAGGGGTGATGTATGTGAAGAAGAAAGGGTAACCATGAATGCTCTGAAGAAGTACTTAACTCACCTTACGCAGTTGGAGTAAACTTGGTGCATGAAAAACGGCAAACTCTTTGACCTGTACAGCGATTATC
>CAKZJX010000020.1 GCA_937120535.1 uncultured Anaerolineae bacterium
TTTTCTGTACTGCTTCCACTGCCGTCCATGGCGCAAGCAGCGTTTTCCGAACTATCCCGCTCATGTGTTTCAGCTTATCAACCCATAATTTAGCCACCCCAACGGGCCGGCAGAATGCAACGAGGGACTAGGGAATGTTATAATCCGAGCAAATTGTCGTATGAGGAGTCGAAAGACAATGGCCTATCAGTACATCAAGGTTCCTAGCGGTGGGGAGAAAATCACCCTTCAAGACGGCAACCTTCACGTGCCTGATCGCCCGATCATCCCGTTCGTGGAAGGGGACGGCACCGGACGCGACATCTGGCGCGCAGCGGTGCGGGTGTTTGATGCCGCCGTGGAAAAGGCTTATAGCGGCCGGCGCAAGATCCACTGGATGGAAGTGTATGCTGGCGAGAAATCGTTCAAGTTGTTCCAAACCTGGTTGCCTGAGGAGACCATCGAAGCCTTCCAGGAGTTCTTGGTGGGCATCAAGGGGCCGTTGACCACGCCGGTCGGCGGCGGAATCCGCTCCTTGAACGTCGCCCTGCGCAAGTTGCTCGATTTGTACGTCTGCCTGCGGCCGGTGCGCTGGTACCGGGGCGTTCCATCGCCGGTGGTGCATCCGGAATACGTGGACATGGTGATCTTCCGCGAGAACACCGAAGACATTTACACTGGTATCGAGTTTCAATATGGCACGGAAGAGAACCGCAAGTTCAAGGAACTGCTTCAGCAGGCCTTTCCCCAGGAATACGCCAAGATTCGCTTCCCAGATACGGCTGGCTTCAGCATCAAACCGGTCTCCATCCAGGGTACCGAGCGATTGGTGCGGGCGGCGATCCGATGGGCCTTGGCCAATCGCCGGCGCAGCGTGAACTTGGTGCACAAAGGCAACATCATGAAGTTCACCGAAGGCGCTTTCCGCGATTGGGGATATGCTCTAGCCAAGCGCGAGTTCCGCAACCAGATCGTCGCCGAACGCGAATCGTGGATCTTGGGGAACAAAGAGAAGAATCCTGAACTGACGGTGGAAGAAAATGCCCGCTTGATCGAGCCGGGCTACGACATGATGCCGCCTGATAAGCAGGCCGAGGTCCGCGCCGAAGTGGAGGCTGCCTTGCAGTTGTGGGACACCCACGGCGATGGCCAATGGAAAAACATGCTGATGATCAAGGACTCGATTGCCGATGTGACCCTGCAGTTCGTCCTGATCCGGCCGCGAGATTACGATGTGATCGCCACCCTGAACTTGAACGGAGATTACCTCTCCGACGCGCTGGCGGCCCAGGTGGGCGGCATCGGCATTGCTCCGGGCGCCAACATCAACTTTGAAACCGGACACGCCATCTTCGAGGCCACCCACGGCACGGCGCCCAAGTATGCTGACCTGGACAAGGTCAACCCGGGCTCAGTGATCCTTTCTGGCGAGATGATGTTCCGCTACCTGGGTTGGACCGAGGCGGCCGACCTGATCGTCAAGGGCATGGAGGGCGCTATCTCGGCCAAGACGGTCACTTATGATTTCGCTCGGCTGATGGAGGGCGCCACCGAAGTCAAATGTTCTGAATTCGGCAACGCTGTGATCCAGCACATGGATGATTGATTTATGGACGAGATCGAGGTCTTCTTGCGCCGGCACTTGCAGAGCATTCAGGAGAACGACGTCGCCACCTACTACGAGACCACTTCGCCCGACCTGACGCTCTATGAATGGTGGGTCACGCCACATCGGATTGACGGCTTGCCGTTTCACGAGTTCATGATGCAGGCCAACGCCGAGCGCGGCACGGTCTTCGGAGCTGAGGCGACGGGGGAGCGGGTGCGGACGCGCTTTGACCTGGCCAATTTGAGGATTCAGCGCTACGGCGATTGTGCTATTGCCAGTTACACGTTGCTCATCAGCACAGCTACCCCGCAGGGGGTGAAGGTGGCGGCGCACAATGAGAGCCGCGTGATGGTCAAGATAGAGGGCGCCTGGAAGGTGGTGCACGTGCACAAGTCGCCTGCCTATCCGGCGCCGCATGTACAACCCTGATGTGGCAGACGACCATCGCCCTCGAACGATGACCTCAAAGTTCCCCGGCCGGCTGGGCGTGCAGCAGCGCGTCCTGCCGGCCTATCGCGTCCCGTTCTTTGAGCAGTTGGCGCAGGCCTGTGAAGGGGGGATGAGCTTGTTTGCCGGTCAGCCGCTGGCTGAGGAGGGCATTCTCACCGCCTCTAGGTTGGAGCAGGGTCACTACGTAGCCGCCCAAAACGTTCATTTTTTCCGCGGCCCGCTCTACTTGTGTTATCAGCGCGGTCTCGTGACGTGGCTAGAACGCTTCCAGCCAGAGGTGTTGATCGTCGAGGCCAACCCACGCCTGCTCTCGACGCCCGCAGCAATACGATGGATGCACGCTCGGGGGAGAAAGGTGATCGGCTGGGGCTTGGGCGTGTCCCTTCTGTCCGGGCTGCCTGGAGGCATGGAACGTCTCCGACAAAATGCTTGGCGGGCGTTCCTCAGGCAGTTTGATGCCCTGATTGCGTATAGCTGGCGAGGGGCCGAGGAATATGCAGCGCTGGGCGTTCCCCGCTCGAGGATCGTTGTGGCCTACAACGCCGTGTCTCTCCGACCGATCGAACGCCCTTCCCGCCCGCCGATCGTGCTCCAGGAGCCGCCATGTGTGCTGTTCGTCGGGCGGCTGCAAGCGCGTAAGCGCGTGGATTGGCTGTTGCGCGCTTGCGCTCTGGTGGAACCCCCGCCGCGGTTGATCATTGTAGGCGATGGGCCGGAGCGGGCGGCGCTCGAACGGCTGGCGCGCCAGGTGTATCCCCAGGCCGAGTTCGTCGGTGCGAAGCAGGGAGCTGCCCTGGAGCCTTATTTTGCCCAGGCCGATCTGCTTGTCCTGCCCGGCAGCGGAGGGTTGGCTGTGCACGAAGCGATGGCCCACGGCCTGCCAGTGGTGGTGGCTAGGGGCGACGGGACGCAGGACGATCTGGTGCGGCCGGCCAACGGCTGGCAAATCCCGCCAGACGATTTCTCATCCCTGGTGCAGGCACTGCGCCAAGCGCTCTCTGACCGCCGGCGCCTGCGGCAGATGGGGGAGGAGTCGTATCGAATCGTGTCGCAGGAGATCAACGTGGAGGAGATGGTGGCGGCCTTTGTGCGGGCGTTGAACGCTGTGTCTGGGGGCGAGGGAAGGCAGATGGCTTCAGGATAGAACGAGGCGCAGCTAAAAAGAAGGGTTGACGATTAGCGGCCGAAGGAGGGGGGGTAGGTCTCGGCCATGGTGGAGGGTTGGATCGAGGCGGCGCTCGGACGAACGGCGTTGGCCGGCTGTTCTTCTCTCACACGATGGGCCAGATGTTTGACCATGACGGCTTTGCGCGAGCCGGTCTGGGCGCCTAGGTCTTCCAGCATCGGTTCGAGCCAGGCTTGGTAGGAGCGCACGCGAACGTAGACCGGTCGCGTGCCGCGGCGGGAGAGGTCACCGGCCAGGGCAGCCAGGCTGGTGACGGCCTCTTCGACATCGGGGGGAATGAAGGGGATGATCACCGCGCCGGCCCATCCCTTGGAGAGGCCTACGTAGCAGAGGGCCGGTTGACGGCGGAGCAGGCCGTGGCGGAGACGGGGCGGGGGTTCGATGGCCTGCAGCAAGGGAGGGACGATCTGAGCATACAGGCTTTGTATGGCCCACCAATCGCTTGGACGCGTGGCGCGCCAGCCCGAGGGGTGGGTCGGGCCGGCCAGGGGAAGAAGCCACATCCGCTGCCAGGCGTAGACCGAGAAGCCGGTCGAGCGGAGCATGGGGAATGCCTCGCTGTTTTCGTCCACTTCGGCCAGCAGGTGCAGCGCACCCCAGGCGCCGGCTTGGGTGGCGAGGTGTTCGAGTAGGGCAAGCACGCTCGGGTGAGTCAGATGCGTTTCTGGGGCGAGGTAGAGGATGCGGGCGAAAGATTCGCCTGGGGTTTGGAGTACGCTGCCGAGCAGGGAGGTTTCCCTGCTTTTGACGACGCCCGTGTATAGACGTTGGAGTGGGTGAAGATGGCGCAGTAGCCCCATTCCCTGCAAGGGGTGGCCACGCGTGAGTAGGTATGTGTTGTCTAAGGGGAGCAGGCGATCACGATGGCGTACCACGAGTGGCAGGTCGAATAGATGAAGGGGCCGGGGGGTCATGGTTGGGAGCGGCAGGGCGATCGGCTAGCGGGCTAGGGAGAGGAAGTATTCATGGAAACGGGCGTCGTCGGTGAGTTCGGGATGGAAGGAGGTGGCAAGCAGGCGCCCCTGTTGGGCGGCGACGATGCGCCCATCGTCGAGCCGCGAGAGCACCTTGGCTTGGCCGTATACTTCGTCAATGATGGGAGCGCGAATGAAGATGGCATGGTAGGGACGATCCACGCCGCTGATTTTGTTGAGTTCTGGGATGTCGAGGTCGGCCTCAAACGAATCTACCTGGCGACCGAAGGCGTTGCGAGCAACTTTGATGTCCATCAGGCCGAGTAGGGGTTGGGGTCGGCCCACGTCTTTGGAGAGGAAAATGGCGCCGGCACAGGTGCCCCAGATGGCGCGCGAGCGGCCGAATTCCTGCAATGGCTGGAGCAGGCCAAAGTCTATGGCCAGTTTTCCAATGGTGGTGGATTCGCCTCCGGGGATGATCAATCCATCTAGGTCATGGAGATGGTGGGGCAGGCGCACCTCCACCATCTCCACGCCCAGACGACGAAGCATGGCGATGTGTTCGGCAAAGTCGCCCTGAAGGGCAAGCACTCCAATCTTCATGGTTACCAACCACGTCCTGCGATACGTTCGACTTCCGGCATCTGGGCCACGCTGCGGCCGTGCATGGGTTCGCCTAGGCCTTTGCTGACTTCGGCCAGGATGTACGGATCGTTGTAGTGGGTGACCGCTTTGACAATGGCGGCGGCGCGTTTGGCGGGGTTTTCGGACTTGAAGATGCCCGAGCCGACGAAGACGCCGTCCATGCCGAGTTGCATCATCAATGCGGCATCGGCTGGGGTGGCAATGCCGCCCGCAGCGAAGTTGACCACCGGCAGACGAGCCAGCTCTTTAGTCTCTTTGACCAATTCGTAGGGAGCCCCGATCTGTTTGGCGTAGGCCATTAATTCTTCGTCGGCCATGGTGGTGAGGCGGCGAATTTCGCCGAGGACAGCGCGGGCATGCCGCACGGCTTCGACCACGTCGCCAGTGCCGGCCTCTCCTTTGGTGCGGATCATGGCTGCACCTTCGCCGATGCGCCGCAAGGCTTCGCCCAGGTTGCGGCAACCGCATACGAAGGGCACTTTGAAGAGGTGTTTGTTGATGTGGTGCTCTTCATCGGCCGGGGTGAGCACTTCGGATTCGTCAATAAAGTCCACGCCGATAGCCTCCAGGATCTGAGCTTCTACGAAGTGACCGATGCGGCATTTGGCCATGACCGGGATGGTGACGGCATCCATGATCTTGAGGATCCGTTCTGGGTCAGACATGCGAGCAACGCCGCCTTGGGCCCGAATGTCGGCTGGGACGCGCTCCAAGGCCATCACGGCGCAGGCGCCAGCGTCTTCGGCGATCTTGGCTTGTTCGGGCGTCACCACATCCATGATAACACCCCCCTTGAGCATTTGGGCCAGCCCTTTTTTGACGGCAAAGGTACCGGTCTGATATTCCATAGCTTTCTCTCCTGAGCAAATGTAGTACTTGGCAAACCTGTATAGAAAGCAGTTCCAGGAAACGGCCTGTGCGGGGAAACCGCTCAGGCCACTCGGAACTTTTCTCGCCTGGATTGCGTTTTACTAAGGCGGAATTCTTGCGGATAATTTAATTTTACCACGCTGATGGGCGTTGGTGCATGAATAGTTGACGAAGAGAGCGTGATCGTGTAAGTTTGGTTTATGCCAAAACACAAAACCACA
>CAKZJX010000021.1 GCA_937120535.1 uncultured Anaerolineae bacterium
CGCAGAGGGGTTTTTATGATCTCACCGCAGAGGACGCAGAGAACGCAGAGGGGTTTTTATGATCTCACCGCGGAGGACGCAGGGAGCGCAGAGAGTTTTATGTTGGCTTCTCTGCGCACTCTGCGCTCTCTGCGGCGCCTGAAAACTTGCCGCAGAGGACGCAGAGAGGTTTTTTTCCTCCGCGTATTTCGCGCACTCTGCGGTCTCGGCAGTTCGTGGAAGATTAGTTTGCCCTGGTTTGGGCGCGGGGATCGGCAGGCGAAAAAAGCCGCCGACCCGGGCCGGCGGCTAGCAAAAGCCCAAGCTTATTGACCGGAAGCGCAGCGGAAACCGACGGTGGGCGCCGATTCGCCATACCAGCGATCGCTGCCCATCTGGGCGTTGGGGTTGGGTCCCATCATCGAGGTGCGGGCCGAGACGCGCAGCATTTGCCAGCTATCTCCCCAGTGACCGCCGCGTATCACGCGTTCAAACAGATTGGTGCGTCCTACAGGGCCGGTTGGATTCATCACAATTCCCTGTGTGTAGTAGTTGGGATCGTAGAGATCGCTGACCCATTCGGCCACATTGCCGGCCATGTCCAACACACCGAAGGGACTAGCGCCGGCCGGATAATTGCCGACCCGCATCGCGTCTCCCACGGCGTAGTTGAAGTTGGCGCGCGAACCATCCGGCCGTTGGTCGCCCCAGGGGAAGAGGTTGAGCGAGGGGAAAGCGCCCCGAGCTGCATACTCCCATTCGGCCTCGGTAGGCAGACGGCGGCCGGCCCACTTGCAGTAGGCTTCGGCATCTCCCCAAGACACGTAGACCACCGGGTAATCGGCGAATTCTGGGGCAGTGAAGTAGGGATCGCGCGTCTGCGATTTGAGCACTGTGGTTGAGCCGTAATGGGGCAGCTCGCAGGCGCCGGCCTCCACGCACAATCGGTACATGCCGTTGGTCACTTCAGTCTTGTCAATCCAAAAACCGTTCATGGTGATCTTGGAGGCCGGCTGCTCGTTGGGCCTGGCGTCGGAGTCAATGCCGCCGCGCATAAAGGTGCCTGGGGGAATGTATATCTGCACCATTCCGTCTGCCGGCGAGACTCGCTCCTCACCCGCTTCTGGCTGGCCGCCACCCTGGGGCTCCGGCGTGGGGTTGACAGCCACGGTCGGGCTGGGGACGGCCGTCGGCAATGGAATAGGAGTGGGCTCTGCTCGGCCGGCCCCTCCACAGGCGGTCGCCGCCAGCGTCAAGGCAATCAGAATCAAAAAGGTTCGTTTCATAGCCATTCTCCTTACGGAAAGTCTTTTTGCAGTATAAGGGAGAAGAGCGGTTTGTCGTATCCCCCAAAAGTCATATTTTGGTATTTTTTTTTGATTTTTTGTGACCACGGACCGATATGTGGCGTATAATACAATCGTGGCACCTTCTGAGGTAGTCCCGTTGCGGGTTTACATCGTGTGCGATCAAACCGACACTGCTCCAGTTTGGGGATATTTGATACGTGAGAAGGGCTTTTTGCCCTTCTTGGAGACCTCGGTGGAGCGGGCCCTGCAGCACACCCTGGAAGATGTGCCCGACCTGATCGTGATCGACGTGAACGCTAGCTACGCCCAGCGCATGGAACTTTGCCGACGATACCGTGCGCTCAGCACAAGCCCGATCCTGCTCTTTTTGCCGGTGAACAACGAGCAAGAGATCCTCGAGGCGTATCAGGTCGGCGTGGATGAGTGTGTGGTCAAGCCGATCAGCCCGGCCATCTTTATGGCCAAGGTGTTGGCCTGGGCCAGGCGCAGTTGGACACAACCGATGCGAGCCTTGCACACCGGCCCCCTACGCCTGGATCCGACCCATCGTTCAGTCGTGACCACCGACGGCCATGAAGTGCGCCTGACCAACCTGGAATTTCGCTTGTTGCATTTGCTGATGAGCCGGCCAGGCCACCTCTTTCGCACCGAGGAGATCATGCAGAACGTGTGGGGGCGTGAGGAGGCCGACACGGCCTGGTTGAAGAATCTGATCTACCGCTTGCGCAAAAAGTTGGAAGACGAGGCGAATCAGGCCGGACTGATCCAGACACGACCTGGGGGATATAGTTTCATGGCCGAGTGACCTCACGCTTTAACTCGGGTATCGCAAGGCGCTCGCGCGCCCCAGGCCTGCACGCCGAACGGACGAGACCAACGTGACTCCCTCAGTGCTCATGCCATCTGGCCTTTGCCAGGATGGTGGACCATTCGGCGCTTTGGCGTATAATGCAACCATGATCGCTTGGCCGTTCTGAGGTAGCCCGGCACAACACATTCTTAAAGGCTCTGTCTGGGCTGGTGGAATCGTTTTATTTTTAAAGGAGAGTCATTATGCAAATCGATCTGATCGGGGTTCCGGTGGATTTGGGAGCTGATCGGCGCGGGGTGGATATGGGCCCCAGCGCCATGCGCTATGCCCATTTGCAACGCCGTTTAGAGGAACTGGGCTATGCCGTGAAAGACAAGGGCAATGTGGAGGTGCCCATCGCCGAGACGTGTTCGATCACCGAGCCTAAGCTGAAATATATTGATTGCATTGTGCCGATAGGACGGCGGGTGGCCGGCGCAGTGGCCACCAGCGTCCAGGCCGGCCATTTTCCCCTGGTGCTTGGCGGCGATCACAGCTTGGCCTTCGCTTCGGTGCGCGGCATGGCCCGCTTCAAAAAGATCGGCCTGGTCTGGGTAGATGCCCATGCCGACTTCAACACCGCCGAAACCACCCCATCGGGCAACATTCACGGCATGCCGCTCGCGGCGTTGGCCGGCTTGGGCGATTCGCGCCTGGTGCGTTTGTGGGACAAGCCGATTCCCGCGGTGGATCCACGGCGGATCGCTATCGTCGGTGTGCGCGATCTGGATCCCGGGGAACGAGTCAATCTGCGACAAGCCGGGGTGATGGTACAGAGCATAGAACAGATCGATCGCCTGGGGTTGTATGCGGTCATGATGCAGGTTATCGATCGGGTGAGCCAGGATACCGAAGGGATCTACCTCTCGTTCGATATGGATTCGCTCGATCCGCGCCATGCACCCGGGGTAGGAACGCCGGTGCCGGGAGGACTGACCCAACGCGAAGGACACTTGATCTGTGAAATGTTGGCCGAAACGGGAAAACTGGTCGGCATGGACATGGTAGAGATCAACCCCATCTTAGACGTGCAAAATCAGACAGCCGCCCTGGCCGTGGATTATATCCTCTCAGCGCTTGGCCGTCGGATATGGTAAGGAAACGTGATCAGGTTCACCGAGTTGTGGTTGTCGAAGGTGAGTAGGTAGCGGCTGTTGGAGTCGAAGGGGTAGGACTCGCCGACCAGTTTCAGGGCGCCGCTCGCATTGGCGGTGAAGATCACCAGGTATTCCTCCGGGTCGGCGTGGAAGAAGTTCAGGAGGTATTGCTGGGTGTGTTCCACCAGGTCAGTGGAGGCTTGGGATGTGGGGTTGGTGGAGTGGGGATTGCCAAAGACGCGTTCCTGCAGCAGACGATGGTGGCGACGGATTTGGGAATCGGCGTATAGGCCGCCGCCGGTGTAATCCAGATAGACGTGGCCGTTCACATCCAGACGGGCATATTCGGTACGACGCAGATCGTCCAAGAGGGACGTGGACGGGTAGGAAGGATGCGCTTTTAGGAAAGCCATTAGCTCGGGATCGGACGTCATAGGCCTCTCTTCAGGGGGAGGTGGACGGTTCCTCGTCAGAAAAGGTCACCGGTTCGGCCGGCCAACGATCGGGGTAGGATCGGACGATCAGCTCGGCCACCGGCTTGGGCAGGACATTGTGCTTGGCAAGTTCATCGATCGGCATCCAAATTGGGGCGTAGGAGCCTCGGGCTGGGTTGCGATCGGCGGAGAATTCTTTGCCCGTTCCAGCGCCAAAGGTCCCGCCGATCTGCTCGACCAAGAAGAAGTGTTGGGGGTTGCCGCGAAACCAAAAGAGGGCTACTCGACGTAGGACGCGGACATGGACGCCGAGTTCTTCCAAGACTTCGCGCACCACGGCCTGTTCGGGGCTTTCGCCTTCGTCTACGCCGCCGCCGGGGAAGGAGAAGTAATGGCTTCCTTGACGATGACGTTCGAGCAGGGCAAGTGCTCGGTTTTGGATCAGGATGGCGGCGGCGCGGATTCTCATGATTGGGGCGGTCCTTTCTCGACGATGATCCAGGCGATGTATTCCTGTCGTTCCAGAGTCACCTGAGCTTCGCAGGGGAAGAGGCGAGCGACCCGCTCCGGCGGCAAGAAGCGGCTGCGCATCAGCATCAGTTTTTCAAGGAGAGCGATGGCCTTGACCGGCAGGGTGTTGAGGTCAGGTTCTTCGATCACCAGCCGGCCCCCGGGCTTGAGCACCCGATATAGCTCAAGCGCCGTCTGCTCTTGGTGGACGACGTGGTGCAGAGCGTCCACCATCAGCACGCGGTCAAACGCCTGGTTGGGGAAGGGCAAGTGTTCGCTGGCGGCCAGGACAGCGGTCAGCTGTTTGCGTTTTGCCTGGGCCAGCATGCCGCGCGAGACATCGGCGACGATCACATCGCCGACGTAGGGGCGCAGGGCTTTGGTTACCCGTCCGGTACCGCCGCCGGCATCCAGCAGCCGGCCTGGATGAGGCAGCGCCAAGATGCGCAGCAAGGTTTCCAGGCGGGTGAAGCGGATCAGGTGGTCATAGATGGGAGCGATGAGGTTGAAGTGGGAATTCATGGCGTTCTATACCGATAAAGGAGTTTTCCCTCTTCAGGCGATGGGGTAGAGGCGTGTCGCTAAAAAAGAAGCGATAAGGCGGCGCAGGTCCTCCTGCACCTGGTCCCACTGACGTGAAGCGTCGATCACCCGCCAGCGCTGAGGTTCTTGTTGGGCCAACTCAAGATACCCGGCGCGCACTCGACAGTGAAAATCGAGGGCATAGGCATCGAGGCGGTTCCATTCCCCGGCTTGCTGTTTGCGCTGTAGGCCAATGGTCACGTCCACATCGAGCAGCACAGTCAGGTCGGGCGTCAGGCCGCCGGTGGCATAGCGGATCAGGGTGCGCACCTGGTCCAGGTCCTGTTGATGACCGTAGCCCTGGTAAGCCAAGGTGGAGTCGGTGTAGCGGTCGGAGAGGACGATCTCCCCCCGTTCCAGCCGCGGGCGCAGCACCTCTTCCACAAATTGAGCGCGTGCCGCCTGATAGAGCAGGGTTTCCGTGCGCGGGTGCATTTCGGCGTTTTTGGGATCGTGCAGAATGCGGCGGATCTGTTCGCCGATGGAGGTGCTGCCCGGCTCGCGCGTGGCGAAGATAGGGTAGCCGCGTTGTTGGAAGTAGGCTACCAGGGCAGGGATGTGAGAGGTCTTGCCCGAACCTTCTGGACCTTCGAGGGTGATGAACATCGAGGTCTACCTCGATCGATGTGGCGTGGGCGCAGCGCCCTACTTGCGGAAGATGCGCACGTGCCGGCGCGGTTCTTTTCCATAGGAGTGGCTCACCAGGTCGGCCTGACGGACCATTTCGTGTTGCAGGTGTCGGACGGTGGCCGGAGCGGGCGGCAGGTCTACCCAACGTTCTCCGTTGAGGACGGCGGCGATGGCGGCTTCGGTCTGTTCGCGAATGCGTTGGAGCTCGGCGCTGTGGGCCAGATCTTCTTCGGAAGGGAGGTTGAACAAGTCGCTGATGAAACGTTCTACCTGGGCCATGGTGTTGGCCCGCAGGACGTGGATGGGCATACCACGCGCTTCAGCGTCGAGGATGGCGGCCTGACGGTCGCGGTAGTAGGAGCGGAGAGTCACCAACACATCGGCTTCGTCCACGCTGCGCACGATCACGGCCGACACACCGAAACGCTTGGCGGCCTGTTGCAGGCGGTTGCGGGCCACGCCGTAGGGGTAGATGCGGATGGTTGGCAGGGGAGAAACAGCGTTGGCCGGCGAGGGAGCGGCGGGGCGGGGTGGGCCGGCCTCGACCGGGGGAGTGACCGGTTGGTAGCCGCGCCGAGGGGCCTTGAATATCTCGCGCACCTCGGGCCTTGTGCTGACGGTGGGGGCAGCGCGTTCGATCTTGATCTGGCCATGTTCGTCGCGGGTGCGGATCTCGGGCGGGATGGGGAAGCCGCGCAGCAGGGCGTCTACCGAGGCGCTGATGTCGGTGTGGATCGCCAGTCGGTTGCGGGTTTGAATCTCCACCAACACGTCGAACGTCGGGGGAGCGCGTCGCTCGAGAACCGTCTTCTGGGTGCCGCGTCGGCGCGCTTCTTCGTCGGAGAGGGTGACTGCTTCAATGCCGCCCACCAGGTCGGAGAGCGTCGGGTTGAGGAGCAGGTTGTCCAAGGTGTTGCCGTGGGCGGTGGCGATGAGTTGTACGCCGCGCTCGGCGATGGTGCGAGCAGCGGCCGCCTCGGCTTCACGGCCGATCTCGTCGATCACGATCACTTCGGGGTTGTGGTTTTCCACCGCCTCGATCATGACTTCGTGTTGCAGCATAGGTTCGCCCACTTGCATACGGCGCGCTTTGCCCACCGCGGGGTGGGGAACATCGCCATCGCCGCCGATTTCGTTCGAGGTGTCCACGATGATCACCCGCTTGGTCTCGGCCAGGATGCGGGCCGCCTCACGAAGCAAGGTGGTCTTGCCCACCCCGGGCCGGCCCAGCAAGAGCAGGCTCTTGCCCGACATCACGATATCCTCGATGATGTCGATCGTGCCATATACGGCGCGCCCGATGCGCAGGGTGAGGCCGACGATCACGCCGCGGCGATTGCGAATGGCCGAGATGCGGTGCAAAGTGCGCTCGATGCCGGCCCGGTTGTCGGCGTCGAATTCGCCCACCCGTTCGTCCACGTAGTCGATCTCGGCGCGGGTGACTTCGCTATCGCGCAGGATCACTTCGCCATCTACGAAGCGCGCTGTTGGAACGCGCCCCAAATCGAGAATGATCTCCATCAAGTCTTCTTTGCGATTGATCGCTTCTACAGCGCGCCGAATATCCAGAGGAAGTACAGCGAGTAAAGCGTCTAGGTCGTCAGTAATTCGTCTTTGGGTCATAGGTAGCATCTCGTGCAAAAAGAAAATAAAGACCATCGGTCAGGCGTACTTTGCGCCTACCGCAAGAAGCTTCTCAGAAAGTCCGCCCGTCACACCCTAAATTATACAGGATTTGTCTATCTCGTGAAGCAGATTCATCCTGGATTTATCTCTCGTTCCAACCGCAATCACCAGCCGAAGGCTCCATCAAATACCCGCCAACACTGCCGAATCCGTGACCTATCTGTGCAATCCATGAAATCCGCGGCCTATCTGTGCAATCTGTGAAATCTGCAGCAATCCGGGAGCGGCTAAATTATGGGTTGATAAACTGAAACGCATGAGCGGGATAGTTCGGAAAACGCTGCTTGCGCCATGGACGGCAGTGGAAGCAGTACAGAAAAATCTTCCAGGCTGCCTTCCAGGCTTCTGGACCACACGAAAAACAGTGCGAGCGTCGCGCCAGGCGAGCGAGATCCTGGCCTCACTTGGCGTTCCTCCTTCGGGGTCGGCCTGTGCTTGGGACCCTGCCTCCACCCTGCCGTGCAACGCGAGTCGCATGGGAACCCAACACGTAGACCACGGAGCCTCCCCGTGTCTTTGTGTCTCTGTGTGAAAAAATCCCCTTTTTATCCACTCCTAGCAGTCCGCTCAACACAACAAAGAGGGATATTTTGGTATACTTCATTAAACAACACATAATGGACAAGCAAGTAAGGAGGCAGGAGTGATACAAGAGCTAACCCTGATAGTCGGTATGTTTGTCGTTGTCGTGGGGGCGTTGTTGGCATTTCTCTTCGAATACCGCATTCGTCGGCCCGATTCCTTAGTCCTGTATGAGTCTCAGGGGCAGATCGGCCTTCGCCAAGGACCGTTCTATCCCCGCCACTTTAGCCTAGTGCTCAAGCGCACCACCCATCCCATTCAATTCACCGTAGAAGCCACGGCGAGGGGCAATTTGGGCGTACGGGTGAAGATCAGCGGTTCGGTAGGCCCTTCCCCCGATCACATTTCGGCGTTGATCCGCGTTGGCGGCTGGGAGCAGACAGCGGTCACACGGGCGGCGGCTGAGGCCCAGATCTTCCTTGATGGGTTGGTCAAAGAATATACCGAACGATCCGAGATTCACACCTTGAGTTCTACGGCGTTGTTGGAGTACCTGAACCAACGCAGCGATCAATTGACCGAACGCTTTGGATTAGAAGTGATCACCCTAGCAGTGCAATCCTTGGACCCCATCGATCCAGAGATTGCCGATGCCTTGCGCCGGCAGGAACAAGCTCGCCTGATGGCCGAGACCGAGCGCCTGCATCATCAAGCGCGCATTGAGGCAGCGCGAGCCAAATACGAGGCCGATGAAGAGATCACCCGCATGGAGCACGAATTGGAGCTAAAGAAGGCTGAACTAGAGAGCGAGCGCTTTGAAAAAGAAGCTGCCCTAGCCCGTCAACGCTTGGAAGAAGAGCTGGCACGCAACCGCCAACGCCTGGCGTTCGAGCGCGAAGAATTGGAGATGCTCAGGAGCAGTCCCGAACTGCTGTTGCTCACCCCGCAAGCGGCGCGTTTGGCCGAGGCCAGCCAAGGTCTCAAGAATGCCCGTACCGTGATCTCCCTCTCCCCTCAAGACCTGGCACAAGGCACCGAGTTGCTTGGCCTGTTCCAAAACATGATGCAGCGCGCTCTCGAGTCCCGTAAATCCGAAAACGCATAAACTGCCCTCTCGAGAGTCTTTGCTCTGCTGCACCCGTTCATCCTCCTTTGGCATTGTGTAACCCGTGAAACCTGATCCGTCTTCTCTCCTCCGTCTCAAACCGATCCGCCCGGCGCGCGTCTCAGAGATCAGCGAGACCACAGCGGCCGCTTCCATTCCCAAAGAACAACGGATCAACTTCCATATCGGCCATCCCATCCAAGATAACCGTCTGCTCTCGCTGTTCCTGCGCATTATTCTTGGCGTGGACATCCGCCGCGAGGACCTGACCGACTCGACCCCCGAGGCCTTCCTGGACCTGCTAAACTGGAGTGCCGAAGATCGGCCGGCCCTCGACTTTCTGATCCGCCTGATCCGCCGGAGCACCCCCTACCTCCCGCGCGGCGGTTACTTGCGCACCGATCCTCACGCCCTGATCGGCTTCCTATGCGCCTATTTAGAAAGACAGCAGGAACCGCTTCATTACGACCTGGGACGCGAATCCGGCCGTCGCGAAGTGATCCTGGCCTCCGGTGGAATTCGGGAAGCCCTGCGAGTCACCCTGTTTGCCCTGTCTGCCTATTTACAACACCGGCCGGCCTACCTCCTGACCTATCGCTGCCCTCTCCCCAAGCATTTTCAGACCATCCCCGATCTATGGTTTGAAGAACTCGCCTCTGAGGAGCGCCTGGCTCGCGAACAGCTTGAGCGCTTACTGGTCCAATCGCCTCAACAGCCCCATTTTCTGTTGATCGGCGATCGGCTCACCGAGGAGACGCGCCGCCGCCTGCGCTCGCTGGCCCTGACCCATCCACTCTTCTTCATCGAAGTCAACGACGCTCCCAACCACCTTTCCCTAGCGCGCGAGGCCGGCCTGATGCAGCGCGTCATTCGCATCCTCTCCCCGGCCATCTTCTCCCCCCGCTTGAAGCGGCTATCCACCGTTTTTCTGCTGGGCAACGCCGATTACCTGAACGCCATCGAGAACGTCCACTTCAACCTGAAAGGCACCCCTTCCGCTTCCGAAGTGGAACTCCTCATCTTTCTCCTGGAGCAGAACCGCCTGCACGCCGATCGAGCGCGCCCGGTCTTCTTCAACGGCGTCCAGCCGGCTTCTGAAGGCTTGGGGTTAGGGCTGGAGGCCGAAACCGCCTTCTATCGACTGGCCGAACGGCTCGAGGGGCGGCTGAACCGTCTGATTGAACGTCATGCTGGCCGCTTGGATCAGACCCTGCGCCGAATCGAACACAAAAGCCAGGCGGTCTTACCCCTGGTTCAGGGCCGGCGGCAAACCACCCTCCTAGACGAGTTCGCCTCCCTCTCGGCTCGCGATCTGCTGGACGCCCTGATCGATCACCTCGACGATCCCGAATGGACCACAGCCCTTCAGCGGAGCTTCCTCAGCGCCTTCCTCAAACACCAACCCCAATACCATCCGGAAGCCTGCGTTGTGGTTAGCGGTTCCTCGCGCACAGCGCTCGGCATCCTGGGCTTCCACTGTGGGATCGAAGAAGTGGTCGTTCCCGATCTCAGTTGGTCCTACGAACAATGTTTCCCCCAGGTACATGCCGTCCCCCTGACCGAGTCCCTACAAATAGACGTGGACGCCCTGCTGGCCCAAGTGGAAGAACTCTCCCACCGCAATCCTTCGTGGTCTCGCCAGGGAGCGGTGGTGATTAACAACCCCCACAACGCCACCGGCCGCATCTTCGACGAAACCGCTATCCGACGCCTGATTCACGCTTGCCTAAAGTGCGGCATCACCGTGATTGACGACCTCTCCTACCAAAACGTTGCACCGGTGGACGACCTGCCCACCATCCCAACCGCTCGCCAGATTGCCAACGAACTGGTAGCTTCGGGTCAGATCACCGCTGAGGAAGCCGATCGGGTGATCACCGTGCACGCCCTCTCGAAAACCGACTGTCTGGCCGGCGCCCGCTTGGCGGTGGTTGAGATTCGCGAACCCGCCCTGCAGCAGCGCTTCCTGCAAGCGAGCGCCCACATCCAACCCAACCTGGCGGCCATCTTCCTAGCCTACCTGTTCTATCGCGGTCCAATGGAAGGCCCGCGCGCCTATTGGCGTTTGCGCAACCTCCTCTTCCTCGAGCGCACCCAGGCCTTGCTGACCGCCCTGGAAAACTTGCCGGCCGATCGCAACCCCTTCGGACTGACCATCGTGCCCCAAATGGGCAGCATGTATCCCCTGCTTACCATTCAACACTTGCCCGGCGGCATCTCTCTCGATTGGCTGGCCTCCTCCCTGGCCCGTGCCGGTGTTGGCCTATTGCCGCTCACCGCCTTCGCGCGCACCGAGGCCGGCTTTGAGACCGCCCGCGCCACTTTCCGCCTCACCCTGGGCGGCGAAGACGGCGCCGAAGCCCTGCTGGCCAAGACCCGTCGCTTGCTGATCGACCTCAACCGCCTGATCGCAGACGACCAGGCACGCTACAATCTCAAACGCCCGACCTTTCGCACTGAAACCTCCTCACCGCGTCGTACTGACCTCGAACTAGCCTGGCGCGCCCTCCAAACCGAACTCACCTCCCTTGCGGAGCGCTTCACCTCCCAAAACCCTTGGCCTGATCTTTCCCTCGATCTGCGCCTCCTACACAACGAATTTCTCCACCGCTACCTACCTGAGCGCCTAGCCGCCTTTCGCCTGCGCCTGCTGGAACGTGCCCTGCTAGACGACGAACGCTTGCGTCGCGCTCGCAGCGATGGCGGCCAATGGCTCACTGCGCGGCTCGAGCGGGAATTCATGAAAGACTCCCTGGAACGCCGGCGCGCAGCCTTCCGGGCCCGCACCCACGATCGCACCGTTCATCCCACCCAGATGTACTCCATCCAGGCCGAGGCCGCCCTAGATAACCTGATCCGCGCCCTGCTCGACAAACAACTTCCTTCCCGCCCCGCCCTTGAAACCGCTGCCCGTCAGCTCTGGGACGAATTCCTAGGACAAAACGTCCCTATCACCTCCCAGCAGGAGGGCCTGGAGATCTTGCTGGACCTAGATGCCCTGGTGGCCGGCGAAGACTACGCCGAGCTGTTCGCTGATGCGCCTCTATCGGCTTTCCTCTCCTTCTGGAGTGACTGGGACGGTAGCAATCGCCCCTCCGGCCAAGGCCACCTGCTGTTGGCCGCCATCGTCATGGAGAACGTGCGGCGCATGGCTCACCTCCTAGGCCTGATCCGCCAAGTCGCTCCCCAAGCCGAGATCGCCCCCTCCCTGTTGGCCGAATTGGAGCGCCTACCCGAACGCAATCAACGCTTCACCCGCCTGCTCAACGACATCACCCTGCTCACCCATCAATTGGAACAGCGCTATCGCAGCATCTTGCCGTTCCCCACCCAAACCAACGGCTGGCAGCGCCTAGCGGCGCGCCTACACCTGGGCCGCGATCTCCACCGCCCTCTCTGGGAACATAACGACCGCTATGAACGAAAGATGCTCGAACTGCGCCGACAGCGGCGCGCCATGCTCGAGCAATACCTCTCCCTCAACAAGCGTCTGCGCAAGCAACTATACGCCCTGATCCCTCTCATTCGTGAACACCTCTCCTCTGATCCCTTGCTGCGGGCTGTCACCCGCTACCGCGACCTGCTGCAGCGCGTCGTGATCACCCCCCGAATCCACCAGGGCATGATCACGGCGCGCGACCCCTTTGCCATTGACACCACCGTCTACAACCTGCACGAGATCAACTTTATTGCCGGCAAATACAGCAATCCCGGCATGACCTTAGCCCTGCAGATCAGCCTTTCCACCAAGCCGGAAGCCCTGATCGCCCTAGACCGCAAAATGCGCATGCAGCGTGAAGCCCGTCTGCGAGAAGACCCCTCGATCGAACTCCCACCCATCTGGCTGATCCCACTGCTAGAAGAAGACCAAGCGGTGAAAGGCCTGCGCTCCTACCTGGATGCCATCTGGGACTACGCTTTGCAGAGTCGCCAGGCCTCCCAGTCACCTCAACAGCGCTTTGCTGAAATCCTACCCGAGATCTTCATTGCTGGCTCCGACCTGAGTCAACAGATCGGCCAGGCTGCCAGCGCCTACCTATATGCCCAAGCCGAGTTCGATCTCCACTCCTGGCTAGCCGAACATGGCCTGACCGAAGCCGTGCGCATCAAATTGGGCAGTGGCGAAGCCATGCAGCGTCAAGGAGGCTATTACTCGCCTGTGGCCAGCCGTCCCGCTTTCCTCAACACGCCCGATAACCGTCGTCGCTTTGCCAATTGCCTGCCGGCCGCGGCCCGCCGTAGCACAGCCTATGCTGTCACGCCGTTGCAAGGCGTGTTCCTGGGGCGCAATCTGCGCACCCTGCAGAGCAACATCTCCGAACACATTCGTTTCTTGCCCCTGCGTGAATACGTCACCCTGCTCCATCACATGCGCCTGACCCAAGAGAACCACCGCCGCGATCTGATTCGCGCTGCCGAAATGCTCACCCAGAGCCGTCTGGAGATGCACGGTCGCGGCCTGCAGGAATTGCAACGTTTGACCCTCGAGTCGAAAGAACCTACCTACGAAGAGTTCCTCAACGAACTCACCGAGAACTTTCGCCATATCCTCTATGGCCGACCAGAAGATGTGGTGGGCTTGCACATCATTTCCTACTTTATCGGCCGTTCCCTGCCTCAACTGCGCGATCGCCCCACCTCGCGTCGTCGTTCCGGCTCAGGGGCTCAAATCCTGGCCGGCATTGCTGAGATCATCCCCTTCTCACGCCAGGGCAGCTTGCTGCGCGCTATCGCCCACAACCAATCTCAGACCATGATCCTGGGCGTCAACCAGCTCACCACTGGTCTGTTCCGCGCCCTAGATCGCTATGCTCAGCGTGCCTTTTCCGAGGCCGAACGCGAGCGCATGATCCGGGAGCGCATCCTTCCTCGCCTGCCAGTGTATGACATCCTCCACACCCTGCGCCTATACCAGGACGTGCAGGGCGAATTCCTGCGTCGTATCGAGACCGCCCTGCCGGACGGCAACTCTGCCTTGGTAGCCCTGCGCGAGGACGCCGATGCCATGGCCCACTACCTGCCCCTCTTCCAGCAGGAACTGTTACGGCGTCATGGTTTGGATGTGGGCGACTTCTTCGCCAATGGCGTCTTCATCCCCCACTTGCTGCCCACCCTGCGCCCTGACCTGGCGGTTCTGCTCCAGGCCAACCTGTTTGAGACTGACCTAGAACGCATGCTTGAACCAGTCAACGGCAAGATCGACAATGCTTGGCGCACCGAAGTGGCCCGCCTGCTAGACGTGCGCCGGCAGATTCACCGTTGGCGTGCCCAGATTTGGGAAGTGTTGGGCGAATCGGTCTACCAACGCGTGCAACTCTTCACCGAGCTGGCCACCGCCCTCTATGCCTTCTCCTCAGCCCGATCGTTCGAGACCTCGGGCGGGCTTGCCCGGCCAACGCGCCTTCCCCCAGCCTTGACCGCCTTCTTCCGCACCACCCGCCTGGAGGATGAAATGCGCCAGTTCCTCATCGGTGCCATCGAATATCTAAACGCGTTTGCCGAAGGCAATGTAGAAATGCCGGTGAGCATCATCCGTGCAATGAACGACATCGAGCGTTTGGCGCAGTTAGAGGAGAGCGGCCTTCCTCCGAAGCGACAAGAAGTCGTCCGCTGCTGTCTGCTTCAGATCGCCCGCTTGGCTGGCGAGGGCGGCTAGGCTTCTGCAACGGTTGCGCCGACTTCTTGGCCCGGCCCTTTCGGATGGCCAACTGCGCAAAGGTCGAGGTCGTGATCATGCAGATCGGTCATCGTGTGCCGGTCCTCATACGGGCGCTCCCTTGCAGGATGAGGCCGGCCAAATCACTGGCGCCCTCGAACTTTGGTTCAAGCCTCTTCAGCGATGGTCGAGGAGCAGCCTGTACGGGTTAGCATGTCTATGGGCGGGGCGCTGGCTCGTTACCAAGATACCACTTCCTCCTCATGCGCGCCGAATCGATCATCGCGCAGCTTGTTGAACTAAAGCAGCGATCCTTTCTTCTTCGGTAGCGGTCAACGCTTTTAAGGCGAACGAGGTAGGCCACATTAAGCCGTCGTCCAGGTTAGCGGCATCTGTGAATCCCAGGGTGGCGTATCGAGTATTAACTCACCTTACGCAGCAAGTTGAGCGGGATGGAGTTCCCGCAAAGCAGCGAAGGCAGATTGGATGGCGCGCAAAT
>CAKZJX010000022.1 GCA_937120535.1 uncultured Anaerolineae bacterium
CTGCACCTGGCTTTGTTGGGCTCACCTTTTGTTCCGCCTTTCCTCGCTCAAGCGGCGTTAGCAGCCTGAGCAGTTACGAATCCTGTTAGAAATGGAAAATTTTTCGGCCCCAGAACAGGTCGCCCAATATCGTAAACTCAACCGGCAATTCCATTAAGCAATTTATACGGCCAGTCAGAGAGAATATCTCATCCGCACGCTCAATCAAATGTGGGCCACCTTTCCAACGATGCTGATTGGAAATTTTCCAGAAACGGCCAGCCAGCCCTTGCCAGCCAAAGATGAAGTCGATGCTCTTGAACATCGCACAATTTTGCAATCGCTCCAAAACCATCAGCCAGACCAGGCAGAAGAAGCCATGCGCAACCATATCCTATCCACTGCGCGCTATTTGAATCATCTTCTTGCGCAAAGAGAGTAAGCGTTCAGTCATGAAAATCCTGATACCTGTCGGTGGCTCCATCGACAAAGAACATCCTCGCATTCTGCAAGAATTTATCACCCGTGCTGGCGCAGAGCAAGCGCGCATTGTCATCTTTCCTCAGGCTTCTGTTTTAGCCCAAACCGGCCCAGACTATGTGCGACAATGTTTAGAGCTGGGCGCTAAAACCGCTATCTCGTTGGAGTTTCGCCAACGGAATGAGGCCGATAGCGCAGAAAATTTGAAAGCCGTTGAACAAGCAAGTGGAATTTTCTTCTGTGGCGGCGCGCAACTGCGCATTACGCAATTGCTGGGCGGCACCCGCCTGGAACAAGCATTACAGCGCGCTTATCAACAAGGCTGCATTGTTGCCGGCAGCAGCGCAGGCGCTTCGGTACTTTCCAAAACCATGATTGCCTACGGAAAGGAGGGACCAACCCCACGCGAGAGAATTGTGCAGATTGCTCCTGGCCTGGGATTCACCGACCGTTTCGTCTTTGACCAGCATTTTCGCCAGCGAGACCGATTAGGGCGTCTCATTTACGCCGTGAGCGCACATCCCGGCATTTTAGGGATTGGTCTTGATGAAGACACAGCAGCCATTATTGAAAACGAAGAAACCATCCACGTTCTTGGATCAGGCGCCATCACCATTGTCGATGGACGTGAGATGCAGGGGTCGAATATTGCTGAAGTAGAAAGACAACAACCCATTGCGGCAGCGAACCTGCGCGTTCATGTCTTAACCACAGGCTGTTCTTATGCCTGTTCGAGCGCCAAAGCCATCCTTCCTTTACCCCCATCTCTGGCTGAATAAGCCCAAAAATCACTCAAAGGAGAAGAAAATGAGAAATCGCAACGCTTTTTTGTTTCTGATGCTGCTGATTGCCTTTTTGCTTTCCGCCTGCGGCAGCTCAACCCCGACCTCGGCGCCACCTGCTTCAACCGCTCCGCAATCCAGTTCAACAGAACCCCCTGCCCAAGCCTCGGTTGACCCAAACGCGCCAATCAGCGGCGGCACACTCATCTTCGGCACGCCACAAGAACCAGCCATTCTCAATACCTTGTTGACTTCTTCGTCCATCGAAGATGCGGTTACGTCCTTATTTGTCGAAGGTCTGGTGCAAGTTAATTCTAACGGAGAGTACGAAGCCGTTCTCGCTGAAGAATTGCCCACCGTTTCAGAAGATGGCCTGGTTATCACCTGGAAGTTGCGCAAAGGCATCAAATTCTCGAATGGCGCCGAGTTCACCTGTGAAGATGTCCGCTTCACCCTGGAAGGGGTTATGTCTGACCTTTCACAAGTCAGCACTTCAGGCTATCGGGATATCGAAATGCTCGAATGCCCCGACCCCTACACCGTGGTAGCCACTTTTTCAGAAGTCTATGCCCCCTACATGCGCCTGTTTGCTTACATTGTTCCGCGTGATGCAGGCACTGTGGACGAAATGGAAACCTGGGCCTATAACCAAAAGCCCTGGGGAACCGGCCCATTTGTGCTAGAAGAATGGACCCCCGGCGACCATCTGACCTTTGTGCGAAACCCATACTACCGCGAAGAGGGAAAACCCTATTTGGATAAAGTGATTATCCGCATTTTGCCTTCACGAGAAGTTGGAATTCAGCTGCTTGGCACGGGCGAAATTCACGCACTTTGGGATGTTACTGAGGCCGATTTGCCCGCGCTTGCCAACCTGCAGAAAGTAAAATACGCAGCAACCGTTACCGGAGAAAATGAATTGCTTGTGCTCAATTTCGGCATCAATGATGGCAGCGCTCCTGCAGACCCCTCGGCTGCGCCGCATCCCATCTTGTCTGATTTGCGTGTTCGCCAGGCAATTCAATATGCAATCGACAAACAGCAAATTGCCGATACTTTACTTTACCAAAACGTCAAACCAGGAACCACCGTCCTTCCGGCCGGTCCGTTTGCCTGCCCGCAACCGGCCAGTGAATTTAACCCCGAAAAAGCTAAAGCCTTGCTCGAAGAAGCCGGCTGGAAAGTGGGCGCAGATGGCATTCGTGAAAAAGACGGCCTACGCCTGAGCCTAAAAATCAACTCGACCAGTGGAAATCTGCTGCGAGAACAAACCGAACAAGTGCTCGCAGAAATGCTCAAAGCAGTGGGCATTGAGCTGACGATTGAAAACCTGCCATCTGATGTCTTCTTTGCAGGTGGTGAAAGCGATGGCTTGCGCGATATGGGTAAATTTGATATTCTTATGTACACTACCGGCCCTGGGCTTGACCCTGATAGCCACCTTTACAGCAACTATACCAGTTATCGTATTCCAACACTGGAAAATGACTGGTCTGGTGCCAATTTCAGCCGTTACATCAATCAAGACGTAGACCAGTGGATTGACGAAGCCGCTGTGACAACTGACTTTGCAACCCGAAAAGAACTTTACTGCAAAGTAGCCGCACAAATCAACAAAGATATTCCACGCATTTACCTTTACGAACGGCTTTCTATCACTGCACACCGCGAAGAATTTCGCAACCTGCGCATCTCTCCCAGCTTTGTAGATTTTGCCTGGGGAGCGCAAGATTGGTGGTTGAGCAAGTAATCTTCCTTCTATGCAATACGTCAGGACAGGTCATAGCGCAGCCGCTTCGCGGGCCGCAACCAAAGGTTGCTAGGATTTGCGCTGATAGCGCAAATCCTGCGCCATAATACTATACATCATGCAGCCTGTCCTGACGTAAATTTCAACTATGATTAACTATCTCCTTCGCCGATTCGCGCAAGCAATTCTTACCCTGCTGGTTGTCAGCTTTATCTTATTTGGGTTGATTTCGGCCGTGCCAGGGGGATTTATGACCGTATACGCCGAAAAATCAGACATGAACCCAGAAGACTTGGCACGCATTCGGGCCAAACTTGGGTTAGATGACCCCATTCCCGTGCGCTATGTTAAATGGCTGGGCAGTCTGTTGCAAGGAGATTGGGGAAAATCGCTTGTTTCTAAACGCCCGGTGCTTGAAGAAATAAGCAGCCGTTTGCCCAATACGCTTTTACTCATGAGCTTAATGTTAATTTGCACCCTGCTAATTGCCATTCCTTTGGGAATTTTTTCAGCAATTAAGCAATATTCCTGGTTCGACCATTTTTTTACCACGCTGGCCTTTGCAGGACAATCATTGCCGGTATTTTGGTTTGGATTGCTGCTCATCATCGTTTTTGCAGTTCTTTTGCGCGGCCCAGATGGCAACCCCTTATTGCCAGGGGCAGGCATGTATACCCTGGGAGAGCCTTTTTCTCTTTGGGATCGCATTCGGCATCTCATTCTTCCCGTCAGCATGTTGACCTTTGTCTCCTCTGCTGAATACATGCGTTACATGCGCTCAGCGATGCTGGATGTCATTCACGAAGATTACATTCGCACCGCCCGCGCCAAAGGGTTAAGGGAATGGAAGGTCATTTTTAAGCACGCCTTTCGCAATGCAATTATCCCCATGGCAACCCTGGTCAGCTTAGATTTGCCCTCTTTGTTCGGCGGCGCACTGTTTACTGAAACTATTTTTGCCTGGCCAGGCATCGGGAGGTTATATTTTACCGCTGCGCTTAAAAACGATTATCCACTGGTGATGGCTACCCTAATTATCTACTCCGGGCTCATTATTCTTTCCAACTTATTGGTCGATTTCGTTTACGCAACGCTTGACCCTCGCATTCGCCTTTCATAACTTATTATTATGACGACACCTACTCTCTCCGCTTCGCAATCACCCTGGCAACTCTTTTGGCGACGGTTCCGCAAGCATGTTATGGCGATGTTCAGCTTGTTCCTCATGGGATTGATTTCGTTGCTGATTGCTTTTGCACCGCTCCTTGCAACACAAGACCCCATGAAGCAAAATTTACGCAATCGTTTTCAGCCGCCTTCTGCTGCGCACTGGATGGGTACAGATGACTTGGGACGAGATTTATGGACGCGCATTTTGTATGGCGGGCGTATCTCGCTCACAGTTGGGATGTTGGCAATGGCGGTCTCTGTCGTGCTGGGGTCGCTCATCGGCCTGTTTTCTGGGTATTACGGGGGGTGGATAGATAGTTTGTTGATGCGCCTGACTGAAATTTTTCTCTCCATCCCGCGTTTGTTTGTGTTAATTGCGCTGGGAATGTTCCTGCGCTCACTCGATTTGCCCAACCTGCAGGCCGGTTCGTTTTTTCCAATTGCGCTCGTCATTGGAACGCTCTCTTGGATGGGGACAGCACGCATGGTGCGCGCCTCTACCCTGGCCCTGCGTGAACGCGAATTTGTGCAGGCCTGCCGTGCGCTAGGCGGCTCCGATTGGCGCATTCTCTTTCAGCACATTTTGCCGAATGTAGCCAGTCCCATCATCGTCTCGGCCACACTCGGCTTGTCGGGCGCAATCATCAGCGAGAGCGGTCTCTCTTACCTCGGTTTTGGCGTGCAGTTGCCCACCCCCACCTGGGGCAACATGCTTTCCAACACTCAAAGTCAAATGACCACTGCCCCCTGGACAGCCATCTTTCCCGGCATGATGATTTTCCTGGTCGTCATTTCAATCAACTACATCGGAGATGGCTTACGTGATGCACTTGACCCTCGTCATACTCCCCGCTAGGAGGCCTGAACATGGCTTATTTAGCCCGTTTTTTTATTAAGTGGACTGCACTGCTGTTCTTCTTTGCGCTTTTTAATATCACCCTCGCCACCGCACAGGCGCAAAAAGCCCCCTCTGGTTTGCTTTTGCCCATCGGCGGTGGATATACCGATACTTACAACGGGTTTGCCAAACAGGCCATCACCCGGGCTCACAACAACATCGTTAAAATTTTGGTGTTGCCTGTGCCTTACGCCACCAATGCAGAGCAAATTAGCGCTGCAGAACGCAACCAAAACTTGAAAGATGCGGAAGAACGACGTAAGCAAGTCGAAGGAGCGTGCCAGCGCAATGCCCCCCCCTCTCTTGCCTGTGAAGTATTGCTGGTTCCGCTTTTTACCCGCACCGACGCTGCCGACCCAACCGTATTAGCACAATTGAGCAACGATGTTGCGGCGGTGTATATTTTAGGAGGAGACCAGGCCATTGCGATGCAAGCCATCGCCAATACGCCGGCAGAAGCGCGCCTGGCTGAACTCTATGAGCAAGGCACAATTATCGCCGGCACAAGCGCCGGCGGCGGAATGCAGTCAAAAACGATGCTAGCAGCCTACCAGACCAACTATGGCCCTGAAAGCAGCTTGTTCTGGGGCGCAATTGATATCTGGAATGGTTCAGAAAAACGGGGGTTAATTTTTGGTCTCGAAGAAGCGGTCATTGACCAACATTTTTATCAGCGCGCCCGCATGGGACGGTTGATTAACGCCATCACCCGTCCTGATGTTGTCCATCTTGGGATTGGTATCGATGCCTATACCGGTGTGGTCGTAGAAGGCAACCGCCTGCGCGATGTTTTCGGACTATACACCATCACCGTGCTGGACGCCGAGACCTATCACGCCGCCGATGCTGTGCGCTACGTCTCTCTATCCGAAAACCGTCCGCCGCTGCTCAGCACCCGCAACATTTTGGTCAACCTGCTCTCTCCGGGTGAGTTTTCCTATGACCTGAAAACCCGCACCGGGCAGGCAGGCAACCAATCATACCCGGCTCTCCAAAGGTTGGAACGCTCATTTGAGAGCCTCACCCCGCCGCAAGGTGCCGGCACGCTCATTCTGGCTGGAGACCTTTCCAACACGCTCGAAGGAAATTCCATCCTGAAGCGGTTTGTGGAATTAGCCGGTGGAAAAAACGCCATCCTGTTGGTCATCGCCGATGGCGGCGCCTCGGCCACCGCCAATGAACGCACCGCCCAACGCTATGCCGATGCTCTCGCCAAACTGGGCGCCAAAGCAACCGTTGGCAACGCCGAAGCAAACCTCGAAACAGTGACCGGCTTGGTGCTGGTTGGACGCG
Source organism: uncultured Anaerolineae bacterium (assembly GCA_937120535.1). Taxonomy (GTDB): domain Bacteria; phylum Chloroflexota; class Anaerolineae; order Anaerolineales; family Villigracilaceae; genus Denitrolinea. Next base: position 6,353 of record CAKZJX010000022.1, read on the forward strand.
ACGCCTCGAAAATGACCCCGCCCGAATGGCTGCGCGCGCCCTGGCTGGCTGGCAAACCCATCCTGGCAGATAATGCGGCCGCCACCCTGTTAGGAAGTTTCTACGCCGCGCACCCGCCTACCCCCGCTGGCGATTCTGAACAGGAAGAAATTGCCGTTCAACGTTCATTCTTACAAGGTAAAACCGAAATCAAACCTGGCATCAATCTCCTTTCCATCACACTTCAACCTCAATTGCTTGATGACAAACGGTTTGGACGGCTATTCGCACTGGCCTACAACCATCCCACCCTGCCCGCCATTGGCCTAAACGCCAACACCGCGCTTGAAATCAGCAGCGAGGGCGCGCGTGTACTGGGTGAGAATGGCATCTTTGTGCTCGATTTGCGCTTTGCAGAACGCATGCTTGGAAGCAACAATGGGTTTGTCATCTTTAATGGTTTACTCGATGTCTTCGCTCCCGGCGAGCTACTCCAACCAGAGATTGCCGATGTGAACGCAGTTTATCAACCGCAGCCTACTCCGGTTCTGCCCTCCTTTGCTCCCAACCCCACCTTCACCGCAAGCACACCACTCACCATCACCCCCTCTCACACCCCAGCACCCACCTTCACTGCCGCATTAGCCACGCCGCTTGCCGCACCCGCGCCGCTTGTCTCGCCTCCTGCCTCCAGGATGCCGCCATTTTGGGGCATCGGCCTCGGATTGCTGCTCATCCTGGGTGCCTGGTTATGGTCAAAGTTTAAAAAACGACCATAAATATATATCCCCCGCTTGTTTCACGCACTTTTTATTACAACGCAAGCAGGGGCTGTGCCCAAATCCTAATGCAGAACAAACCAGTCTACTCATCAGCCCTCCAGCCGCAACACCACCTTTGGCCCCAGGCGCAGGCGGCTGCCGCGCGGCAGGTCGCAGGGAATGTTGGGGGGAATTGCGCCGCTTTCCAGGAATGTTCCGTTGGTGCTTCCAAGATCTATCACGGTGAATTGGGCAGTGGCCGGCTCGAAGCGGATTTCGACATGACGGCGCGAAACGTCCGCTTCGCCAAGCAGTTGCGGCAAATCACGCCCCAACACAACCGGCAAATTAAGCAGCTCAATTCGCTGACCAATATTGTGAGGTTGACTCGCCTGTTCAACCACCAGGGTTGGGCGCGCAGAAATGGCAACCGCCGGTGCCGACTTGTACGATGTGCGCGGCAACGCCGGCGACGGAATCCACGCCGCATCGGCGGGCGGCATCTGGCAGGCGGTTGTCTTCGGCTTTTGCGGCTTACGCCTGGACCAGGACGGCTGGACGCTCCAGCCGCGTCTGCCCTCCGCCTGGAAGCGCGTCTCGTTTCGATTCTTCTATCGCGGCCAGCAACAGGTTGTGGACCTCCCCGCTGCGTGACGTTTTTTCTCCACCGGCAAACACGGGAGCAGCGTTTCCCGCCGTGTGTGCTGAGAAAACATCCTACAGAGGCAAAGATGACTATTCGTGGATTTATCTTCGACCTGGACGGCGTGCTGACCGACACCGCCGAATACCACTTCCTGGCCTGGAAGCGCCTGGCCGACGAACTCGGCATTCCCTTCGATCGTCAGGAAAACGAAGCCCTGCGCGGCATTCCACGCCGCAAGTCGCTGCTCCTGCTGCTCAAAGGGCGCTCCTATCCCGAAGAGCAACTGCAGGAATTCATGGAGCGCAAGAATAGATACTATAACGGGTACATTGACCAAATCACCTCCCGCGACCTGCTCCCCGGGGCGCGTGAGTTTCTGCTCGAAGTGCGCGCTGCCGGCCTAAAGATTGCCGTCGGCTCGGCCAGCAAGAATGCCCATCAGGTCATCGCCCGGCTGGGCATCGCCCCGCTGCTGGACGCCGTGGCCGATGGTCACAAGCGTGACGCGCCAAAAGCCGGCCCCCGACCTGTTCCTGTTCGCCGCCCGCGCCCTGAACCTGACGCCGCCCGAATGTGTGGTCGTCGAAGACGCCGCGGCAGGGATCGAAGCCGCGCGGGCGGGCGGATTCCGCACCCTGGGCATCGGCCCGATCGAGCGCGTCGGCGCAGCGGAAATCGTCCTGAACGGCCTGCACGAGGCCCGTCTGGCTGACCTGCTGAGACGCTTCGCACACCTTGCCACAGCCCAGTGAATCTTGCTGCCCCAAACAGCATAAATCTCTATCTCCTCCTTGCGCAAGCAGGGGTTTTTAAGTATGCTTACTTCAACATCACCTCACTCCTTGAGGATCCATGACTTGCATTCACTTTCCTTGACTTTGGTCCTTTGAGCAAAGCGTGGCAAGCAAAGCAAGACAAAAAAGGGTGTCAAAAGCGCCCTTTTTTGCTTCGATTCGAGTGTTGAGCACGACAGAATTGACGAAACCGAAGAGGAAAGCTTCTCGTTTGAGCCAGTTGTCTGGATTCGTGTCCGAACGCCTGAAGTTGCGGGCTGCCCCAGGAGGCGGCGCGAGATCCTCGCCAGAGGGGGTGGAATGACCAGCGTCTTGCGCCGCGCCACCAGCGGGTCGGGACAGGCGGTCCGTGGAGCAAGCCCCAATCACAGTAGGCGGCTTGCGGCGTTTCCAACGCGGTTTGCGCTTGCCCACCTTGCGATACATGTCCTTCACAATGATCAAGAACATGCGGATGTCCGGCAGACCGGGGCGCACAAACGGGCCGAGCGCCTGGAATTTCGTCTGGATGAACTTGCCGCGCACCAGGCTGTCACATTTCTTCACTACACAGTGTTCTCATGTCCAGCGATTCTCTAACGAGAGGATATAATTATCGTCCGCAGGAGCCGAAGACCCCGCCCCATTCTCTCGAGCCATGACCGATCCCAAGCCCCCCAAGTTTTCGCCCAAACCGCTGGACGAGCCGGCCCACTTTCTGCGTCGCATGCTCTTGGCCTTGCTCATCCTGTCGATCTTGTTGATCGTAGGCACAGCAGGGTATCGTTGGCTAGAGGGCATGAGCTTGCTCGACGCCTTCTATATGACCGTGATCACCATCAGCACAGTGGGGTTTGGAGAAGTGGATCCACTTTCGTCGATGGGGCGGGCGTTTACCATCGTCTTGATCCTCTCCGGCGGTGGGCTAGCCGCCTTTACCTTGGGGGCGGTGGTAGATTTCTTTTTCTCAGGATATTGGCAAGACCATGTGCGACTACAACGGAAGAGGCGTATGTTGGCCGAGTTGAAGGATCACGTCATCGTTTGTGGCTTCGGGCGGGTGGGCCGGCATGTGGCCGAAGAATTGGCCGCCGAAGGCCTCCCATTCGTCGTCTTGGATATTGACCCCGATCGCGTGGCTCATGCAGAACGCAAAGGCTACCTGGCCATGGTGGGCAACGCCGCCAATGAGCGGATCTTGCTAGAAGTAGGGATCCAACGGGCGCGGGCGGTGGTGGCAGCGGTGGCTTCAGATGCCGAGAACGTGTTTATCGTGCTCACGGCGCGCGAGCTGAACTCTAACTTGTTCATTGTAGCCCGCGCCAACTACGAAGACTCCGAACCGAAGCTGCGGCGGGCCGGCGCCGATCGCACCATCTTGCCTTATCGGATCAGCGGCAAACGCATGGTCACCATGCTTATGCGCCCCAACGTGGCCGATTTCCTAGACGAAGTATCTCACGCCGGCGGCCTGGAGCTGCTTTTAGAGCAGGTGGAGATCGCCTCTACTTCGCCCCTGGTCGGCAAGACGGTTCATGAGGTGGAGTTGGGTCGCCGCTTGGGGGTGACCGTGTTGGCTTGCCGTAGCACGAACGGCGTTTTCTGTCCACCCGGTCCAGAGACGGTTTTGCAGCCCAATTCCCTCATCATCGCCCTGGGCACGCGCGATCGCTTGCGCACCTTGAAGGAACTGGCCGAAGGGGCCAGCGGGCCGGCCTGAGCCCTCTCCTCCCGAGTGCTGGGGTCGGCAATCGGCCGGCGACGCGGCTATAATAGCCATCATCTATGGATCCGAAATCGCTCACCTTCTTAGAATATCCGCTCATCCTCGAGAATTTGGCCGGCTACTGCGCCTTCTCGGCCTCGGCAATGCTGGCACGCGCCTTGCAACCCGCAGTGGACCCCCAAGAGGTCACGCGTCGACTGGCCGAGACCACCGAAGCCCGACGCCTGCTCGCCGTTCACCCGGTGGACGTGGGCGGCGCCCACGACGTGCGGCCGGCGGTGGACCTGGCAAGCCGCGGCGGTGTGCTGGAGCCGCGCCGCTTGCTGGAGATCCGATCGACCCTGATCGTCGCTCGTCAACTCAAGCGGCTGTTTGAACGCATGGGCAAAGGGAGGGACGACTTCTATCCCCGCCTGGCCGAGATCGCTCGCCGGTTGCCCGACACCTATGGCCTGGTGGATGCCATCTCGCGCGCCCTTTCCGATCGGGGCGAGATCTTGGACTCGGCCTCGCCTCGCCTGGCTTCCTTGCGCCACCAGATTCGCCAGGCCCACGATCGCCTGATGGCCCGCCTCCAACGCTATCTCACCGATCCCCAAACTGCACCCTTCTTGCAAGAGGCGCTGATCACCCAGCGCGATGGACGCTACGTCATCCCCCTGCGCGCCGAGTTCAAAGGACGCATTCCGGCCATCGTCCACGACCAATCGGCCAGCGGCGCTACGCTGTTCATCGAGCCCCTGCCGGTGGTGGAAGCCAACAATGAACTGCGTCAGCTCCAACTTCACGAGCGCGACGAGGAACAGCGCATCCTGGCCGAGCTTTCAGCCCACGTCGCCCAACACGCCGTGGCGATCTCGACCGGCGTGGAGGCCCTGGCCCACCTCGACCTGGCCTTTGCTCGAGCCAAATATGCCGAGGCCCTGCGCGCCAGCGAACCGCTGATCCGCAAGCCGATCCACCCCTCCCGCCAGCGCGGGCCGGCCGAGGCCGCCTTCCCCTTTCCTGTGCTGCGGCTGATCCAGGCTCGCCATCCCCTGCTCGATCCAGAGACCGTCGTTCCGATTGACTTCTACTTGCCACAGGGCGTTCGCGCCGTGGTGATCACCGGCCCCAACACAGGCGGCAAGACCGTGGCGCTCAAAACCGTTGGCCTGCTGATCCTGATGGCCCAAAGCGGGCTACATATCCCAGCCCAGAGCGGCTCCGAACTCAGCCTCTTCCACGCTGTCTATGCCGACATCGGCGATGAACAATCCATCCAGCAATCGCTCAGCACCTTTAGCGGCCACATCAGCAACATCATTCGCATCCTAAAGGAGGCCGACCATCGATCGTTGATCGTCTTGGATGAGCTGGGCGCCGGCACCGACCCCCAAGAAGGGGCGGCCCTGGCACGGGCCATCCTCAACCACCTGCTGCAGCGTGGCATCACCACCCTAGTCACCACCCATCACCCCGAACTCAAGGCTTTCGCCCATGCCACTTCGGGCGTGGTCAACGCCTCGGTGGAATTCGACCTAGAAACCCTGCGCCCAACCTATCAACTGACCATCGGCCTGCCTGGCCGCTCCCATGCTATTGCCATCGCCCAGCGGCTCGGCCTGGACCCAGAAATTGTCGCCGCCGCCCACAGCGATATCCACCCCGCCGATCGCCGTGTGGATAAGTTGCTGGACGACATCCGCAAGGAGCGCGACCGCTTGGCGCTCGAACGCCAAGCCCTAGAACGCGAGCGCACCCAGCTAGAGGCTAAGACCCGTGAATTAGCGGCGCGCTTGGAGCAGATCGAAGAAGAGCGCCGACAGACCCTAGCCCGCGCCCGCGCCGAAGGCGAACTGGAAGTGGCGGTGCTGCGCCGAAACCTCGAAACCCTCAAGCGCCGCCTGAAGCGGGCTGCCCAGCCTCTGGAAGCGATCCAGGCCGTGGAAAAAGACCTGCAAACCCTAGAGGCCCAGGTGGAAGCGCCGCTAGAGCGCCGGCCGGCCCTAGAACCGCCTCTGCCGACCGAGCTGTTGCGCCCGGGCGAGCGCGTTCGAGTGAAAACCCTCAACGCTGAAGGCGTCGTGACGGCGGTGGGCGAATCGGATGCAGAAGTGCAGATCGGCAGCTTGCGGGTGCGGGCGCGATGGACCGAGCTGGAGCGGACAAGCGCCGGCCCCGTTGCTCCTGCTTCGACGCAGCCATCCGGCCCCTCGATCGTCGCCTCTGCCGTCTCCTCCCCCGGCCTGGAACTCAACCTGCGCGGCATGATGGTGGACGATGCCCTGCAAACCCTCGAGCGCCACCTCGAGAAAGCCTACCTAGCCGGCCTGCCGTTCGTGCGCATCGTCCACGGCAAAGGGACCGGCAAACTGCGCACCGCTGTGCGCCAAGCCCTACGCCATCACCCCTACGTGCGCTCCTTTGAAGAAGCCGCTCCCAATCAAGGGGGTGAAGGCGTCACCATTGTCCTGTTGGCCAAATAGCCAACCAACCTGCCTGACACCTTTCACTTCCTGCCTCATGTCTAAACACTAACCCACTTGCCAGGCCTTCCTGCCCAAACTCGATGGGCTCCATGCCTGTAAGACCCTGTCGATCTTGGTATCCTAGCGGGAGCTTTTTCTCCTCTCGATCTGCGCCTATGCTTGCTCGTCTCTCTCTGCTCATCCTGCTCTTGCTAACCGCTTGTTCCCCTTCTCTGCCATCGCCGACGGATGCCCCGCCTTTGCCCACGGCGACCTCTTTCCCCACCCCCGAACCCCCTCTGCCAACCCCCTCCCCAACACCCACACCGATCCCGCCCCCCCAACGCCCTCACTACACCCTGAACCTACGCCTCAGCTACGCCCACAAAACCGCCCGTGTCGTTGAGACCATCCGTTACACCAACAACAGCCCCGACGTGTTGACCGACCTGTTACTAGCTGTTGTCCCCACCTGTCCGCGCAGTTTCGCGCTCAACGCCATCGCCGTCAACGGCGTCCCGATCACCGACTACCGTTTCGAGCCCGACCACGTCCAGGCCTACGTTCGCCAGCGCCTGCAGCTTCCCCTGCCTCAACCATTGCCTCCCGGCCAACAGGTGACCGTGGAGATCGACTTTAGCCTGATCCTGCCGGTGGTTGAAAACTTCCGCAACCAGGACAGCCTGTGTTCCCAAATCTACGGCTATACCGCCGCCCAGATCAACCTGGTAGATTGGTATCCCTTCATCGTGCCCTACCTCCCTGGCCGAGGCTGGATCTTGAACAACCCCTGGTATTACGGCGAACATCTCACCTACGAAGCGTCCGACTTCGACGTGATAGTGACCTTCACCGACGGCTTGAGCCCGGTGATCGCCGCCAGCGGAGAGGAGATCGAATCGGGTTCACCGAACACGCGCCGGTTCCGCTTGGAAGCGGGGCGGACGTTCGCCTTATCGTTCGCGCTCGACTTTCGGGTAGTGTCTACCGTCGTGGATGGAGTGACCGTTTCCAGCTACTACTTCGCCCCCTACGAAGTGCCGGCCCGCGCCGTGCTCGACGCTACCGCCCAGGCCCTTCAAATCTATTCCCAGCGCTTCGGACCCTATCCTCACAAAACCCTGACCGTCGTCCAGGGAGACTTCAACGACGGCATGGAGTTCTCCGCCTTCTACTTCCACAGCAAAGGCATCTACAACAATTACGACGGAACCCTGCGCAATCATCTGATCGCCGTCTCGGTGCACGAAACCGCCCACCAATGGTGGTTCGAGCAGGTCGGGAACAATCAGGCCCTCGAGCCGTGGTTAGACGAATCCCTGGCGACCTTTAGCGAGATCGTCTACTACGAGACGGTACAGCCAGAAGTTTTGGGAGAATGGTGGTGGTTCTACCGCTTCGACCGCTATCAGCCCAGCAATCAAGTGGACGTCCGCATCTACGAGGGCGACGGACAACGCCCCTACTGGAACAAAGTCTACCTCAACGGCGCCCGCTTCCTCCAAGACCTGCGGCTACGCTTGGGCGAACCGGTCTTCTTTGCCTTCTTGCAAGATTACCTCTCCCAAATGCGCGGCCGCATCGCCACCTCGCAGGATTTCTTCCGCATCCTGCGCCGGCATACCGATGCCGACCTGTCCGACCTGATCAGCCAATACTTCCAGAACTCCTACTGACATGCTTGAGTGCTTCCCCTTCCGCTGTGGCAGGCTATGGATAGTCGGCCTGATAGCGCTTTTTATGACATGTGGGCTTCCTGCTCCTGCGGCGACTCCGACCGCTCCCTTCCGTGTCCCCTTCCGAATAGAAAGGGGAGGCCCGAACGTTCCACTTCCAACTCCCTTTCAGCCGGCCACCTCCACCCCGACGCATCCTCTTCCCTCGGCCACGCCCTCCCCGACCTCCCCGACTGCTTCCCCCTCCCCAGCTGCTCCCTTGCCTCTAGCCTCTCCTTCTCCCACTTTCTCCTCACCGGCATCCCTGCCAGAGCGCCCGTCCTACCTGCTCTACGTCACCGTGGATTATGATGCCCGCCGCGTCTGGGTAGACCAAGCGATTGTCTACCCCAACCTGAGTGGGGTTCCGCTCAGTGAGCTGGTGCTGGCGGTAGAGCCGATGCGCTACGACGGGGCCTTCAAGCTGATCGCCCTCTCGCTGGCGGGAATGCCTGTCTCCGACTATCTCCTGGACTCTCATCGTCTCATCGTTCCCTTGGCTTTGCCCCTGCCGGCGGGCCGCCAGGTGGAGCTGGTGCTCCAATACGAGCTGGCCTTGCCGCCTAAGCGCTATGACGACATCTTCGGTTGGACCGCCGATCAGATCAACCTGACCGACTGGTATCCTTTTATCGTGCCCTATGATACGGCAAGCGGCTGGTTATTGCACGACCCTATGCCCTGGGGCGAGCATCTGGTCTACGATTGGGCGAACTACGAGGTCTACCTCCGTTTTACCGAGCCGGCTGCCGCGCCGATGGTGGCAGCGCCGGCCCTGGCCGAAGCCCACGGCGAATGGACGCGCTATCGCCTGGATGGGGCGCGCACCTTTGCGCTCTCCATGAGCCGCCGCTTTCTGGTCCGTGAGACGGCAGTCCGTTCCACGGTGGTTCGCTCATATTTCTTTGCGGAGCACAAGGCGGCCGGCGAGAAGATCGCCTACGTGGCCACCCAAGCGCTTGGCTTGTTCGAGCCGCTGTTCGCTCCCTACCCCTATCCTGTGTTGAACGTGGTGGAGACCGAACACAGCGACGGTCAGGAGTTCGACGGCCTAGCCTTCTTGAGCAGCAATTTCTACGCCACCTACAACGGCGGTTCCAGGAACAACCTGGTGGTGATCGGCGTGCACGAGATCGCCCACAACTGGTGGTTTGGCTTGGTGGGCAACGACCAGGCCTTGGAGCCCTGGCTGGATGAAGCGCTTGCCGTGTACAGCGAACGCATCTTTTTTGAGTACACCAACCCCGGCCTGCTCGACTGGTGGTGGCGCTTCCGCGTGACCTATTTCAACCCGCGCGGCTGGGTGGATGCCACCATTTACAATGGCGGTTCGTTCCGCGACTATACCGATGCCGTGTATTTCAACGGAGCGCTGTTCTTGGAGAAGCTGCGCATCCGCATGGGCGATAAGGCGTTTTTGGCTTTTTTGAAAGACTACGCTCGTCAGATGGCCTATGGCCGCGCTACGGCCCGCAATTTCTTTCAAGTAGCGCGCCAGCACAGTGCCCGTGATTTCTCCGACCTGATCAGGGCTTATTTTTCAACCTCCGAGTGATTGCGGGCTGCGGCAACGGGCCGGGAGTGGATAAAAAGGGGATTTTTTCACACCGAGACACAAAGACACGGGGAGGCTCTATGGTCTACGTGTTGGGTTCCCATGCGGCTCACGTTGCACGGCGGGGTGGAGGCCGGATCCCAAGCACAGGCCGACCCCGAAGGGAAGAACGCCAAGTTAGGCCAGGATCTCGCTTGCCTGGCGCGACGCTCGCGCTGTTTTTCGCGTGGTCCAGAAGCCTGGAAGGCAGCCTGGAAGATTTTTCTGTACTGCTTCCACTGCCGTCCATGGCGCAAGCAGCGTTTTCCGAACTATCCCGCTCATATGTTTCAGTTTATCAACCCATAATTTAGCCGCTCCCGGACGGGGGTTGCTTAGGGTGCGCTTGGGGACGGCGTATACCGATGAGCGGGTGGTATGGTGGTCATGGTAGGGAAGAAGGCGACTATTGGCTGAAGGAAGGCTGCATGGCAAGAACAGAGTAGCGTTTTTTAGAGCACCCTCCCGGCAATTTGATAGCCCCTTAACGCAGTATAATCAAAGCATGTCCATCTTTCATGACAAACGCATTTTGCTCGGGGTTAGCGGTTCGATCGCTGCCTACAAATCAGCCGATCTAGCCTCCAAACTGACCCAGGCGGGGGCGCATGTGGATGTGATCTTGACCCCTGGCGCCGAGAAGTTTATCACGCCGCTCACCTTCCAATCGGTTACCGGACGCCGTGCATACACCGACGCCGATCTATGGGGTGGTGAGGCTCATGTCCTCCATGTCGGTCTAGCCGATCAAGCCGACCTGCTGGTGATTGCGCCGTGCACGGCCCACACGCTGGCCAAGCTAGCCCACGGACTAGCCGATTCCCTCTTGACCATCACCGCTTTAGCCTATCGCGGCCCTCTGGTGTTGGCCCCGGCCATGGACGGCGGCATGTACGAAGCGCCGGCCACTCAAGCCAATCTAGAAACGTTACGCAAGCGAGGCGCAGTGGTGATCGGGCCGGCGGAAGGGCACCTGGCCTCCGGCCTGGTTGGCAAGGGGCGTATGGTAGAGCCGGCCGAGATCCTGGGACATTTGCGGTTGGTCCTGGGACGCAACGGGCCCCTGGCCGGCCGATCAGTCCTGGTCACCGCCGGCGGGACGCAGGAGCCGCTCGACCCGGTGCGCGTGCTGACCAACCGATCCTCTGGCAAACAAGGCTACGCCCTGGCCCAGGCCGCTCTCGATGCCGGCGCCCAGGTCACCCTGATCAGCGCGCCCACTGCCCTCACCCCGCCGGTCGGCGCCCGCCTGATCCCCGTGGAGACCGCCCAACAGATGCTTCAGGCGGTGCTCACCGAACTGCCCTCCACCGATGTGCTCCTCATGGCCGCTGCCGTAGCCGACTTTCGCCCGCAACAGGCGGCTAGCGAAAAAATCAAGAAACCTAGCCGAACTCCGGACGCGCCGGCATCGCTGATCGTCCTCGAGACCACAGAAGACATCCTGGGTACGGTGGCCCGCGCTCGGTCAGAGACGAAACGTCCGCTTGTTGTGGTAGGATTCGCTGCCGAATCCCAAAACCTGATTGAGAACGCCCTCGAAAAACTCCACAGCAAACAGATCGACCTGATCGTCGCCAACGACATCACTGCCCCCGACGCCGGTTTCAACGTGGACACCAATCGCGTCACCTTGCTTGCGGCTGATGGCACCCAAGAGAGCCTGCCCTTGATGAGCAAAGCTGAAGTGGCAGAAATCATCATCAAGCGTGTCCTTGCGCTGTTGGAGACATGATGCGCATCCTGGTCCTTTCCGATATTCATGCCAATTATGAAGCGTTGCAGGCCGTCTTAAACGATGCCGGCCCCGTGGATGAAGTCTGGTGCTTGGGAGATGTGGTCGGCTATGGCCCAGACCCAAACGAATGCATCGAAACCCTGCGCAACCTGCCCAACCTGATCTGCCTGATGGGGAACCACGACGTAGCCGTCCTAGGACAAATGCCGCTCTCGGTCTTCAATGGCGAGGCGCGCCATGCCTTGATGTGGCAGACTCGATCGCTGACCACGGAAAGCATGGCCTTCCTCCGCTCCCTGCCGAAAACGGCATTGGTGCGCGGCGAGGTGACCCTAGTCCACGGCTCACCCCGCGACCCAATTTGGGAATACATCCTGAACACGCTAACGGCCCGCATCAATCTGGACTACTTTGACACCCCGTTCTGCTTCGTGGGACACTCCCACTTTCAGGGCATCTTTCAACTGGATCAAGAACGGAATCGCATCAGCATGATCGTCCCTCGACCGGGCGAAAGTCTTCCCATGACGCCGCGCGCCATCTTCAACCCCGGCTCAGTGGGCCAGCCGCGCGATCGCGACCCACGCGCTGCCTATGCCATTTACGACCCCGAGGCCCACACCTGGGAGCCGCGCCGTGCGCCTTACGACATCGCCGCCGTCCAAAAACGCATTCGCGAACTGGGCCTGCCCGAAAAACACGCAGCTCGGCTGGCAGAAGGATGGTAGGTCAGGATGGCCGTTCCCCATGAATAGAGCGACCCGAGTATGGCGGATTCAATTGCTATTCTCGACTTCGGTTCGCAATACGCCCAGCTGATCGCCCGCCGCTTGCGGGAGATGCATGTGTATTGCGAGCTGTTTCCTTGGGATGCGCCAGCGGAGCGGGTCCTTGCCATTCATCCCAAGGGATTCATTCTCTCCGGCGGGCCGCGCTCGGTGTACGAAGAAGGCGCGCCCTCCATTCCCCCCTTCGTCTTCGAGAGCGGCCGGCCCATCTTGGGCATCTGCTACGGCATGCAGGCCCTCGCCCACGCCCTGGGTGGACAGGTGGACCCCTCAGCGCAACGCGAATACGGGCCGGCCCACATCGAACCGTTGGTCGCCACGCCCCTCATCGAGCCACTCTCCCTGGTCTGGATGTCGCACGGCGACCGAATCAGCCGCCTACCGTCGGACTTCGTGGCCCTGGCACGTTCCGATAACAGCCCCTATGCCGCCATGGGGGACTTTCAGCGCAACTACTTTGGCGTTCAATTCCACCCCGAAGTCCATCACACCCCAAACGGCCGAGAACTGCTCAAATACTTCGTCCTCAACATCTGCGGCGCCAAGCCAGAATGGACCCCGGCTTCGATCATCGAGGAGGCCGTCCAGCGCATTCGTGCTCAGGTGGGCAGCGAGCGCGTCTTGGCAGCAGTTTCCGGCGGAGTGGATTCATCGGTGGCGGCGGCCTTGGTCCACAAAGCAGTGGGCGACCAACTGGCGGCCGTGTTCGTCGACACTGGCCTCCTGCGCCGCGGCGAACGAGAACAAGTGGTGGCCGCCTTTCGTCAAACCCTGCACGTCGAACTGATCACCGTGGACGCCGCTGAAGAATTCCTGGCCGCCCTGCAGGGGATCACAGACCCAGAACAAAAGCGGCGCATCGTGGGCGAGAAGTTTATCCGGGTCTTCGAGCGGCAGGCGCGCCAAGTGGGCCAGCCCCGCTTCTTAGTCCAAGGAACGATCTACCCCGACGTGGTCGAGTCCTCGGCCCCCGATCGCAGCAAAGCCGAACGGATCAAAACCCATCACAACGTGGGCGGGCTGCCACCGGATTTATTGTTCGAGCTGGTAGAACCCCTGCGTTACCTGTTCAAGGATGAGGTGCGCGCCGTAGGCGAAGCGCTCGGGCTGCCAGAATCGCTGATTTGGCGGCAGCCCTTCCCGGGTCCAGGCTTGACCGTGCGCTGCGTAGGGGAGATCACGCGCGAGCGTTTGGAACGCCTGCGGGCGGCCGATTCGATCCTGCTCGAGGAACTGTCCCGCGCTGGGTTTCTAGGCAAAGGTGCTCCCCTGGCCCAGGCGTTTGTAGTGCTGCTGCCCGTGCGTTCGGTGGGCGTGATGGGCGACCAACGCACCTACCAGGAAGTGGCTGCCATTCGCGCTGTGACCACCGAGGATTTCATGACCGCCGATTGGGCACACCTGCCTCACGACCTGCTAGCGCGCATTGCCAACCGAATCGTGAACGAAGTCGCTGGGATCAACCGCGTCGTCTACGACATTACCAGCAAGCCCCCCGCTACCATTGAGTGGGAATAAATTCGGAGATCGCCAAGGTGAAGCCAAGCGCCTCAACACCTTCATCCCCACCAAAGACCCTAGTCCTCTACTCGGCCCAGATAGTGGTCGCGGCCGCGAGCGCCTGCTGGTTTCTCGTATTGCTCTCCCTCCTCGCCGGCCCGGCGTTGGCCCAATCGGCCGCCTACGCCGAGATCCACGCACCACAGACCTCCAACTTCCCCACCCTCTCCTTGCTGCTCGACGTGTACGACGCAGCCGGCCAATTCGTCGGCGGACTCCAGGCCCAAGACGTGACCGTGCTAGAAAACGGCGTCCCGCGACCGGTGCAAACACTCATCGAACAACCCCTCGGAGCCCAGATCGCCATCGGCATCAACCCCGGGCCGGCGCTGGGCCTGCGCGACAGCCAAGGGATCACGCGCTACCAAAAAATCCAGCAAGCCTTGAGCGAATGGGCACAAGCGCGTGCCCAAGCCGCGGAGACCGACGACCTGAGTTTGGTCTCGATCATCGGCCCCCTGATCGCCCACACCACCCCCCAATCGTGGCTGTCCACCCTAACCGCCTTCCAACCCAACTTCCGCGCCACCCGACCCAACATCCAATCCCTAGCCATCACCCTAGACATTGCCCTGGCGGCCACCCCACAGCCAGGCATGAAGCGCGCCGTCCTGTTCATCACCCCTCATCTAGAAGACCCCAATCTAGAAGACACCCTAGAAGTCATTCGCCAACGAGCCCAACAGACCCGCACCCGCCTGTTCATCTGGCTGGTGGACAACGAACTCTACTTCGCCCACAACAGCGCCCTGCTGCTGCGCAACCTAGCTGTCCAAACCGGCGGAGACTTCATCACCTTCTCAGGGCGCGAGGCCCTGCCCGATCCAGAGATCTACTTCGCCCCTCTCCGTCGAACCTACCAACTGACCTACCACTCAGCCCTAAACACCTCTGGCGATCACGCCCTAGCGGTGGAAGTCACCCTCCCCAACGGGACCCGTCTCACCTCCACCCCGGTCGTGATCGGCCTCAACGTACAACCTCCCAACCCGATCCTGATCGCTCTCCCCGACCCGATCGAACGTCGTCCCCCCGCTGAAGATCCCTACAACACAGAACGGCTCCTGCCAGAGGAACAATTGGTTCAAGTCCTCTTCGAATTTCCCGACGGTCACCCACGCCCGATCGTCCGCACCGTCTTCTACGTGGATGGCCAGGTGGCGGCCGAAAACACCGACGGCGCCCTAGACCAATTCACCTGGGATCTGCGCCCCTACACTGCGAGCGGCCAACACATCTTACAAGTCGAAGCCACCGATAGCCTGGGGTTGACTGGCCGCAGCCTTGCCCTGCCGGTCAACATCTCGGTGGTCAAACCGCCTGGTGGACTTGTGATATGGGCAGCGCGCTATCGGCTCTTGATCGCCTGGGGTGCTGTCGCCGTAGCCGGCCTGGCATTGCTACTTGTCCTGTTCGGCAGTCTGATCTACCGAGCCCGGCACCGCGCCCGCGAACGACGACATCGCCATGCCGACCCACTGACCCAGCCGGTGCCGGCCACGCTCGAGTCGCCCACCGTGCGCCACAAAACCGCTCGACGATCCACCACCCAATCGATCGAAGCGCCGGCCCGATTGATCCCCCTGCTTCCCGACGGTCAACCAGCGCCTTCCTCCTCCATCCCCCTAGCCGACCCCGAAATCACCCTCGGCGCCGACCCAGTGCACGCCCTAGTGGTCCTAGACGATCCATCCATATCTCCCCTCCACGCTCGCATTCGGCGCCAAAACGGCGATTTCTGGATCTTTGACCAAGCCTCGGTTGCCGGCACCTGGGTTAACTACGAACCGATCCCCCAAGAGGGCTATCTCCTAAAACACGGAGATCGGGTACACTTCGGTTACTTGATGTATCGGTTTGAGCGAACCGCGCCTCCTCCGACGCCTGAACCACACATCCTTTTGCTGGCATGATCCCCATCACCTGCGCCCACCTGCATGTGGCTGCTCTCAGTCACCCTGGTATGACCGGCAAAAACAACGAAGATCGCTGTGCTGTCTTATCTCACGTGCTGAGCGAATCCCATCCTATGCCATCGCTGTTTGCTGTCCTTTCGGATGGGATTGGCGGTCACCGGGCCGGTGAAGTGGCCGCGGAACTGGCAGTGAATCACATCAGCCATGTAGTCTCCCAGAGCAATGGCCGTAACCCGGTGAAGATCATGGAAGAGGCCATCCATCAGGCCAGTCAAGCCATTGCCTACCATGCCTCGAACGATCCCAGTCGGAAAGGGATGGGGGCCACCTGCGCCTGTGCCTGGATCATCGGTCGTCACTTATACATCTCCTACGTGGGCGACTCGCGCATCTACCTGCTACGGAACGGCCAGCTGCGGCAGTTGACCATTGATCACACCTGGATCCACGAGGCGCTAGAGAAAAAGATCATCCAACCTGAAGACGTTCCCCACCACCCCAACAGCCATATCATCCGCCGCTACCTGGGCTCTCCCAACCCACCTGAAGTGGATATCCGCCTAAAATTGCACCCCGCCGACAACGACGCCCAAGCCCGCAAGAACCAAGGCGCCCTGCTTTACGCCGACGACACGCTTCTGCTGTGCTCCGACGGCCTGACCGACATGGTGCCAGACCAGGACATTCGTGCCATTCTGCTCGACTCCAAAACCCCGAAGGTGGCTGTGCAGCATCTGGTAGCTTGTGCTAACGATCGCGGCGGTCATGACAACATCACAGTCATCGTGATTGCCGTCCCCCATGAACCCTCGCTCACCGCTAAGAAGAACGATTTATGGGGCTGGCTGACAGGGAGCTAATTCCGCTCCGACGCTGTCGCATCACCTCAAACATCAACACCGAACCGGCCACAGCAGCGTTAAGCGACTCGGTTCGCCCTGTCATCGGAATAGCCACACGCTTGCTAGCCAAGCGACGCGCCTCGGCGCCGGCCCCGTACGCCTCACCTCCCACGATCAACATCAGCGACGGGCGCATATTCACCGTCCAGAACGGCTCGCCCTCACTTTCGGCCAACAACACCTGCAACCCAGCCGACTGCACCAGCCGACCGATCTCCTCCCATTCGACGGAGCGGATCGGCAAGCGAAAGTGAGCTCCCATGCCGGCCCGCAGCACCTTTGGCGCGAACGGGTCGGTCGTCTCCGGTGGCAAGAATACCGCTTCCACGCCGGCCGCTTCCGCCGATCGAAGCAGGGTTCCCAGATTGCCGGGGTCGCGAATCCGATCTAAAACCAGAACAAACGTGATTCTCTCCGGCAGCGGCAATTCACGCCTTCCCAAGACAGCCAAAATCCCCTGAGAGGTTTCGGTATCGCTCAACGAACGCAGGAGCTCGGGGCTGACCTCCTCACAACTCACCCCACGGCTACGCAATACTTCTACCACTTTTCGTCCTCGCTCGCTTAGGGTAGCATCGAAAAGAGCGAGCTCAAAGCGCCAATCGCTATTAGCCGCCTCCTCCACCAAGCGCACCCCCTCGATCACAAACATTCCCGCAAGGCGACGTTTGCGTGCTCGCTCCTGGAGAGAACGCACCAGCTTGATCTTGGGATTGTGCGGCGAAGTAATCATAGCCAAGGCGCCACCGGCCTATTTTATCAGCAAGCTCCCCTCAACAAGCCGATAGGGCGGAAAATCCATCCGCCCTATCGTTGTTCTCGCACCTCACCAGACAGCCCCAAACTCACTCGTTCGCCGCCAGAGCCGGCTCTGCAATCACCACAATCTGTTCGGGCTGTTGCACATAAATCGCCGGGTCGCCCTGATACCAGGTCACCACCCCCCGCACACGCACCGTCATTCCTACCCGATACAACTGCTCCGGCGGCGCCTCGAAATTCGACCATACCGATCGCATAATCCGCGCCTTGAACGTCCCCTGGTGAGGGTTGCTAAACCCCAACAACACCCCCTGTCGGTTGTTGAACACATATCGCAACTCCCCTTCCACCGTCACCTCCCGCCCAGCATACCGCGCTGCCTCTTGATACGATATCACCGCCGGCGGCGGCAGCATGCTTCTCAACACGCCCTCTAAGGCCGCCAACGGGTCGCGGAACACGGCCAGCTGCGGCGCCCGGTTTGCGGCTGTGGGATGGCCGTTGCGGAAGGCCAGCACCGCCCCGTCCGTGCTTACGAAGTACACTGTATTTCCCCCCACCACCCACGACGCATATTCGCTCCAATACTGGTCGTAGACCGCCCCTTTCTGCCAGTAGTTATAAAACCCGCCTGGCCAGATCCGTGTGTTGTGCAATCCCAAATCACAATAACGATGTTGGCGAAACCCGGTCCCACATGCATCGTTATCTTGAGAGGCCACGACGTGAGGCAAATCCGCAGTGGTAATCGGATTGTAGCGACTGTCGCCGCGTGCAGGCGAGCGATCTGTAATCCGATGCGCAATCCCGGCTTCCCAGTGACCGGCAAACAGGTGATCGCCGGCCATGCTCAGGAAGGGTTGCTCATCGGTCGGAAAGAAGGTATTGCGAATATACCGCACATATCCCGCCTGATACCCTGGTACCGTAACCTCATCCAGCACCATCTCCCCCAGGTGCGAGTCCCCTCTCGGATCGCAACTTGCTTCCACCGGGGGGGCGCAACCGCCGCGCATCACCACATAGGCCACTTCGGTGTTATCTGGGAAGTGCTTGATCACCGGCATAGGCCCGATCGGCAGATAGCCGCCATCGCCAAAACCACCGTTTCCCACATTTGGGATGAAAGCCGCCGAACCATCGTCCAGGTCCAGCGCAAACAGCGCCTGCTCTTCGGGGTTATTCTCCAGGAACGCACGCCATTGTTCGTTGTCGACCAGGGTATGCGACCAACTCCACAACGACTCCCAATGCAAGCGATAGCGCACAAACACCACGCCATGGCGTTCGGCCACCACTGGCCAACCGTTTCGGGCGGTAGCGCGGTTTATATCGGATCCCGGATCGCCCGGCTGCAACACTGTTGGCTTCACCCGCCAGGCGCGCGTGCCGTTGGTTGCTCGAATCGCATGCACGTGCAAACTGCGCGCCACCACAACCACTAGCCCACGCGAAGCCGAGTAGGCCGGCGGCGTCTCCACCAACCCCCCAGCATCGTAACGCCAAATCCGTCGCATCGTCTGCTTATTCACCGCGTGCACATACCGTCCCATCGAAAAATACACCCGCGTGTCCACCAGCGCCGGCGGCAGCGGCAAGTTGCTGCGCTGGCCGGTCGCATACTGCCCGAGGATCGCCCCGGTACTAGCATGCAGACGGTATAAGATGCCGTTACGCGTCACCACGTACAAACTGTTCGTCGGCCCGTCATAGGCCGGCGTGGACAGCACTGCATCCCCGGCAAACTGCCGATTCCACACCACCCTGCCGTTCAGATTGTTGATCGCATACACGCCGCGCGTCCCCGCCGCCACATACACCCGACCACCTCCAACCACTGGTTGGCTGTTGCGCGGCAAGCCAAACTTCCCCGAAGGGATGTTTCCGTTGGCATCTGAACCGTTCCAAATCCACTGCAACCGCCACGGTGTGGGGATTGCGTTCGGCACATAGTGCGTCCGCTGAGCATTTCCCCCAAACTGGTTCCACACGTTGGCGCTGCTGCTTGGCGACGGCGCTTCACTTTCCAGGGCCGGCGCACTCCCGGCGCTCATCATCCATGATACAACAACGATCAAGACCACAAAAACAAAAAAATGGTTCCGCTTCATGGTTCATTCTCCTGACAACTCTGGTCGCCGCCATTCTTCCAGAAAGGCGTCAACCGTCTTTCGGTCCCATAACACTACCTTGACCAACTCAATCCCTGACTTCTGTCCCGAAAAGAAGTCGTCGAAGGTCTCAAACATGATCTGCGCTGCCCGTTCTTTCGGGAACCCGAAGATGCCCGTAGAAATGGCTGGGAAAGCCACTGACGAGCATCCCAGTTCTTCCGCCGTGCGCAGTGCACCTCGAATGGCTCGCTCTAGCTTCTCGTCTTCACCTCCTTCACCCCATACGGGACCCACAGCATGAATTACATACCGAGCGGGCAGATGTCCTCCAGAAGTCCAGGCCGGCCGATCGTGGGTGACGAGCCCATGAGTGCGTATCCAGGCATCGCTCTCCTCCTGGATCGCCGAACCCCCGCGACGCACGATTGCCCATGCCACTCCGCCTCCGTGGTACAGGTAGGGATTGGCAGCGTTCACAATCGCGTCTACCTCTTCCAGTGTCAGGTCTCCTCGGACCAGTTGGATGACCTGCCCCGACGCCAAGCGCTTCTCCATCAGCATCTCGTTCATACGCTCATTTTAAACGAACGCGCCCGTCGACCTTTTTGATCGGACGGGCGGTTAGTACCTTTGTCTCATTTACAAAAGTGTTAGCCGCTGTGCGCTTTGGCAACCACTGCGGCAAAGCCGGCCGGGTCGCGCACCGCCAGCTCTGCCAGCATCTTACGATTCAGTTGAATGCCAGCTTTCCTCAGCGCAGCGATTAAGCGGCTATAGGTTGTGCCATTCCGCCGCGCCGCTGCGTTGATACGAGCAATCCACAACGTGCGCAGATCGCGCTTGCGAGTTCGGCGATCTCGATACGCATACCACAAGCTCTTCAACATCGCCTCATTTGCGCGTCGGAAGAGAAAGTGCTTGGTGCCGCGCTGGCCTTTGGTGAATTTCAAAACTTTCTTGTGACGACGGCGTCCATACGGACCACCTTTCACGCGTGTCATGTTTCTACCTCCTGCGGACCCTCGGGCGCCGACGGTTGCGAGAACCTGACCTGTTGCATACACCCGAAAGCCGCCAACTAGGATAATACGTTGGAACTACCTAAACAGAACCTATCGCCGGCAAACCGGACGAGTTTTATCCTCTATTCCTCCATGTTCGGCGCCAGACGACGGATGCGCTTAATATACCCTTTCCCCTGGACCGGGATCATTTCGGTGAACAAGCGCTTGGTGCGCTTCGAGGTGCGACGGCGCAGGTGGCTCTTACCCCCTTTGGTGCGCATCAATTGGCCGGTGCCGGTCAGGCGAAACCGCTTGGACGTAGCCTTGTGAGTCTTTAATTTAATCTTGCCGCTCTTCACTTTGCGGGGCATGACCGTTTCTCCTTTCTGACAAAATGAACCGCGGGCTCGGCGTGCTCCCGCGGGCGAGAACTTTCTGCCTGAGCCAAGGGCTGGCTAGCCGAGCTTTTCAGCTTTCTTCTTGGCGTGTTTGGCCGGAGCGAGCACAACCATCATTGTCCGTCCTTCCATTTGGGGAGGCTGTTCGATCACGCTGACATCGGATAGGCTCTGGGTGATCTCCTTTAGGTCTTCCAGCGCCAACTCCGGATAGTCCATCTCACGACCCCGGAATCGGATCGTAACCCGAACCTTGTGACCTTGCATCAGCCAACGACGAGCGTCATCCACCTTATAGCCGCGATGGGCTTCATTGGTCTTGGGCCGCAGACGGATCTCCTTAACCTCGATTTTGGTCTGTGCCCGGCGCGCTTCGCGCTCTTTCTTGGCGCGTTCGTAGATGAATTTACCGAAATCCATCACCCGACAGACGGGCGGGTTAGCGGTTGGCGCCACCTCCACCAAGTCCAGTTCCGCCTCCTGGGCGATCTTCAAGGCTTGCTTGATAGGGACAACACCCAGGTTCGAGCCATCTGGACCGATCAACCGCACTTCGGGAGCGCGGATGCTCTCATTGACACGAAACTCATTAGCGCTGATATGCCTCTCCTTTAGGTAGTCGAACAAATGAATGCAAGAAATCTCTCCAGCGTTTGGGCGGGCGAATGATACCATGAGCTCGGGCGAATCGTCAATAAAATTTGGGCTTGTTCAATAAATCTCTCTGGATGGTACAAACTATCTCTAGAAGAGCCACAAGCAGGCCGTTTGACCCTTGAATCGGCGGCTGATTGCATCGCTGATCCCCTCCTATGCTTGCTCTACCAGGCTCTCCTTGCGCTTCAAGAGTGCTTATTGAATAAGCCCAGCGAAATTGAGAAACGCTATCCTTCTGCCGGCCCAAGGAGTTGCTGAGCCATTCCCCAGTTAGGGCACAACGCAGCAAGCGGAAGGGCTCAGGGCGGTGGCAGGAAGTTCCAGGGATTCACCTTGTAGGAACCATGCATCAGTTCAAAGTGGAGATGGGCTCCCGAGGAGCGGCCAGTGGAGCCAATGGCGCCGATGGTTTGTCCACGGCCAACGCTCTCGCCGCAACTTACCCAAATTGAGCTGAGATGAGCGTAGAGCGATTGCCAGTTGTCACCGTGATCGATCATGATCATGTTGCCGTAGCCGCCATCGTGCCAGCCGGCATAGACCACCACACCAGCATCCGCAGCGTAGACCGGATCGCCCGTCTGGCCGGCCAGGTCAATCCCCCAGTGATTGGTCTCTGGGCTGTAATCGTAACCGGAGAGATAACGGCGTCCGGTAGGCCAGACGTAGGAACCATAGCCAACCGCTCCTCCCTGAACTGGTCCGCAAGCACCGGGTCCCCAAGCACGGGCAATGGCCGGATCGTTGCGTGAGATGCCGAATGGGGCGTTCCAGGTGGTGAATTCTCGGCGACCGCCAGGGATGATCAACCACGTGCCCCTGGGGATGTTGGGGTTAGTGTAGTCGCCAACGGCGTCTGGATCGAGTTTGTTGCCGGGGTATTCGATAATATCGCGCGCAGTTACGCCGAAGTAGCGCGCCCAGGCCTCAAAGTTGATCCCTCCCAGCCATTCGTGGTAGACGCCGTCCACAGGTAGGATGTTGAGTTCTTGCCCCGGACGAAGGGCATGGGGATCGTCAGCCAGGATATTGTAGTTTCCCCACAGGATGGTTTGAGGTTTGAGCCCGAATTTCTCGGCGATGCCGAAGACGGTATCCCCCGGCTGGACGACGTATTTGAGGATTTCCTGGCGAGGACGGGTGGGAATGATGGTATGGGGTTGGGCAGAGCGCGCCAGGCCGAGCAAGGGGGTATCGGTGGCAGGCGGAAGACGATCTAAGGTCGGAGGGAGGGGGGCGGTTGAGTCGGCTATGAGAGCAGATACCGGCCGTAAGAACGAAGGGGCTTGCTCAAAGAACAGCTCCAAAAGCCAGAGGGCGGCGGCGATCAGAACGATCGTGAGAACGGTGGTGCCTAACCTGAATAGACCCTCACCCAGGCCGATTTGGAACAGTGTTCGAAGCCAGCTGGGCAAAGCGTTCATTAGAGAGACGCCCGCCGAAGCCAGCAGATTTTCTGTGGATGGAAGGGGACGATCGTTGTTGTCTAGGAAAGGTTCCATAAAAAAATTGCGTGGTCATCATAACAAAGGGAAAAGAGCATGTCAAGTTGCCTTTTCATGACAGCTTAATAGGCAAGCGGGCGGATCAGATCGGGGTGATCGATGGCAGGAGAGTTGACCTGGGGCGATACGGGATGGGCAAGCATCTCTTCAGCAGGGTAGGGCCGTAGGAGGGGGAGTAGGTGCTCGGGGTGCTGGGGCGAAGGGTCAATCCATTGCGTATAGTCTGAGGGATGGAGGATGACAGGCATGCGGTTATGAATCGGCTCCAGGAGGGCATTGGGGGTGGTGGTGATAATGGTTGCTGAGCGGATCACGCCGCCATTCGGCGCGTGCCACTCGTCCCATAGGCCGGCGAAGGCGAAGAGGCGATGATCTTTCAGAAAGATGTAGTAGGGTTGTTTGGTTTTGACTCCCGGCCGAGATTGCCATTCGTAAAACCCATCGGCCAGGATCAGGCAGCGTTTGTAGCGCAGGGGGCCGCGAAAGGATGGCTTCTCGGTGAGGGTCTCGCTGCGGGCATTGATCAGGCGGTTGCCAATGGTCGGATCTTTGGCCCAGGAAGGGATCAGGCCCCATAGGAAGAGGTCTACAGCCGCTCGCCCGTCGTTAGGGATGGCCAGGATGGGTTGCGTGGGGGCTATGTTGTAGCGCGGAGCATAGGTCGGCGGGAAGGTGAATTCGGGGAAGGCCTCACGTAGGTCGTCTAGGGCCATGGTGAGGGTGAAGCGGCCACACATATCAGTCTCCTCGAGAGGCGACCGATTCGGCCAGGGCGATGCGCATGCGCCGCAGGGCTTCGCGGACCAGCTTGCGAGGCATGGCGATGTTCATGCGCAGAAAACCTTCGCCGCCAGGGCCAAAGATGGCGCCTTGTTCCAGGTAAACCCGCGCCCGTTCGACGAAGAAGCGTTGTAGGGAGGAGGGATCCATGCCCAAGGCGCGGCCATCCAGCCAGACCAGGTAGGTTCCTTCGGGGCGGATCATGCGCAGAGGGGAGAGGAAGCGAGTCACATAGTCTTCGACCATGTCGAGGGTTTGGCTCAGGTAGCGGAGCAGGTCGTCTAGCCAGGCAGCGCCATGG
Organism: uncultured Anaerolineae bacterium; assembly: GCA_937120535.1. Taxonomy (GTDB): domain Bacteria; phylum Chloroflexota; class Anaerolineae; order Anaerolineales; family Villigracilaceae; genus Denitrolinea. Next base: position 30,422 of record CAKZJX010000022.1, read on the forward strand.
GTGTAGGCGACTTCGGTAGCCAGGCGGCCGAATAGGTTGGTGTTGGGCAGGGCATTTTGGGCGAGGTATGTTTTGAATTGGGCCCGCAGGGTGCGATCGGGGATGATGATGTTGGAGTGGGCTAGGCCGGCCAGGTTGAAGGTCTTGCTGGCGGCGGTGCAGATGATCGCTCGACGGGCGATCTCTTTGCCTAGAGCTCCGTAGGAGGTGAAGGGGACGAAGCTCAGGTCGGCGTGGATCTCGTCGGAGATGACCAAGAGGTCATGTTCCAAGCAGATCTGGGCCAGGCGGGTGAGTTCTTCTCGGGACCAGACGCGCCCGACTGGGTTGTGTGGGCTGCACAGGATCAGCAGGCGGGTGTGGGGATCACGGGCTTTGCGGGCCAGATCGTCGAAGTCCATGGTGTAGCGTCCGTCTTGATAGCGCAAGGGGTTTTCGACGATCTCGATCTGATTGACGCGCAAGACATGGTAAAAAGGGAAGTAAACCGGCGGCTGGATGATGGCCTTGTCGCCCGGTTGAAGGAAGGTGCGCACCAGCATGGCCAAGGCGGGGATCACGCCCGGCGTGGCGACGATCCAATCGGGTTGGATCTCCCAGTTGTGGCGGTTCTTCATCCAGTTGACCACGGCTTGGTCGTAGGTTTGGGAGCGCTCGGTGTAGCCGTAGATGCCATGACGGGCGCGGGCGACCAGGGCTTGAACCACAGGGCGCGGTGCAGCAAAGTCCATGTCGGCAATCCACATTGGGATGGCGGCGTCGGGTCCCTGGAAGAGATCGGTGCGGATGTGATGGAGGGGATTGTGTTCCGATTGGATGGTTTCCCACTTGACGGAGTCGGTGCTGATGCGAGAGATGAGGGTGTCGAAGGAGGAAGTCATGGTTGGAATTATAATGGCGTTCGGCAAGAGGCGCACGGGAGATTTGGACGGATGCTTGTCAGGGGATTGGATTTGGTCTATACTATACTCTAAATAGCGGAGTGGTTATGTCCGAAATTGATATGCGCTCACTGTGGAAAGCGATTGAGGGGTATATTCCTCTCGGTCGTTCGGGGTTATTGCCGGCGTTGCATGCCGCCCAGGGCTTGTATGGATGGATTTCAGAGCCGGTTGCCGAGGAGATCGCCCGAGCGCTCAAGGTGCCTTTGGCGGATGTACATGGTGTGATCGAGTTTTATTCGCTGTTCTACAATCGGCCAGCGGGGCGGCGGGTGGTGCATGTTTGTGTGGACCCGGCCTGCGCGCTGTGCGGTTCGGAGCGGTTGGTTGACGATCTATGCGCGCAATACGGGGTCACCCCAGGCCAGGTTTCTGCCGATGGGGAGATCACGATCGAGCGAAGTCCTTGCTTGGGGTTGTGCGAGCACGCGCCGGCGGTGTGGACAACGGGGGGCGATCGATGGTGGATTGGCGCCCCTGGTTCAGAGAGAACGTTCCCGCCTTCGGTGGTGTATGGTTCGGTTCGCTGGTTAACGGTTCACTGTGGGAATGGGACCGCCGATCTGGCTCGGTATGGTCCGTATCGTGGGTTGGAGAAGGCATACCAAATGACGCCGCAGGCGGTGATCGCCGAGGTAAAAGCCAGCGGCTTGATGGGACGCGGCGGAGCAGCCTTCCCAACGGGCGTGAAGTGGGAGGGGGCGGCGCGTGCGGAGGGGTGGCCGAAGTATGTGGTGTGTAATACGGATGAATCGGAGCCCGGGACGTTTAAGGATCGGGTGTTGCTGTTGGATGATCCACATGGGGTGATCGAGGGGATGTGTATTGCCGCCTATGCCATTGGCGCTTCGAGGGGGTATTTTTATGTGCGGGGTGAATATCCGTATTTGGTGCCGATCCTGGAGAAGGCTCTGGCCGAAGCGCGCGCTGCCGGTTATTTGGGGAATGGGTTCGATGTTGAGATCCGCCTGGGAGCCGGCGCGTATATCTGCGGCGAGGAGACGGCGTTGTTCGAGTCGATTGAGGGCAAACGCGGGTTTCCGCGCGTCAAGCCGCCGTTCCCAACGACGCATGGGTTGTTCGGAAAGCCGACGGTGATCAATAACGTGGAAACGCTGCGGAACGTTCCGATCATCCTGGAGCGCGGAGCGGCGGCCTATCGCAGCTTGGGGACGGAGAAATCGCCGGGGACGAAGTTGTTCTGTCTTTCGGGCGATGTGGGTCGGCCCGGGCTGTATGAGGCGCCGTTCGGGATCACGTTGCGGGAGTTGTTGGAGATGGCCGGCGGTGTGGACGGCAAGTTACAGGCGGTGCTTTTAGGCGGCGCAGCCGGCGCTTTTGCTACTGCCGATCACCTGGATGTGCGGCTCACCTTCGAGGATCTGCGGGCGGCCGGCTTGCCGCTCGGTTCGGGTGTGGTGATGGTGTTCAACGATCAACGCGATCTACGTCGGGCGCTGTTGCGGTTGGCCGAGTTTTTTGCCCATGAGAGCTGCGGCAAGTGTTATCCGTGTCAGATGGGGACCCAGCGTCAGGTGGAGATTTTGAAGCGGTTGGTCAACGGTCGGTGGAGGCCAAAGGACCGTCAACGTCTGCAGGACGTGGGATGGACAATGACCGATGCGTCGCTGTGCGGCTTGGGCCAGACGGCGGCCAGTGCCGTGCTTTCGGCTATGGCGTTGTGGCCGGAATGGTTTGAGTAGGGAATGAACAACAAGGTGCAGCTATGACAATCCAGCTAATGATGGACGGCCGAGAGGTGATTGCTGAGAACGGACAGACGTTGCTCGACGTGACGCAACGGTATGGGATTGTTATCCCAACTATTTGTTTTCATCCAGCCACGACGCCCAATGCGCTGTGCCGAATCTGCGTCGTGGAGGTGGAGGGGCAGCGGTTGCTCCAGCCGGCCTGCATCGTCCGAGCGGCGGCGAATATGAAGGTGCAGACGCGCAGCGAGCGAGTGATGCGAGCACGGCGCACGATTCTGGAGATGTTGGCGGCCACGGTGGATCTTTCTGAGGCCCCAGACATTCTGGCGATGATTGACGAGTATCAGGCCGATCCACAGCGCTTTCCAGAAGCTCATCCTCGCTACGTTCCGATCAAGGACGATAACCCGATGTATGTGCGAGACTACTCGAAGTGCGTCTTGTGTTGGCGCTGTGTGCAGGTGTGTGCGGAAGATGCCCAGTATACCTATGCTATTAACTTCAGCGGCCGAGGCTATGAGACGCAGATCGGCACGTTCTTCGACCAACCGATTCCCGAAACGACCTGCGTATTTTGTGGCCAGTGCGTTGGGGTTTGCCCGACCGGGGCGTTGAAGCCAAAGCGCGAGGCGCTGCTTGAGCAGGGCTTGATGCCGGAGCAGATCGTTAGGTTGAACACCGGCCGCAGGAGGAGAACCTGATCGTGATGCCGCTCCCGATTGTGTTTGGGTTGCTCTCGGCCATTTTGTGGGGCGCAGGGGATTTCTACGGTGGATTGGCTGTTCGTCGCTCCAATCTGTATGGCGTGGTGTTGATCGCTCATGGGATCAGCTTGGGTTTGTTGCTTGGGTTGGCGCTGGCGATAGGGGAGCCGGTGTCGCCGCTGGGCGATTGGTTGTGGGGCGGCGCTGCCGGCATCTGCGGTGCAGTAGGGTTGGTGTTGCTCTATCGGGCGCTGGCCACCGGCCAGATGAGCGTGGCCGCTCCTCTCTCGGCGTTGCTGGCCGCTGCCCTGCCGGTGGCGGTCGGCTTCTTGACCGAAGGCTGGGTGGGGGGATGGACCCTGGCAGGTTTTGTGCTGGCGCTGGCGGCGGTGTGGTTGATCTCCGGAGGGGCCGGCGTTGTCTTGGATCGGCAAGCGCTGGTCTTGCCGTTTCTAGCTGGCCTGAGCTTTGGCGGCTTCTTTGTCCTCATCCATTTTGCTAGTGGAGTCTCGGTGGTGTGGCCATTGGTAGCGGTGCGGATTGTTTCGGTGCTCGGCCTGTTGGCGTTCTCATGGCTTACCCGTCAGCAATGGTGGCTGGCAAGCGAGAGCTGGCTGCCTATCCTGCTGAGCAGCATCTTGGACTCGGCGGGGAACACCTTTTACGCGCTTTCGGCGCAAACCGGTCGGATGGACGTGGCCGCCGTGCTCGGTTCACTGTATCCGGGTTCCACTGTGTTGTTGGCTTATGTTCTCTTGAAGGAACGCCTCTCTTATCAACAGATGAGTGGGATTGCGACAGCACTGACAGCAATTGTCTTGATCTCGGTATGACTCATTGCTTGAGCTGCTTATTCGTTGTTTTGCAAGGCAGGAGAACCTGCCAGGAGGGATGCTGATGATCCAAGCCGATCGAGTCACTCGTACGACTTGCCCCTACTGCGGTGTTGGGTGCACGCTTGAGCTGCACGTCAAGCAGAATTTTATTTACAAGGTCACTTCACCGTTCGATTCGCCCGTCAACCATGGGAATTTGTGCGTTAAAGGGCGCTTCGGATACGACTTTATTTACCATCCCAATCGGATCACAACGCCGATGGCGAGGCGCTATTTGTTGCAGAATGATTATCAAGGCGCTCTGTGGAAGACCCGTTATCACGCACCTGAGCTGGGGAATCGTTCGCTGACCAACGGCAACGATTCGCCGACGCCTTGGGATTGGGTGGAGACCGACTGGGAGACCGCCCTCAATCTGGCGGCCGATCGCCTGACGCATATTTATCAGCGCGATGGTTCAGACGCCATGGCAGTGTATTGTTGTGCCAAAGCGACCAACGAGGACAATTATGTGTTGCAGAAAATGTTCCGCGCTCTGTTCCGCACAAATAACGTGGATCATTGCACGCGCTTGTGTCATGCCGGCTCGGTCGTTGCGCTCCAACAATCGCTGGGCACATCTGCCATGAGCAACACGGCCTCCCAAGTGATGCTGAACGATGTGTTTATCGTCACTGGTTCGAACACGACCGAGAATCATCCCATCATTGCCTTACAGATGAAGGCAGCGGTCCGCAAGCGCGGCGCCAAGATGATCGTGGTCGACCCGCGGCGCATTGAATTGGTGGACTTTGCGGAGCTGTGGTTGCCTCTCAAGCCGGGCACCAACGTGCCGCTGTTCTCGGCGATGGCGCACGTTATCGTGAAGGAGAACCTAGTGAATTGGGACTTCGTCCGCACCCGGACCGAAGGGTTCGAAGGGTATGTCGAATCGTTGGAGAAGTTCACGCCGGAATATGCTGAGGCGATCTGCGATGTGCCGGCCGAGAACATCCGCCAGGCGGCGCGGCTGTATGCGACGGCCAAAAACGCCGCTATTTACTGGGGGATGGGTATTTCGCAACTCTCCCACGGCACGGCTTCGGCGCTCTCGCTGGTCCATTTAGCGCTCCTCACCGGCCACATCGGGCGCGACGGAACCGGCCTGAACCCCTTGCGAGGTCAAAACAACGTGCAAGGCGCCAGCGATATGGGAGCCATGCCGTTTCATTATCCAGGTTACATGCTAGTGGATCGGGAGGAGAACGCCGTTCAATGGGAGCGGCTATGGAAGGTGGAACCAGGCGGCCTCTCGCGCAAACTCGGCCTGACCACGACGGAAATTCTTGAGCATGCCCATGAAGGCGGAGTACGCGCGCTGTATATCATGGGCGAGAACCCGATGATGACGGAACCTAACCTGAACAGGACGCGCCAGCACATCGAGCAATTGGAGTTTCTGGTGGTGCAGGACTTGTTCCTGAATGAGACCGGCGTGTATGCCGATGTGTTTTTGCCAGCCGCTTCGTTTGCCGAGAAGGACGGGACGTTTACCAACACCGATCGACGGGTGCAGCGCGTTCGTGCAGCGCATCCGCCGCGGGGTCAGGCTCGACCTGATTGGCAGATCGTCTGCGATCTGGCGAAGCGGATCGAGGCCCGCTTGGGACGTCCAACCTCTGCTGGTTGGGACTATGCCCATCCGGAGCAGATCCTGCGCGAGGTGGCGCAGGTTAACCTGGATTATGCCGGCATCACTTATGAGCGCATTGAGAAGGTAGGGCTGCAGTATCCGGCGCCCACGCTGGATTATCCCGGCACGCCAACCCTGTTCACGGAGACGTTCCCGCGCGGGCGCGGGCGGTTCATCCCCTTGGATTATGTGCCGGTGATGGAGCAAGCCGACGACGAGTTTCCGTTCATCTTGACCACAGGCCGGGTGCTCGAGCACTGGCATGGAGGTACGATGACCCGCCACTCGGTCATCGATCAGGTGTATCCTGAAGCTCGGGTGGAGATTCATCCGGCCGATGCGGAGATCCACGGCATTCGAGATGGCGACCCGGTTCGGGTCCGGAGCCGACGCGGGGAGGTGGTGTTGCGCGCTTCGGTGACCGAGAAAACGACGGTCGGGGTGGTCTTCATTCCATTTCACTTCGTCGAGGCAGCGGCCAACTTGTTGACCAACGACGCGCTCGATCCTCAAGCCAAGATTCCGGAGTTCAAAGCTTGTGCGGTGCAGATCTTTCCAGCGCGCGAGACCGATCTGCCCAATCCGGAGGCGATTTTGCGGCGCGGACGCTATTGAGGCTTAGTGGCGGGTGGCTAGATCGAGGACCGCGTGGAGCAGGACGTTGGCTCCGTGGGCCAGGTCGTTGGGGTCGGTGTATTCGGCCGGGTTGTGGCTGATGCCGTCGCGGCTGGGGACGAAGATCATCGCCGCTGGGTATTTGTGGGCCATCAGTTGGGCGTCGTGGCCGGCGCCGGAGATCATCGGGCGGTAGGAAAGCCCTAGGCGCCGGGCAGCCCGTTCAACCGCTCCGATCACCAGCGGGTCGAAGCGCACCGGCTGAACATGTTCCAGATCGCGCACTTCGATCTTCACGCCCTCCTCGGCCACCACTTTTTGGAGGTATTCCCTCAGCATGGCTTCGGCGCGTCGCAGGTCACTGGGTTCAGGGTTGCGCAGATCCACGGTGAAGGCGACTCGGCCGGGGATGACGTTGATGGCGTTGGGTTCGAAGGAGAGGCGGCCGCAGGTGGCACGCTGGGGTTCGCCGAGGGCAGCTGTGATCTCACGCAGATAGGTGATCACTTTGGCGGCTGCCAGGCCGGCATCGCGACGCATGTCCATCGGGGTGGTGCCGGCGTGGTTGGCAGCGCCAATCACGATGATCTCTAGCCAGGTGATGCCGGTTACCCCCTCGACGACGCCGATCGTCTGGCCGGCCCGATCGAGCACTGGCCCCTGTTCGATGTGCAGTTCGAGATAGGCGTAGGGCTCGATGGCGCCGGGTTGCATTGGGCCGGCGTAGCCGATGCGCTGCAGTTCATCGCCGAAGCGAGAGCCGTCCACGCCCCGCATGTCTAATGCTTGCTCTATCGGCAGTTCTCCGACGTATACGGCGCTTCCCAGCATGCCAGACGCATATCGCACCCCTTCTTCATTGGTAAAGGCAGCCACGACCAGTGGGCGCAGAGTTTGCTTGTTGTGTTCGTTCAGCGTAGCAATGCATTCTAAGGCGGCCAGCACACCGTAGGTCCCGTCCAATTTGCCAGCCACGCTCACCGTGTCAATGTGTGAGCCAAACATGACAGGCAGGCTGCCGGTTTGGCCAGGGCGGATGCCAAAGATGTTCCCAACGCGGTCGATCTGCACCGTCAGGTTGAGCGCTTCCATCCAACGGACAAGTTGATCGCGCGCCTGTTTATCAGGGTCGGTCAAGGAGAGGCGACTGACGCCTCCGGCTTCCAGAGCACCAATGCGGGCCATTTCGTCCAAGCGTTCAAGCAAGCGAACTTTGTTGATGCGTAGGCGAGGGGTCATTTGTGTTGGGTCTCCTTTCGGTTGCCGAACGATTGACTTAGGTCAGTGAACAGGGTTTCGGCGGCATAGGCGCGGTCGGCGACGGGAGAGAGGCGGGCAGCCATGCTCGGTGTGATCAGACGGATGACCGGCCGGCCGCAGAAGTGGCGATGGTAGAGGCGGTTTGCACCTTCTTCGTCCCACGCCCAGTTGAGATGGGTGTAGCAAGCGGCGTTGAAAGGACGGGTGTAGCCGCGCAACACTTTCGCTTGACGAATGCTGACAAAATGCTCAAAGTAGGTCATCACTAGCTCGCGCAAGGTCTTGTGAACCGGCTCGCGGAATCCTAGGTTGATGTAGTTGGATTTGGCGATCGCTCTCCAGCGCCCTTCGATGCGGTAGAGGGCCAACACGTGATCGTCGTCCACGCCAGGATCAGGGACAACATCAATCAGCAGGGGTGGAAAGCCAAAGCGCCACAGGCAGAGGGCGGCCAAAAAGCCGCCGTCTAGGCAGTGACATTGTCCATCCAGCATCACGTTGAGCGGTGAGCGATTGCGCTCCTCAGCAACATAGCGCAGCGAGTCGAGGTAATTCTGAATGGCGAAGGGGGTGGTCAGTTGGTGGAATTGCTCTTGGAGGTGGGACGGCAGGCGCAATTCGAATTCGGTCAGGAACGACATACAGAATCCTCGTCTGAAAAGCAGCACAATGATTCTAACGCACAGGGGTGGGTTGCTCTCAAAATGTGATGATTTTGCGATCTATTGACTTGGAATCCGTGAGGCAGGGCGCCTGATCCGTGTTTCGTTGGCAGGCTAAATTCATCGGAAGTGGGCTCAGGATCGGGCCTACAAGCTCAGGATGCGACTGAACCCTTGCCGTCTAGGCAAAATCGAAATTTCAAACGGTGTATTTTGAGGAACTGGAACTGGATTTGTTCAATAAGCATCCTTGACGCAAAAGGAGAGGCCGGTAGAGCAGGCATGGGAGGGGATCAGCGATGGAATCAGCCGCCGATTCAGGGATCAAACGGCCTTCTTGCGGCTCTTCTAGAGACAGTTCGTACCATCCAAAGAGACTTATTGAACAAGCCCCAATTTCGCTTGACAACCTACTCGACCAGGATTACAATCCCGTACACTCAACAACTGAAGAAACATCGCCGAGATAGCTCAGTTGGTAGAGCACGCGACTGAAAATCGCGGTGTCGCCAGTTCGATTCTGGCTCTCGGCACCAGGACGCGGGCGTGGTTCAGTGGTAGAACGTCTCCTTGCCAAGGAGAAGGTCGTGGGTTCGAATCCCATCGCCCGCTCTCAATGTCATACGGCGTCGTGGCCAAGTGGTAAGGCAAGGGTCTGCAAAACCCTGACCACGGGTTCGAATCCCGTCGACGCCTCAGCTACTAGCTTAGATCGTTGCATGCCACCCCTCTGCGCCGCCAGGCGCTTTTTGTTCTTAAAAACGTGACAGTAATCGGGAAACAGAACAAAAAAAGAGGTCTCCTACTAACATTAGGATGAACTCGTCTACAGCTGAGATATAATCGAGGAGTGGCGAAATTTAGGTTCGATAAACTCATGAGCAGGATAACTGGAAAAACGCTGCTTGCGCCATGGACGTCGGTTGAAGCAGGACATCAAACGTTTCCAGGCTGCTTGCAAAGCTTCTGGACCACGCAACAAGAAAAACAGCGCGAGCGTCGCGCCAGGCGAGCGAGATCATTGCCCAACTCGGCGTTCTTCCCTTCGGGGTCGGCCTGTGCTTGGGATCCGGCCTCCACCCCGCCGTGCCAAGCGACTCACATGGGAACACGTAGATCACAGAGACTTCCCGCGTCTTTGTGTCTCTGTATGAAAAAATTCCCTTTTTATCCACTCCCTATAATCGTTAAATGCTATGAGATCCTATCCTCCGTTTTATCGTTTCGCCTTCGATATTGCTTCTGAAGGCATCTTTCAAGCCAGCTTCAGAGGGGGATACATACACGTCAACGCTGCCATGGCTAGAATGTTTGGCTACACTTCACCGAACGAAATGATCGACTCGGTTGAAGATATTGCCCAAGACATCTTTGTTCTCCCAGACGAATATCGACGTTTCCAGGAAGAACTGAAAACCAAAGGGGCAATTGACCAATTCCGAACTCTACAGAAACGTAAAAATGGAACGATCTTCTGGGTCTCGTACCGGGCATACGCCATCCGAGACTCAAAAGGCCGGCTCCGATCGTACATTGGTTTCGTCCAAGATATTACCCAACAAAAAAACATCGAGCTGGTGTTGGAACGCGTCGATAGCATGCTTCCCTCCCATCAAAGCTTGCTCGAAAACCTCCCCGCCGCTATATACATTGACACAATGAGCCAAGACCCCACCATAGGCTTCTACATTAGCTCGCACATTAAAACCATTAGCGGATATTCCCCAACCGAATGGAGCGGACGTGGCTTCTGGGCGAAAGTGATTCACCCCGACGACTACCCGAGCTTTGAGCGAGAAAACGAACGCACCGACCGAACCGGCGATCGCTTTGATATGGAATACCGCCTGATCCACAAAGATGGCCATATCGTCTGGGTACGCGATATTGCGACGGCCGTATGTGATCCCAAAGGCAAACCGATTTATTGGCAAGGGATCATGGTGGACATTACAGCTCAAAAACGGCTGGAGGAAACCATCCGCCACAGTGAAAGCCGTTTTCGGAAGGTGTTTCACAACAGCCCGGTAGCTATCTGCATTACCACGCTTGAGGAAGGGATTTTCCTGGATGCTAACAAAGCCTATTTGACTCTGTTTGGCGTCTCTCGCGAACAGCTCATCGGTCGTTCGATTGTGGATTTAGGCATCACCGATGCGGCAACCCGTGCTCGCTGGGTAGCCGACTTACAGGCTGCCGGCGGTTTGCTGCGCAATCAACTGTTTTCGTTTCTCACTATGAACGGCGAGGTCTTACAAACCTTGGCGTTCTACGAAATCGTTGAGCTAGAGGGCAAAAAAGCTATCCTCTCGATGTTCAACGACATCACCCCTCGCGTTCAGGCCGAACGTGCTCTGCGCAAGAGCGAAGAACGCTATCGAGCCCTTGTCGAGAAATTGCCCGGCATAGTCCTCTTGCGCTCGGCGGAGAACACGCTGGTGACGCTATACATCAGTCCCCAGGTGGAGACCATTCTGGGCTACACCTCGGAAGAATGGTTGGCCGATCCCGAATTCTGGGAGAAAGCTCTTCACCCCCTTGACCGAGAACACATCATTGAAAAAATCCGGCAAGCGACCCAACAGCAAAAGCCCTTTCACGCAGAATATCGCATGCTGAGTCGCTATGGCGCCATCGTTTGGATCTATGAGCAATCCCATCTGATCTACTCAAATGGTCATCCTACCTATTGGCAAGGATTTCTGCTCGATATTACCAGCAAGCGCGAAGTTCAAGAAGCCCTTGGAGAAGTTGCCGAAGTCTATCGCGGTCTGTTCGATAGCATCCAAGAAGCCATTTACGTCCAGGATTGGAACGGTCGCATCTTGGATGCCAGTCTGGGAGCCGCCAAGATGTACGGCTATCCCAGAGAAGCTTTCCTAGGAAAAACCCTGCTCGACTTCGCTGCGCCCGACAAAAACGATATCAACGCCCTGCGCCAAGCGTCAGAACAGGCCTTTGAAGGTATCCCCCAACAAGTGGAATTCTGGGGGCAACGCAGCAATGGCGAGATCTTCCCTCAAGAGGCTCGCTTCTACAAAGGCAATTACTTCGGGCAAGATGTGATCTTCGTCATTGCCCAAGACATCACTGAGAGAAAAAAGGCTCAAGAGGCCCTCGAGCGCCGGTTAAGAGAACTATCTATCCTACACGAATTGGCGCTGGAAGCCGGCCGTATTTTGAACGAAGATAAATTGATCAAGCGCGCCGGCACAATTATCCAACGCATCCTGTCCCCCGATCGGTGCACGTTCATCCTACTCAGCAATGATGAGCGCTATCTCTATGTCCATCCGGCATCTCTGGGTCATTCGGGTGAACAGCAAACAATCTATCCGATCGAACACGGAACCATAGGGGCTGTGGTCATCACCGGCCAGCCAGTCAGGGTTCACGACACGCGACGCAGCAAACACTATCCTCCTCTAGATGCAGAGATGCGTTCTGTGCTCTGCGTTCCGATGAAAATCGGTCAGCGGGTGATCGGGGTGATCAACCTTGAAAGCGCTCGGCCCGGCCAATTTACCGAAGATGACGAAAGGTTGTTGACCACCATTGCCGGCCAACTAGGGCCGGCCATCGAACGACTGCGAACCGAACGAGCCGAACGCGAACAGCGTCTGCTTGCTGAAGCGTTGCGAGACATTGCCTCTGCCCTGAACAGCACTCTGGACTTCAATACTGTCCTTGATCGCATCTTGGAGAATATCGGGCGCGTTGTTCCTAGCCTTGCCGCCAGCATTATGTTGATAGAAGACGACATGGCTCGTCCGATCCGTCATCGCGGTTTTTCCGAACGCGGACTGGGAGACTGGATGGACTCCTTGCGCCTAGACTGTCGAGCCATTCCCAACCTCCGGCGCATCCTGGAAACTGGCCTGCCCGATCTCATCCCCGATACCCACAATTGTCCAGAATGGATCGTCTTCCCCCAGACGGCGTGGATCCGCTCCTACCTAGCTGCGCCGATTAAGACCGATCACAAGATCATTGGCCTTCTCTCGTTGGATCACGATCAGCCCAATTTCTTCCAACAGCAAGATGCCGAACGGTTGGTGGCTTTTGCCAACCAGGCGGCCTCGGCCATCGAAAACGCTCGGCGCTACGAAGAGGAAGTCCGTCGCGCTCGCATCATTGAAACTCTGGCTGAGATCGCCAACCTTATCGCCACCAACCATGACACGGAATTCCTCATCAACGAGATCGCTCAACGTTCTCTCCAACTGCTGCGAGCTAGAAATGTGGCTGTATATCTGATGGAAGAGGACAACCAGACCCTCAAAGTAGTAGCCGCCAAAGGAGACTACTCCCAGACCCTGCTCTCTCATACCATCACGGTCGGTCAAGGGATCACCGGGCATGTGGTCCAGTCGGGCCGAGCCGAGATCATTCCCCAAATTGACCTTGATCCCCGCCGACGACACATCCCAGGCACCCCTCAAGAAGAACCTCCCGAAACCATGATGTCGGCGCCGCTGTGGTTGCGTGACAAAGTGATCGGTGCGATCAACGCCTGGCGTTTGCGAGAACATGGGGTTTTCACTGAAACCGAACTCAATTTTCTCGTGAGCATCGCTCATCAAATCTCCATTGCCATCGAAGCCGGTCGGTTGTTCCAAGAGCTGGCACGTCGCGCTCGCGAGGCCGAAGCCATCGCCGAGGTGGGCCGGCAAATCTCCGCCACGTTGGACTTGAACGTAGTCTTGGAACGAATTGCCACCTATGCCAAGGAACTCCTACGCGCCGAAACCAGTGCTGTGTACATTGCCGAGCCGAACTCAACCCACTTGCACGCCGTGGCTGCACTTGGCAAGGATGCGGAGGCGCTAAAAAACGATCCGCTCTCCCTAGGCCACGGCATTCTCGGCAATGTCGCCCTTCAAAAACGTGGCGAGATGATCAACAATGCTGAAAGCGATCCGCGCGCCCTCATCGTCCAAGGCACCGAAGCCACGCCGTTTGAACACATCATGGGAGTTCCGATCCTGATCCAGGACGAATTGACCGGATTGCTGGCTGTCTGGCGTACTGGTCCGGGGCAAGAATTCAATCCGGCCGAATTGACCTTCTTGACCAACCTAGCTCAACAAGCAGCGATTGCTATTCAAAATGCCCGTCTCTTCCATGCAGAACAACAGCGCAGACAAGAAGCCGAAACCCTGCGTGAAGCCACTGCGATTGTGGCCGCCACCCTAGACCTGAATCGCACCATTCAGGTCATTCTCGACCAACTAGCTAAGGTATTGGAGTATGACAGCGCTTCGATTCAACTCTTGCGCAACGGCTGGCTAGAAATCGTGGGTGGGCATGGCTGGCCAAGCGATCAACCCTTGATCGGGATGGGATTCCAAATCCCAGGCGACAATCCGAACACTCTTGTCATCCAACAACGGCGCCCCTTGATTGTCAATGTCTCCCAAAGCCCCCACTTGCTATTCCGACAGCCGCCCCATCATCATATCAAACACTGGCTAGGGGTGCCGCTGATCGCACGCGGCGAGACCATCGGTATGCTCACCGTAGAACGTTTTACCGAAGACGCTTTCAACGAAGAACACATTCGGCTGGTTACGGCCTACGCCAACCAAGCTGCTATTGCAATTGATAACGCTCAACTGCATGAGCAACTTGAAAAACAGATCCGTCGTCTAACTTCCTTGCGTGAGATAGATATCGCAATTGCTTCTAGTTTTGACATACGGGTAACGCTAGCTATCTTGCTCGAAAACGCCCTATCTCAATTGCGCGCCGATGCCATGTCCGTCTTGATACACAACTCGGCCATGCAAGCTCTAGAAACTGTAGCGTCACTCGGGTTTAGAAATCCGTTGAGAAAACGCCGCGTTCACCTTGGTGAAGAGCTGGCTGGCCAGGTTGGCATCCAGCGCAAACCCTTGCAGCTTCACCAGATCAGTCAACTTCCCCAACACAGTTATATCCCCTGGCTTGCCGAAGAAGAATTCTCAACCTATATCGCTTATCCCCTGATTAGCAAGGGACAACTCAAGGGCGTCCTAGAAGCCTTCTTCCGAACCACTTTCTCCCCCGACCGTGACTGGCTCGACTACATGCAAACCCTGGCCGGCCAAGCTGCTATCGCCGTGGACAACACCGAATTGTTTGAAAACCTACAGAGAACCAATCAAGAGCTGGCCCTGGCTTATGACACCACCCTGGAGGGCTGGGGACGGGCGCTAGAGCTGCGCGACGAAGAGACCGAGGGCCACACCCGTCGCGTAGCGGAGCTCACCATCCGCCTGGCGCGCCGAATCAACCTCAGCGATAGCGAGCTCGTTCACATCCGAAGAGGGGCCCTGCTGCATGACATCGGAAAAATGGCCATTCCCGACCGCATTCTGCGCAAGACTGGTCCGCTGGATGATGCCGAATGGGAACTGATGCATAAACATCCGATCTACGCCTACCAGTTGCTCTACCCCATCACCTATCTGAGACCTGCGCTCGATATTCCCCTCTACCACCACGAGAAATGGGACGGGACCGGCTATCCTTACGGGCTCAAAGGGGAACAGATCCCATTGCCGGCCCGCATCTTCGCCGTGGTAGATGTCTGGGATGCCCTGCTCTCCGACCGACCTTACCGAAAGACCTGGTCGCGAGAACAAGCGATGGAATATGTTCGCAACGAAGCGGGTAGCCGCTTTGATCCGCGGGTTGTGGAAGTCTTCCTAAAGATGATCGAAGAAGAAAACATATAACTCCCGACCGATCTGCCCGCCGGGTGGGTGATAGTGGGGGGGGCCCCACCCTACTTCATCACCACCCGCACAAACCGCCGCTTCCCCACCTGCAGCACACCCGGCCGCGGGAAAGGCACATCGCCCTGTTCGAGCACCTCCCCATCCAAACGGACGCCTCGCTGAGCGATCAACGAACGCGCCTTGCTGCGACTCTCGGCCAACCCTGTCTCGACCAACACATCCACCACCGTTTGCTCAGGTCGAAGAGCATACTCCGGCATCACGTCCGGCATCTCACGCTGTTGGAACAGCCGAATAAAGTTCTCTTGGGCGGCATCAGCGGCCTCATCGCCATAAAAAATGGCCGTGATCTCGCGCGCCAACTTCATCTTAGCATCGCGCGGATGCAATCGGCTGGCCGCCACTGCCTCTTCGATCTCCTCAATCTGCTGCGGGTGAAAGCGTGTCACAAGCCGATAATACGTCCCCATGACATTATCAGGAATGGACATCACCTTGCCATACATATCGTCGGCAGTGGTGTTGATCGGGATCACATTGCCCATGGACTTTGACATGCGATGCACCCCATCAGTGCCGGGCAAAATCCCACAAATGATCCCCACCAGCGGCCGTTGCCCGAGCGCTTCTTGAAGCTTGCGGCCAGCCACGATAATGTTAAAAAGCTGATCCGTGCCACCCACCTGCACATCCGTCTGCAAAGCTACCGCATCATACCCTTGCATCAACGCATAAAACGTTTCGTGTAAGAAGATTGGCTCGCCCTTCTCCAAGCGTTTCGCAAAGTTCTCGCGGGCCAGGAACTGTTGTACAGTGAAATGCTGCCCCAACCGGATCAGGTCTACCAACGTCAACTTAGACAACCACTCACCGTTATAGCGAATGCGCGTTTTTGACCGATCCAACACCCGAAACGCCTGTTCGGCGTAGGTGGCTGCATTCGCCATCACCTGCTCTTCAGTCAGAATCGGACGCGCCTTATTCTTATCAGAGGGATCTCCCACCAAGGCCGTGTAATTTCCAATGAGGAACGTCACGTCATGACCCAGGTCCTGGAACTGGCGCAACTTCCGCATCGTGATCGTATGCCCCAGATGCAAGTCCGTCGAGGTCGGATCATATCCACAATAGACGCGCAGCGGTCGCCCCTCACGTTCCGCCAAGATCAACCGCTCACGGAGTTCCTCGGCCATGGCCCGTTTCAAGTCCTCATCCCCGTACTCTGTCCCTTGCATCAAGAGTTCGACCTGTTCGTCAATGCTCACGCCCATAGTCACCTCATCATCGAAGAGTTCCATCCAAACGACCGTAATACGTCACACCATTGCGTTCCACGCGCCGATCCAAACCGCACCGCTCTAGGATCGTTTCCAAGATCGCCTGTCCACCCACAAATCCGGTTTGGATAGTCCGCTCGCCCAACCGAATCTCAGCGGCCATCTGAAAACCGAACGACGAGCGCGCACCACACACCTGAACCCGTCGTCCAAGCCGCGTTGGAAACACCGCCACCTGCTGCACTTCAGGCCAGGTCAGCCGCACCGATCGGAGTCCATTCTCGAAAGAGATTCCCTCCGCATCCAGACGAATCACCGAGCGGCGATCCACCCAATTCGACAAGGAAATTGCGCTTGCGGCCAGGCCAAACAACCCAGCCAACGCCCAATACGACCCTGGTACAGGTCCCCAACGATGACCGGCCAAGATCAGGCTAACCACCAAGCCCAACGTGACCAACCAGGCGATCCCTTCCCCACGACGGGGCGCCAACGCCGGGCGATACTCCTGGGATGGCTGCATAAAAAAATTATACCGCGCCTACTCGGCTCAATGTTGCGGGTAGAGATCGGCCAAAGCGCTCTCCAAAGAAGGATATTGGAAGGAGTAACCCATCTCCAACAACCGTTTGGGCCACGCCGGACGCCCCTCGAGCACCATCGTGCTCATCTCGCCCAAGGCCAAGCGCATAGCGAACGCCGGCACATGGAACCAGTACGGTCGGTGCAGATGTCGCGCTAGGGTGCGCAGAAACTCATCGTTCGAAGTGATATGGGGAGCAACCAGGTTAAAGGGACCTCGCGCCTGTTCGTTGTTCAACAAGAAACGAATAGCACCCACCTCATCGGCAATATGAATCCAGGGCAAGGTCTGGCGCCCATCTGCCAATCGGCCCCCGACAAACAAGCGGATGGGGAGCTCCATCAGCTTCATGATCAGACTATCTCGCGCCAGCACAACCGAGGTGCGCAGGATCACCCGTCGAACCCCGAGATCCTCCACCGGTTGCGTAGAAAACTCCCAGGCCACTGTCAGGCGCGCCAAAAAGTCATCAGCATGAGGGGTACTCTCATCGGCCACCTCGCCATGCACCCCATAGTGATTGATCCCCGAAGCTTGGACCAGCACGGCCGGCCGTTTCGTGGCCTGGCGCACAGCCTCCGCCACCGCCTGTCCAGCCCAGACGCGGCTGTTCCAGAAGGCCTGCTTGCGCGCCGCCGTCCAAGGCCACGAAGCCAGATTGGTGCCGGCCAGATTGACGATCGCATCCATCTCGTTGACCAAATCACCCCAACCTTGAATGCTTCGACCATTCCACCGCACCTCGGTGCACCCTGCCGGCCACTGAACTTGCCCAGGCCCACGCGTCAGGATCCACACTCGATGCCCATCCTCCACCAACGATCGAGTGAGAGCTCGTCCGATCAAGCCAGTACCACCAGAAATCAAAACATTCATTGCACCTCCTAAAAAACGAACGCTTCGAAATCAACGAAACCAACGTCGTCCAGCTTATATTCAAGCTGTTTGAGCGCTTTCCTGAGCCTCTTAGCCTCGGTCAGGGCCTGGCTGGGCACGTCAAGCGCATCCAAACGCAACTGCCGGCTCTGGCCTGACAAATTGTTAAAGTTTGGGAAATCTCTGCCACAGACACTCACAGCGCTGGTACTTTTTTCCAAACAAGCGGTATAATTCATAAAGTTACGGAGGCTCTATGCACGAGCCAGTCCTTGTGCTTAACGCCAATTTCGAGCCGATCAACATCTGCAACACGCGACGCGCTATTGGCCTGATCCTCTCAGGAAAAGCAGCCATGGTATTAAATGGGCGCGGCTACATACATACAGTCTCTCAAATATTCCCGCGCCCTTCGGTCATTCGCCTGGAGCAGATGGCTCCTCGTCCACGCCCGCGCGTAAAACTGACACGCCGCGAAGTCTTCCGACGGGATAATTATACCTGCCAATACTGTGGACGAAAAGACGGCGATTTGACCTTGGACCACGTCACCCCACGCCACCAGGGTGGCGAGCACGTGTGGACCAACGTGGTCACTGCTTGCTCAGCCTGCAACCATCGCAAGGGCGGCCGCTCCCCAGAGGAAGCCCACATGCACTTACTACGTCCCCCAAGAGAACCTCCGGCCAATGCAGCCTACTTGTTTGGCAAGCACCTGGAGGAATATCGCGAGTGGGAACCATACATCCAGGGATGGTAGATTCCTCTGAAAAATTCTCTCAAGGAAAAGAGACGAACCGCAACAAGAGATAAGGGGTGAGATAGCTCTCCACCAATGCCGCGATCAGCAGCAGCGGGATAACCACTCCTATCATCACTCGCATCCAATCTGCCACGACGTCCAAAAGCACTTCGCCGATCGTACGCTGAGCTTGAGGCGTCACCAACACAATGCCAGCACGGAGCAAGATGGCACATGACAAAATCAAAGCCGGTAGCTCGAATATCCCATGGGGCAAGATGCCGGCTAAAGCGATTGGCAGCGGAGAATAGCCAAGCAAGTTAAAAATGCCCAACACAACCCCTATCACGCTTGTATTGAGCATATACAACACCACATTCAACACGCCAAACGAAAACAAACCGAAGAACGCTGCAATGAGAACAGCGCGCAGATTATGGAAAAACAAAAACCACGGATGTAAGTAGAACGGTTCTTCTATTCCACTTGCACTCAAAAAACTTCCACGAAGCCGCTCGATTCGTTCCATTCGACTCTCCGGCAACAATAAGGTGACATGGTCGCTCAATTCTTGTTGCGCCCACAGGTACGACGCCACAATCGACACCACGGACAACAAAGCGAGCATCAGCACCAAATAGGCAGCCTTCTTAAGAGACTCAGCAACCAAGATACGATACCATTCGATGACCGAACACGTCTCTCCCTTGAAATACTTCCAGAACGTACGCGCCAACCACGACACATGGAGCATATCGATCTCGCGCCCCAACAGATACTCCCGCTGGAAGTGGGCGAGACCTAAGCGGACGATCAAGGCGGCCATGACCAACACCGCCAGCACGCCTAGCCAGATCACATCCTCGTTTCCCCAAAACAGGAGGAAGGTCTCCCCTTGCATCAAGATCGCCACCGGTATCACGATAAACGACGCCAGCAGGTTGGCTCCCTTGATAGACGTGGACTGCGTGGAGATCACAATTGCCGCACTCACCATCAGCACGGCGTGCGAAACGGTCAATAAAAGCAATTGCACAATTGTCAGGATTGAAGGCATGACCATGCGTTGATAAGCGATCAACACAATATAGATCAAAATCGAGAGAAAACTAGACGTCAGCGGCAGGAGGGTGCTGACGATGAGCTTGCCTAGGTACAACTGCCAATCTTCCAGGGGTGTGCTTAGCAACGGCTCAATCGTTCCGCGTTCCTTTTCACCTACAAACGACTCCAAGGCCGCCAACAACGAAGTGGTCAAAGGAAAGAAACCAATTATCAAGATCGAGATCGGCACCAACCGCTCTACGACCAAATTCGCCCCATAGCGATTGACAAAGTTCACCGCCACAAACGTAAACCCGTTCATCAAAAAGGGAAAGCCGACCGTTAAGATAAGCGACGGCAACAGCATGCGCCAATCGCGCAAATAATCCCGCAATTCGCGCTGGACGATCAGCCAAACTGGATTAAGTGCCGCCTGAATTCTCGTCATGCTATGCATCGCTCTTCTGCACATTTTCCATGACTTTGAGATACACCTGTTCCAACGAACGAGGCACTTCCTGCATCGCTACCACCGGCGCACGACATGCCACCAACTCCTGTAGGAGTTGTGGATTAACGTAGTGGGGGCGATCCACCCGAAACCGTAAAGAAAGGGGATCGTGATGCACCAGGACTGCCCCTGGCGGCGGAGCGAAACCATCCAAGCTCCAAGGATGAGCAAATTGAACCCGATATTCGCGTGGCCCCAAGACCGATTCTTTTAACTCATCCAAGGTTCCCTGGATCAGGATCCGTCCTCGATGGATGATCGCCACCGTATCGGCCAGCATTTCGGCTTCGATCAGGTTATGGGTGCAGATCACGATCGTGCGTTGAGACGATTTTAGGCCAGCGATGTGCTCCCGCACCAGGCGCGCCGACTCGGGATCCATCGCCGAGGTGGGCTCATCCAGCAACAACACCGGCGGATCGTGGATCAATGCCCGTGCTAAAGCTAGTTTCTGCTTCATCCCCTTGGAATACTCGCCGATCCGACGATCGGCAAAGGCGGTCAATCCAAAGTATTCTAACAATTGGTCGCGCCGGGCAACGCGTTGCTGGGGATCAAGTCTATAGGCCTTGCCGAAGAAATCTAGATACTCCCTGGCCGTCATGCGCAAATACAGGCCATGTTGTTCGGTGAGAACGCCGATGAAGGCTCGCACCTGAGACCCTTGGGTAGCTACATCGTATCCATAGACGCGCGCCCAGCCACGCGTAGGGCGTAGAAGGGCCGTGAGCAGGCGAACGGTAGTCGTCTTACCAGCCCCGTTCTGACCAAGCAACGCCAAAACCTGGCCTGGTCGGACAGTTAACGAGACACCGTTCACTGCCCAGAAATCATCAAACACTTTACTGAGATCGTACGTTTCAATCATGGCGACATCATCAAGCCGTGGGTGCCTCTCGTTTTAGACGATGACGCACAAACAAAACTACGCCGGCCCCCAGGGCCACAATGGCCATAAAGGTCTGATTGGCATTAATGCTGCCGATCTGCGATGCATCCAGCCGAAGAAAGTCCAACAAAAAGCGCCCGAGAGGATAGGTGATGCAATACGTCAACATGACATCCCCTGGTTTGAGGCGCCCAGCAAAACGCCGCGATAGCCAGAGCAAAAAGGCCATGTTGGCAAAATTCCAAATCGATTCGTATAAGAAAAGTGGGTGGAAGTACTCGTATTGTTCAAAACCGCGCACACGATAGGCCGGCTCGATATAGATCTTCCACGGCAAATCAGTCGGAGCGCCATACAGCTCTTGGTTGAAATAGTTCCCCCAGCGCCCGATGGCCTGCCCCAGCGCCACCGATGGCGCTGCGATGTCAACCCACTCGGCAAAATTCATTTTGTGCTTGCGGGCATACAGATACAACGCAATCGCACCGCCGATCACAGCGCCGGGAATGCCCAAGCCCCCTTTACGCAAGTTGATCAAATCCAGAGGATGGGTCAAATAGTAGGCCGTAGTGAAGCCTTGTTCGATCGAAGAGGGTGGCGGTGTAAACACATGCCACAAACGAGCCCCAATGACTCCGCCAATGATCAAGTAGACCAACAGGTCCCAGACGATTTCCGGATCACCACCGCAGCGTCTTACCTGAAAGGCAGCTAGCCATCCCCCGGCCACGACGCCCAGCATCAGGATGATGCCATACCAAGCCAGCAAGCGCCAAGGCTCTCCGTCGGCCGGGAAAATGTAAATACCATCAAACAAAAATCGAACCATGCATCGCTCCTTAAAATAGAATATTATCACCAGATACGGCCCGACAACAGACAAATTTGAAAGTTTGCTCAGGAACGCAAGCGACGTTTGGCGTGTGCTTGGGCACGAACGTGATAGATGCGCTGCAAAGCCGTGAAATTGGCAAAAATGGCAATGATCCAGATAGCAATCACAGGTCGATTTAAGATCAGCAATGGAGCTAAGACAAGGTAACGCTCCACACGCGTCAGAAAACCGACTTTTGCCTCAAAGCCTACCGATTCAGCACGGGCTTTGACATACGAAACCAACACAGTTCCAGCCGCTGCAGCAAACGTCGCTACTGCCGAGAGAGCATCGCCGGCCTGGGTGAAATAGACCAACAAGCCGCCCAAGATCAACAGCTCGGAATAGCGATCGGTAACCGAGTCGACAAAAGCGCCCCATTCATCCGCTTCGCCTCGCAAGCGCGCCATCGCTCCATCTAGGGCATCAAACGGGGTAGAGATCAACATGAACAGGCCGCCGGTGACGATCTCGCCGCGCGCTACAAAGTAGGCGCCGATCAGATTGCCCGTCAACCCCAACAAGGTCATGGCGTTCGGCGTCAAGCCGAGGCGGGTGAGAAAGGCCGCGGTGGGATCGAGAAACCAGCTGAACCAGATACGCAGACGATCGGTGAAGGTAGGTTTGGGAGCAGGAGGTTGAGTGGTCAAAGGGGTGTCCTCGAGAAAAGAAAGGATTTCCAATCAAAAATGAGCCGCTCAGCTAGACGATCCTTACTCATCCGGCCGATCTTCCTCGTCCAGATCGATCAGCACCTCGCGTTCACGCCCGCCGCCCTGTGATGGTCCAACCACGCCCATTTCTTCCAGCTGATCCAACAGGCGCGCGGCGCGCGGGTAGCCGATGCGTAACCGTCGCTGCAGCAACGAGGCCGAAGCACGACGCGTCTCTCGCAACACAGCAATCGCCTGTTCGATCAACCCGTCGTCCTCGTCCTCCGATGACTGGGACAGCAACTTCTCCCAGGGCGCTGACTCCTCGGAATAGGGGACGGTCTTCTGCCAATGAGCGATAATGCGCTCAATCTCCGAGTCGGCCACCCATACCCCCTGGACACGGACGGGAGTGCCCACTTCGGGATGGAGGAAGAGCATGTCGCCGCGACCAAGCAGGGTCTCGGCGCCAACAGTGTCCAGGATGACGCGCGAGTCCACTCCAGAAGCCACGGCAAAGGCAATACGGGCCGGGAAGTTGGCCTTGATCAGGCCGGTCACCACGTCCGTCGAGGGACGCTGGGTGGCTACCACCAGATGGATGCCGGTGGCACGGGCCATTTGGGCTAGCCGCACTAGATGATGTTCAGTCACGTCGGGAGCCGACATCATCAAGTCGGCCAACTCGTCAATCATCACGACGATGCGCGGTAGCGGGCCAGGGCCACTCCCATCTTTGCGTCGCAGAGCCTTGTGGTTGTAGGACGCTAGATTGCGCGAGTGACTGGCCTCTAGCAGCCGATAGCGATGTTCCATCTCCAACACCGCCCAACGCAAGACGCCCAAGATGCGCTGGGGGTCGGTTTCCACCTTGCCATACAGGTGTGGCAAGCCGTTGAAGCGCAAGAGCTCCACCATCTTGGAGTCGATCATCACCAGTCGCAAATCGTCGGGGGTGTTGTTGATCGCCAAACAAGCAGCTATGGCTGTAAGACACACCGATTTGCCCGAACCGGTAGCGCCGGCAATGAGAAGATGGGGCATGCGAACTAAGTCGGCAACCACTGGTTGTCCAGATACATCTCGCCCCAGGGCAATTGCTAAAGGGGAGGCCACACGCCGAAAGGCTTCACACTCTAGAAGGGGGCGCAGTCGCACGGTTGAGGTGCGTGAGTTGGGCACTTCGATCCCTACGTAGGGCTTGCCGGGGACAGGTGCTTCGATGCGCAATCGTTCGGCCGAAAGCGCCAGGGCCAAGTCTTTCTCCAGGGAGGCAATCTGGGCCACGCGCACCTTCATCAGCTGGGGATCGTCTTCGTTGGAGCCGGGTTTTTTGATAAAGCCCGGTTGCACGGCAAATTGTGTTACCGTTGGGCCGACCCGATAGCCGATCACCTGAGCTGGAATGCCAAACTCGGCCAGGGTTTTCATAATCAGGCCGGCAGTTTGGTTGATGGTTCGTTCATTGGGGCGAAAGGCCTGCTCAGACGAGAGCAAGCTGAGCGGCGGCAAGTTCGGGTTGCGCTCTAGGGAGGTAGCAGGTTTCTCTTCTTTTGCCTCAGGCGGACGAAGCGAAGGGCGAAATTCCGGTGGCAGCGAAGGACGCTTGCGCGGTGGCCGCGGCGCAGGACTCTCTGCGGGCTTAGGTTCTTCTGTCTGGGCATTGGCGGACGCCGAAGAGGAGGGTTGCTCGGCTAAGGAGCGCAACCGGTGTTCGATCCATGAGCCAGCGCGCACCCCACCGGCGATGAACACCAGCCAGAGCGCCACAAGAACTACTGGGCCGGCCACCTCTCCCAACAGCATCTCGAAGAAGCGCGCTAGCCCCCACCCGATGCGGCCACCATCAAGGCCGAGTTCCGCCCGAGTGAGATCCATCCCCCCGAGTTGGGCAAGCAGGCCGAGGGTCAGAAAGGAAGCGAGTTCGAGCGAGAGGATCTGCCCAAAGGAGGGAGGCCGTTCCGCCCGTCGGAGGAGCAGAATCCCGCTGAGCAGGATTCCCAGCGTCAAGAAATAACTTCCCCAGCCCAGCCAGAGCCGCAGGAAATGAGCCCACGGGGTGAGCAACATTCCCTGCGTCCACCCGATGAGAGCCAAAAAGGTCATGACAGCAACCGCCAATAGGGCGATGCCTACCCCATCGCGCACGAAGCGACCCAAGCGGGTGTTGAGCCGATTCAGGAAGTCAAACCAGTCGTCAGGAGGGGAAGCCTCAGGCGGTCGTTCAGACACGGTTACAGCCATCGGTGGGGACATTCAGGCGCAGGCTCAAGCCCATGCGTTGACGCGCTACGTCCACATGCAGGATGCGCACTTGCAGACGCTGCCCTTCGTACAACACATCACGCACGCTCTGGCCATCTTTTAGAGGGATTTCTGAGACGTGAATCAAGCCCTCGATGCCAATATCTAGACGGGCAAAGGCTCCATAGGAGAGCACCTCGGTGACGGTGGCCAACAGGACTTGATTGAGATGAAATTCACGCCCAAACAACAACCAGGGATTAGGGAATAGCCGCTTTAGGCTGAGGGCCACCCGACATCGCTCCGGAATGACTTCAAGCACCAGCACGTTTGCTTCTTGACCGAGATGGACGATCTGGCCGGGATGCATGACGCGTCCCCAGGAAAGTTCGGAAATGTGGATCAGGCCTTCTACTCCACCCAGGTCAACAAACACGCCGAAGTCAGTGATGTTGGTGACGGTGCCTTTTGCCGTCTGGCCGGGTTCTAAGGTCTCAAAGATCTTCGAGCGGCAGCCGGGCCCGACCTGAGCGGCGCGTTCGGAGAGTACCAGTCGCCCTTCCTCAGGGATACATTCGATCACCTTGAGGGCTAGGGAGCGACCTAGGTACGCCGAGAGCACTTGTTCTCGATCGGTCGTGTCGTCTCCAGTCAAGCCCACCAGATGAGAGATCGGGACAAACCCTAGCAGCCCTTTGCCTTCTACCACCAGGCCACCTCGGTTGAAACCAGTAACGTTGAGGCGGATGATTTCGTCATTGTCAAACAGCCACTTGACGTAGTCCCAATCTACAATCGGGGCGGCATTTTCCAGATGCGAGATTTTTTCGCGTTTTTCGGGCTTGATCAGCCTGTCGTTCTTGGCCGATCGTTGGCCAGGGAGCTTGGCCGGCGCGGCGCGCGAGGGTTTGGCCGGCAGAGAAGCCGTCCGACTACTGCGTCGCTCCTCTTCGGCGAGCACGGATTCCCACCATCCTTCGTCCATTGGTGGCGGGGGGTCGTCTTTCATTAGTCTTCGCTGTACCAGCATAGCAGCACCTCCTCTACCTCATTTTGTAAATACACGTATATTAAAAACGAACGGGGTATCTGCCAATATTAGGAATAGGTTCCCTTATTCATTTCATTTCTCGGTGAATTGGACTTTGTCAGAGAACATTGTCCTCTGACGAGCGCTGGCCAGACGCCGTTCGGTCTCCATTTGCAAGATGACCCGCGCCACAGCTTCTACGGCAATGCGCTGTTTGCGGTATAGGTCGGCTTCTGACATGGCCAGGCGTGAGGCCACTTCGCGCACCTTACGCCCCTCGATGAATTTCATCTCGAGAATGTTATACAAAATCCATTCACTGGTAAAGCGGCGTTCGCCCTCTGGGCGCATCTGATCTACGGCTTTGCGCAACAAGGCACGCAGGGCATTGGCCAAATTGCCGTCGTACTCATCGAGCATGTCCTGCACCACGCGCAGCTTGACCAAGGGATTTTGGGTTAACTTGGGCCCTCCCCAATAGTGACTCAGTGCGTCTTTCACCCAATTGGCCAGGTCGGCTTCGGGAGGCAGATCTTCTTCCGGTGCGCTCAGGCGGAGATGATCGTAGCGACCCACAGCCCGCAAGCGCTGCACCATCTCCACCCGAGATTGGAGATCCTCGATGGAGCGAAAGAGCTGTCGTTGTAACTGACGATCTTCCAGGGCCAGGCCGGCCCGCTCCACCAGCAGCCAGAGTGCATCCCGCTGATCCAGGTCAATTTCTTCTACCTGACGGGCCACCCCCAGAAGACCCAGCAAGAGAGGAATCGCCTCCGCGTCCATATCGCTGCGTCGGCGTTGATGGATGGGTAAGAGCCAGAAATTGCCCCAGCGGAACTCGCGCCGCAGAGAGGCGCCGTTGGAGCGTTCGATCACCTGCAGGGCATCCGAAAGGGTGTTCTCATCCAACGGGTGGGGATTGCCTGCGATCACTAGCAGGGACAGTTGATCGCCATCCAGGGCAGCGATAAACGCCGCCGGCGCCTGCATGTGATCCCGCACGGCAGCCAACACACTTTCTAGGAATTGTTGCAAGTCGGAACGCGTCAACAAGCGCTCTTCCATGTTCTGCAACAGGATCAATTCGTCGCGGTCGCGGCCAAAGAACAACCAGCGCTCCCAGAACGGGGCAACCAGGGTGATGGCATGTTCCATCAGCAAGACCACCGCCACCATCGAAAAGGGCACAAAGGCATTGTACTCTGTGCCAAACAGAACGCCGATCCGCCGCACGATGGTCATCACACCCAGCGCCAAGGAGGCAGTCACCGGGCCGCGCATCAGCCACTTCATCAAGCGGCTCTTCACCACCCGATCGGACCAGGAGGCCCCAAAAAACGCCACGGCATACGCCATCACCACGACCAATCCCCCTACCAGGAAATTGATCAGCGTGGCTGCGAGCCAGAAGAGCAAAGGATGCTGAGCAGCAATCGACGATCCATAAAGCAGGAACGGGTAGGAACCCAGCGCCGGCGCGGCTGCCCCCGTCATCAGATAGACCATGCGCCGCCGGCCCGAACGCGTCAACATCCGCCGATACGCTCGGAAGAAGTTGACCCACGCCCAGATCATGACCAAGGCGTAGTACAACGTAAACACTTGCGTTCCCAATGTCTGCTGCAAATGGGGCGCCGGCTGTCCATTGGGCACCAACGGGCCCACCAGATGCCCACTTGCCAGCAACACCAAGAAGAACACTGCGACCAAATACATCAGGCGCACCGCAATGCGCCGGCGCCCGCGCGAGGGCCGGCCGGCAGTGACCAGCAGGGCATCGGAAAGATGAAGATAGGCCGCCGGCAAGAAGACCAACCCGATCCATTGCAACTGCAACAGCCGTTCAATCCCCCAGGCCGGCATCGAACCGGTTTGCAGCGCATCGGTGGTAAACACTACCACCACACACAACAAAATAATGGCAAACGATCGAGCGACCCGATCGCGCAGATTAAAAGACAGCGCGTAGAGAAACAGCGAAAAGGCCGTTATCGCTATCCCGGCCGTCAGGATCTGATTAATCGTCTGAACCCCCACCAAGAAACCGTCGCTCCAACCGCTAAGCATAGAATCCTTTCAAGAAACAGAGATCATACAGCAGGCCCTCCCAAAAAACGCCTGCCTTCCTACCGCAACGTGCATCCGAAAAACAACGTCACATCTTGATTGGCGTAGTAGCGATCATTATACCCGCCGAACTCCAAACCGCCTTTTTGGGCCATGCGGATGGCCGGATGATTCTTGGCCTGCACCTCAAAGACGAACATCATAAAACGGCGCTGGCGTGCCCATTCCTGGGCCTCGTTCAGCAACAACAGCCCAAACCCTCGACGGCGCTTCTCTGGTGCCACCACCAAGTCGGTCACCCAAGCCGTATTACCGGCGTTCAAATCGGCAACGCACACATACCCAAACGGCTCGGAGTCGGCCATCACCAACATCGCAGCTTTACGCGTCCACTCGTCGGCCAGCGCAAACGGATTGCGCGGATACGGCACCACGATCGGTCGCGGCAAGCGCACCTCGCGCAACGTTACCGAGACCTGACCGTTCTCTCGGCGAACATCCACCTGCCAAACATACTCGCTGCTCACCGAGTGATCCAACGCCATCAAACGCGGCAAATCGGTTGCGACGGCTGGGCGAAGCGATAAACCCATACCCCTACTCCCCTCGCACCCGAATCGCGATCGTGCAAACCCCGATCTCCTGAGCGGCGTTGTCCAACGCTACCACCTGTAACAGATAATCACCAGGGGTCAAGAAAGTAGTGTTTAACTTTCCCAACTCCCCATTACGAACCGGCTCACGGCGAGCTGCCACAGTGCTCCAGATATTCGAACCATACAACGCCACCTCATACTTATAAAAACCCAAATTCGGGAAATCCACCGTACCGATCAACGTCACCGTCCCCGACACCTCCTCGCCCGAACGTGGCGAAGTAATCTCCAAACGCCGTGGGACGCATCCCTCCGACCCCGCCGCGGGTTCGGTCGCCATCGACGTTATCCTCCCCACAGCCTCCTCCTCCGAGGACGACACAGCCGCTCCAGCCACGTCCAAACTAGAAGCCAAGGCCGCCGGCAACCCTGGCAGGACGACCACCGAGACAAAAAACACTCCACCCGCCATCACCACCACGGTGGTCAAAAACGCGATGGCCTGAGCCAAACGCTGGATGCTGACCTCGCGCTCCAAGCCAAAATAGGCCTGACGCCACTCCCTCCAAGCGATGATCAATCGCCTGAAGGAATACACCCCCGCCAGAGCCAGTAAGAAATACAGCACACCCTGATAATCGCCGACGAAACGCAGAATGTCTTGCATCTTAATCGTGCAATCGTTGCAACACGCCGCGGATGATCGTCTCCATCTTCGGCGTGATCACCCGACCGGCTGCCATCACCTCTTCATGGGTGGTGATCGTCGAACCATCCAGGTTCGCCTTGTTGCTGATACCAGAGAGACCCAACACCCGCTGTCCACCATGCCGAGCGACCGTCACCTCCGGCACGGTAGACATACCCACGGCATCGGCGCCGGCCAAGCGCAAAAAGCGCAAATCGGCCGGCGTTTCAAACGACGGGCCGCTCAGCCCCACGTACACGCCTTCCCGCAAGGTGATGCCGGCCCCACGGGCCGCTTCTCGCGCCAAATTCATCAACTCTCGATCGTAGGCCTGGCTCATATCAGGAAAGCGCGGACCAAACTCGTCCCAGTTTGGTCCGATGAGCGGATTCAATCCCGTCATACCGATCAAATTGATGTGATCGGTGATCAACATCACGTCGCCCGGCACAAAATCGGGGTTAATGCCGCCGGCAGCATTGGTGACGATCAGCGTCTTGATCCCCAACACCTGCATCACCCGCACCGGCAGAGTGACCTGGGACATGGGATACCCTTCGTAATAGTGGATGCGGCCTTGCATGACGAACACCGGGCAACCTTCCAGTTCACCGATCACCAATTGCCCGCTGTGTCCGACCACTGTCGAAAGCGGCCAGTGAGGCAGCTCCCGATAGGGCACAACGCGCGCCCCTTGAACCGCTTCGGCGAGAGTGTTCAATCCTGAACCCAAGATGATCGCCACGCGCGGCGTAACCTTTAGATAACCGCGCACGGCTTCAGCGGTTTCCCTAACTTGCTCTAACGTAATGACCGTTTGCATGGACCTATCCTATAATCCAAAACTACGCCAGTGAGGCGCATTTAGGAGATTGCCCCGCCAGGCAACCCTCTCAAGTGAGAATTATATCAGATTGTGTTCTGCTAGAAGGAAGATTTTCTGTCAGCGCTGCTATCGCTCCCTTGACGCCGGCCATGCAAAGCCCCATCGCCATTATCGCACCCTCGGCGCATGCGGCAATACACTAGCTTGCTCAGGCCGAGAGCCTACCCAGGCCGGCGCCCAGCCTTCTCACTGAACACTCAATATCCCAAAAATCAGAGTGGGCTTGTTCAATAAGTGCCCTCCTCCCGCCGTGATACCCCAGGCGCTCATACCCTTCAAAGGCATCGCTGTAGAATATCGGGCTTTCGGCGCTTCGTCCACGATTGACTGCCGCTGCCGGTTTTTCCGGCTCGGCTTTGTCGTTCGGTTCGGTGACATCTTGGACACTCTATCATGTCGCTATTTTAGCCCAGTTTTGAGCCATTCCCGACCTTGCGAAACTCGTCCGATTGTGCTAAAATCGTAATAGGTACAAAAACGCCCACCCTGCTGACGCTGAGAACTGGGTACTCCCCAGTTTTCTGCTTGTAAAAAGGAGTTATTGGAGTAAGAAATCTATGGCCATTCGCAGTGAATTCGCCCTGGCCTTCCATGAAGTTCTAGAGGAAAAGCAGTTGCCGAAGGATGTCATCTTGGCGGCCATCGAGTCGGCAATGGTGTCGGCCTACCGTAAGGCAGTCAACGCTTCGGCAGCTCAGCGCGTAGAGGCCAAGCTCGACCCTGAGACCGGTAAGGTTACCATCTACGCTGAAAAAGAGGTAGTCGAGTCGGTTGTTGATCCACGCACTGAGGTGCAGCTGGAAGAGGCGCGGCGCGTTCATCCGAATGCGCAGACCGGAGACATGGTGATGATGGAATCCACGCCGGCCGATTTTGGCCGCGTGGCCGCCCAAACTGCTCGCCAGGTGATCCAACAGCGCATACGAGAAGCAGAACGCAAGGCGCAACTGGAGTATTTCCAGCGCCAGATTGGCGAGATCGTCAGTGGGGTGGTGCAGGCTGTTCACCCGACTCAGGGCATTACTATTGGCCTCGACATGAAAGCCGAGGGCAACATGCCCAACAACCAGAAGATCCCCGGCGAGCGCTTCAAAGTGCACGATCGGGTACGGGCAGTGGTCCTAGAAGTGAAGGATGGTCCGCGCGGCCCTCAGATTATCCTCTCGCGCGCGCATCGCAATTTCTTGCGCCGTTTGCTGGAGAACGAGGTGCCAGAGATCTATCATGGGATCGTGGAGATTCGGGCCATCGCCCGCGAGCCCGGCGCACGCGCTAAAGTAGCCGTCTCGGCCATGCAGCCCGGCGTGGACGCGGTAGGGGCTTGCGTGGGCATCAAGGGTGTGCGCATTCAGGCTATTGTTAAAGAACTGCACGATGAGAAGATCGACATCATTCAGTGGGATCCCGACCCGGTGGTCTACATCTCAAAGGCCCTGAGCCCGGCCCGCGTGACTGGCGTGTATCTCTCCAAAGGGGAGGATGGTCACCGGACGGCCACGGTGGTGGTCAGCGAAGATCAACTCAGCCTGGCCATTGGTCGCGATGGGCAGAACGCGCGCCTGGCTGCCAAGCTGACTGGCTGGCGGATTGATATTAAGTCTTTGCCGGAGGCGGCGGCCGACGCGCTGCAAAAGCTCAGAGGTGATGCCGAACTCATGGCGGCCTTGCCAAACGCCGTGAGCAATGCGCCGTTGATCGAAGAGATCCTGGCGAAGAAGGCCGAGAATCGACCGGTGACGCCGGAAGAATACGAACACTTAGCCCAATTTGTAGACCAAGTCGAGAGGCGGATGGTTCAGCCGGCCCAGCTGGAGGCGGAGGATCAGAAGAAGACCGCCTTGCGCGCCGAGATCCCCGAAGCAGCCTTTCGCATGGATCTGCGTGACTCGGCCATCAAAGAACACGTGGTGAATATCCTGACCGAGGCCGGCTATGAGACGGTCGGGGACCTGATGTTGGTCTTGAAATTGGATCCCAACAAAGTGTTGGGCTTGCCGGGGATCGGGCCGCGCGCCATGCAGAACATTGAAGAAACCCTAGCTTCGCTCACCTTTGACGAGCCGGCCCAGGCAGAAGCCGCTGTAGCAGAGGAAGAGGTTTCGTCTCGCGCTGCTGCTGTTGAGGTTGAGGGTGTCTCTGCGCAGACTGTGCCGGCCAAGGCCGCTCCACAGGTCGCCGAACCCATTGCGCCATCGGCAGTCCACGTGCAGGAAGAAGAACAACCTGCTGTGAAAGACGGCGTCTCGCTGGATGAACTATTTACCTTCAAGCCCGAAACCTTCCTCGGCCTTTCTGACGAGGAAGAACCCGAAGTGGATCGCAAGAAGGGCAAAAAGAAAAAGAAAAAATTCGTCGAGTTGGAATACGACGAAGAATTGGGTGAAGTGATCGCTCGTAAACGCCACAAACGAGACGACGATTTCTGGGACGAGGAGTAACATCTTCCCATACTCGCTCCGATACGGCACGAGACGGGTAGGGGCGAGTTCGAGAGTATGTGTGCAAAACCTGCTAAACGTGTTAAGCGTGTCCCTCAGCGGACGTGCGTAGGATGCCGGTCGGTGTTGGCAAAGCGAGAGTTAATCCGCATTGTCCGCACCCTAGAGGGGGTCAAGATTGATCCCACCGGCAAACTTGCCGGCCGCGGGGCATATCTGCATCGGCAACGCTCCTGCTGGGAGCGGGCCCTGCGTGGGCCTCTGGCGCACGCTTTGAAAACCGAATTGACCCCCGCAGACCGGGAACGCTTGTTGGCCTTTGCCCAAACGCTCCCGAAGGAACCCTCCACGGACGGAACGACCATGTGATCGATCACCCCGTTTTCGTTCACAGGCCCGCCTGGTGTGGGGTCTCTGCGGCGGCGGAGTATCTTCAACAGAGGAGGTGTCCTATGAACGAAAACGGACACAAAATTGAGTTACCTGCCAGCATTGTGGTTCGTGATCTGGCTCAACTGATCCAGAAAAGTCCGATTGACATCATCAAAAAGCTGATGAGCAACGGCGTCATGGCCACTATCAACCAGTCGGTGGATTTTGAGACCGCTGCGATCGTGGTAGCAGAATATGGTTATGAGGCAGTGCCCCAAAAGAGTGTGGAAGTCCAAGAAGAGGGTGAGATCCCTCTTTGGCGTCGCCTGATTGCCGGTGAGGATCCTGCTCTGCTCAAAAGCCGACCGCCGGTGGTCACCATCTTGGGCCATGTGGATCACGGGAAGACGACCCTGCTAGATGCCATCCGCTCGAGCAATGTAGCTGCTCGGGAGGCAGGGGGCATCACCCAACATATCGGTGCCTATCAGGTCGAACATAACGGCCGGCTGATCACCTTCTTGGATACCCCCGGCCATGCCGCCTTTACGGCCATGCGGGCGCGCGGTGCTCAGGGCGCTGATATCGTGGTATTAGTGGTCGCTGCTGATGATGGGGTAATGCCTCAGACCAAAGAGGCGATTGCCCATGCCCGTGCGGCGCGTGTGCCGATTGTGGTGGCCATCAACAAGGTGGATAAACCCAATGCCAACGTGGAGCGGGTGAAACAGCAACTGGCCGAGTTAGACCTGGTTCCTGACGATTGGGGCGGGCAGACCCTCATGGTTCCCGTCTCGGCCAAGCAGAAACAGGGCATTGGCGACCTGCTGGAGGCGATCTTGCTGATGGCCGAGAACAGCGACATCCGAGCCAATCCCAACGGCAAGGTGATCGGCACTGTGATCGAAGCCGAGCTAGACAAGACGCGCGGCGTGGTGGCGACGCTGTTGGTGCAGAACGGCACGCTGCAGACCGGTGACATCGCGGTGGCCGGCATCGCCTACGGGCGCATCAAAGCCATGACCGACTTTCGCGGCAAGCCGATCAGGAAGGCCGGTCCGTCCACGCCGGTGCGGGTGATGGGTCTCTCCAATGTGCCGACCGCCGGCGATCTGTTTGAAGTGGTCAAGTCGGAGCGCGAAGCGCGCGAAACGGCCACACAACGTGCAGAAGCCCTGAAGCGAAAGGCCCAAGAGCGACGCAAAGTCTCTTTGGAAGACCTGTTCGCTTCCTATGAAAAAGGTGAGGCCAAGACCCTCAACATCGTCCTCAAAGTAGATGTGCAAGGCTCTCTGGAACCTATTTTGACTGAGCTGGAGAAATTGGGCAAAGGCGAGATCGGCATAGATGTCCTATTCTCAGAGACCGGCAACATTACCGAAAACGATGTGATGTTAGCTTCGGCTTCCAAAGCCATCGTGATCGGTTTCAACGTCCAGGTGGATGTGGTCGCTCGCCGCTTGGCAGACACCGAAGGCGTGGACATTCGCCTCTACGACGTCATCTATCGTCTCACCGAGGACGTGGAAAAAGCCCTGAAAGGCATGCTGACCCCGCAGGTGGTCGAAGTCCCGATCGGGCGGGCTCAAGTGCTCAAGGTGTTCAACATCTCAAAGGTCGGGAAGGTGGCCGGATGTCGTGTGCTAGAGGGAGAGCTGCGCCGCAATGCGAAAGTGCACCTCAAACGAGGGAGTGACATCGTCTATGAAGGTGAGATCGCTTCGCTCAAGCGCGAGAAAGACGATGTGCGCGAGGTGCGCGCTGGCTTCGAGTGTGGCGTTGGCTTGAAGAACTTCCACGATATTGAGCCGGGCGATATTCTCGAATGTTATGTCTTGGAACAAACCAAGCCTGTGTGATCTCTAGTGAACCATGCCAACTGGAATTCGTCTTCAACGCATCGCCGATCGCATCCGCCAAGAACTCTCGGAGATGCTCCTGCAGGAGCTTAACGATCCACGCCTGCACATAGTCTACGTGACCGATGTGCGCGTGGATCGAGAATTGGCATACGCCGACATCTACGTCTCGTCGGTTGCCGGGGAGGGACAACAACGCAGTAAGGAAGTGTTGGCCGGCCTGGAGAGCGCTTCGGGATTTATTCGACGCGCCCTCGCCTCGCGCATCAGGCTGCGCGTCTTTCCCCGTTTGCGATTCCATTGGGATCCCACGCCCGAGAACGCCGACCGAATCGAGCGCAAGCTGGCCGAACTTCGAGAAAAGACCAAAACTCATCCATTGACTTCTGGAGAACAAGGACAACGGTGACTTTCTTATGAACGTTGAAGCAGTGATTCAACAAATTGGGGAACGTTTATCGCAAGCTCGTCGCGTGCTGATCGCTTCCCATGTGCGGCCGGATGGCGACGCCATCGGTTCGCTGCTTGGGTTGGGGTTGGCCTTACAAGATGCTGGGAAATCGGTTCAAATGGTGTTGCACGATGGCGTCCCGGCCTCCTTTCGTTTCTTAAAAGGACAGGAGCAGGTGCGCCAGTATCCTGAAGGGGAGTGGGATGCGTTTATCTCGGTAGATTGCGCTGATTTCAAACGCTTGGGGAAACCGTTTGCCTCCTTTCCCAGGCCGGATATCAACATCGATCATCACATCACCAACGAGCACTTTGGCGAACTTAATCTGATTGTGGGCGATGAAGTGGCCACAGCGGCCATCTTGACCGATTGCCTGCCTGACTGGGGATTGACGATCTCTCCGCCTGTTGCCAACGCACTGTTGACCGGCATCGTGACGGATACCCTGGGCTTCCGCACAGCCAACACCACTCCGAAGGCATTGCGCCAAGCGGCCACCTTGATGGAACATGGGGCCAACCTGACAGAACTGTATAACCACTCCCTGGTGCGGCGCTCGTTTGCCGCTGCGCGTTACTGGGGGGCCGGCCTCTCCAGCCTGGAGCGGAAGAACGGCGTGGTCTGGGGCACCTTGACCCTGGCCGATCGCAAGGCAGCCGGCTACCCTGGCAATGACGACGCCGATCTGATCAACATCATCTCGTCCATCAATGACGATACCCGCATTGGGATGATCTTTGTAGAACAGAGCGATAACCATGTCAAAGTGTCGTGGCGGGCGCTGGAAGAAGGGATTGACGTCTCGCGCGTGGCAAAGCAGTTTAACGGTGGCGGACACGCTGCAGCCGCCGGCGCCGACATCCCAGGAACCTTGAGCGAAGTTCAGTCGCGTGTCTTGGAGGCCACCTGGGAGACGCTCGGTCTTACCTCACACTCATTGAAATCGGATACAATTAGCCGAAATAGTGTAGGGTGATTTAGGATATGGAGGAAATCTTATGAGCAGCCAAGATGTGAAAAACGCCATTTCAGGTGTATTGGTTGTGGATAAACCGGTGGGGATGACCTCTCACGATGTGGTTGAGAGCATCCGTCGCGGCACCGGTATTCGCCGTGCTGGTCACACAGGCACGTTG
This sequence comes from uncultured Anaerolineae bacterium, assembly GCA_937120535.1. GTDB lineage: Bacteria > Chloroflexota > Anaerolineae > Anaerolineales > Villigracilaceae > Denitrolinea. Next base: position 66,762 of record CAKZJX010000022.1, read on the forward strand.
GATCCGCGCGCTTCGGGCGTGTTGGTGGTGTTGATCGGGCCGGCGGTACGCTTGAGCGAATACGTCTCCGCTTCGGATAAACGCTATCAGGCGATCATTCGGCTGGGTTCTTCTACCGATACGTTTGATGCCAATGGTCGCTTTCTTCGGACCAATCAACCGGTCAACGTTACCCAAGAAGAATTTGAGCGCATCCTAAAAACCTTTGAAGGCGAGATTGAACAGACCCCTCCGCCATACTCGGCCGTCAAGGTTGGAGGCCGGCGCGCCTACGATATGGCTCGTCGGGGCGAAGAGGTGACTCTGGCGCCGCGCAAAATCCACGTCTATCATCTAGAGGTGCTCGAATGGGCGCCGCCAGAGGTGGTGATCGACGTGCATTGCTCCAGCGGCACCTATGTGCGCTCTTTGGCAAACGACATCGGCAACGCGTTAGGCACGGGCGCCTACTTGGTTGGTCTGCGCCGCACCAAGAGTGGTCGCTTCACCCTGCGCGATGCCGTGCCGTTGCGCAAATTGCAGGAGGCCTTCCAGGCCGGCACTTGGTACCAATACTTGATCCCAGCCGCTGAGGCCCTGGCCGATTGGCCGGCCGTGGAACTGAACCCCGACGAAGTCGAAGAAGTGCGCCATGGCCATCGGGTAAAAGCCGCTGTAGGGGCGCCTCAGCCTCCCATGGTGCGCGGCATCAGTACGGCTGGCGAGCTGATCGCCCTGATGGTGCCGGCGATCGGCGAAGATGGCTCTCCAGAGTGGCAGCCGAAGAAAGTCTTCTTCACCACCGATACGAAACGCGGGGCTTAATATCCGGACAGGCCGGACGGTGGACGCCTGTCTCCAAAACGATCACGCTGAACCATGCTCCATTATCGCTCTCTGGCCGAAGTCGCCCTGCGAGAGGGGTGGTTGACCATCGGTGTATTCGATGGCCTTCATCGTGGACATCAGGCGATCCTTCGCCGATTGGTGGCGGGCGCGCAAGCACGGGGCGTGCCTGCCGTTTTGTTGACCTTTGATCCCCACCCGGCGCAGGTCTTGACGGGGCAGGCGATCCCCTTACTGACCACGCCTGACGAGCGGGCCAACCTAGCTGCTTCTCTGGGGGTGGAGGTAGTGATCACCCATCCGTTTGACCGCCAACTAGCTCAAATGAGCGCTCGCGTCTTTATGGCTCTCCTTGTCCGGCATCTCGGCCTGCGTCACCTGGTGGTTGGCTATGACTTTGCTCTGGGCCGAGGCCGCGAGGGCAATGTGTCCCGCTTGATCGAGTTGGGCAGCGAGTTGGGTTACACGGTGGAGGTGGTGGATGTGGTGGCCGACGCCCACGGCGTGATCTCGTCCACCGAGATCCGCAATCGAATTGCTGCTGGAGATGTGGAAACCGCTGCTCTCCTGCTCGGGCATCCTTACACCCTCTCCGGAACGGTGGTTCACGGCGATGGACGGGGACGGCGGATCCACCTCCCAACCGCCAACCTGGCCTACCCGCCCAACAAGCTGATCCCCGCTAACGGCATTTACGCCTGCCGAGCCCGCCTCGGTCGGGACCTCTATGCGGCCGCCACCAACATCGGCATCAACCCCACCTTCACGCCTTCCCGCCAATCGGTCAGCGTGGAGACCTACCTGTTGGATTTCAACCGCACCATCTACGGCGAGACGCTCACCCTAGAGTTTGTGACTCGCCTGCGCGAGGAGCGCAAGTACGAATCGGTGGAAGCTTTGCTGGCTCAGATCCATCTAGATATCGAGCAAACGCGACGTTTGGTGTCGCTCGAAGGATGAAGTCTTATGGAGAGAAAGACATTACTGGTTGGCTTGGTAGCCCTGATCGTGATCGGTGCGGCGACCTGGCTTGTGTGGCTCACCCAGCCGGTGCGCTTTCGGGGCACAGCTTATTCAGAACCCTATCCCGTGGCGCCACCCATTGAACTGCGACGCGCGGACGGCAGCTGGTTCCGCTTGTCTGACCAGCGCAGCAAGATCGTCTTGCTCTTCTTCGGCTATACGTCGTGCCCAGATATCTGCCCAACCACCATGGCAGAGATGAAGCGAGTGGTGGAGCAGTTGGGGCGAGCTGGGGAGCAGGTTCAGGTGGTGTTCATCTCGGTAGATCCGGAGCGGGATACGCCGCAACGTGTGCAGGAGTATGCTAATCACTTTCGACCGGATTTCATCGGCCTTTCCGGGAGTTTAGAGGAGTTGCAGCCAATTTGGGATGCTTATGGGATCTATCGCGCTGTGGCGACCACCGAATCTATGGTAGGATACTTGGTGGACCATACGGCTCGCGTGTTTTTGATCGATGGAAATGGCTATCTGCGGCTTTTGTATGGGTTTCAAACGCCAGTAGGCGATATCGTCCACGATATTCGCCTGTTGTTGCGCTCCGGTTCGTAAAGTGCTTCTGCTTGGGTCGAGATGGTTTGCCTGCCGGCGGTAGGGGCTATGCGACGATCTCGAGGCAACAGGGCGAGAGGGCTATAGCCATGGGAGGACGGGGGAAGGGCCTGCCTCCTCTCTCCCACACATCCCACCCTGCCACCGAAGCAGATCGCAACCGAAGCATCCATCCCGTTCTGGCTCTTTTATGGGTGTTGTAATGAACCGTTCTGTGTTTCTCAGACGCCTTGCTTTTTCCCTGGGGATCGGTCTGGTGATCGGCGCGGCAATCACCGAGATCGCCTTCTATTTTTTGCGTGAAGTTGCCCGTCCACCTCAGACGATTGTCATCACGATCCCGCTGGGCACGGCCGAGCAAATCAAACGCGGACAGCAGCCCTTGTCGTTGCCGGAGAATATGCTGTTTGTGGTTGGGGATGTGTTGGTTGTGGTGAATGAGGATACGATTCCCCATCAACTCGGGCCGTTATGGATCCCCCCTGGGACTTCTGCGTCTCTGGAGTTGAATCGGGCCGAGAGCCTGGCGTATGAGTGTAGTTTTCAGACGAGCAATTATTTGGGTCTCGAGGTGCGTCAGCCGCTCACGCTTTGGACGCGCCTGGTAGGGATTCTTTCGGCCGGCTTGCCGCTGGGCATTCTCTTGGCGATCTATAGCCTTGTGATGCCGGCCGGCAAGTCGAGCTGAGTTGGTGGTTGTATGATCGTCCTTCATATGTTTCGTCGCCGCTGGCTGCCTACCACTCTGCTGGTGATCGCAGCAGCGGCGGTGTGTGTGCGCCTGGGTCTCTGGCAATTGGATCGACTGGAGCAACGCCGCGCGTTCAACGCTCATGTGTTGGCGATGCGTGCCCTGCCGCCTTTGGAGTTGAACCGAAGCGGGGAGAGGGATCTGCGCGCCATGGAGTATCGGGCAGTGGTGGCGTGGGGGACGTTCGACTTCATCCATCAGGTGGCGTTGCGCAATCAGTACCATCAGGGCCGGCTCGGATATCGCTTGCTCACGCCGCTACGCCTGTCGGATGGTCGGGCCATCTTGGTGGATCGGGGTTGGATCCCGGCCGAGGGGAACGAACATCCCGAGGGTTGGATGCGGTATCGGGAGGCCGATCCCGTTGAGGTCCAGGGGGTGATCCGCTTGGGGGTGAGCACGACTCCGTTGGGTGGGCGCGCCGATCCGACGTTGGCGCCCGGGCAGGCGCGTTTGGATTTTTGGAATTTTCCCAACGTGGAACGTATTGCGGCTCAGATCCCCTATCCTGTGTTGCCGGTGTATATTCAAATGAACCCGATGCCAGGGGATGAGGAACCACCCATCCCGCTGCCGATCGAGATCGAATTGACCGAGGGGCCTCATCTGGGATATGCGGTGCAGTGGTTTCTGTTTGCTGCGCTGTTTTTGTTGGGGTACCCTTTCCTGCTGCGAAAGAGGATTGCCGAAGCGCCATGAGGTTTTACCGAGTGTTTTGGGCTTCTGCGTTTCTTCGCCTGGCCTGGGGGGCGGTGTTGTTTCTGTTGCTGGCAACTGTCGTGGGGCGCTTGACGATTTTGAGCGGCGCGCTGGCGTTTTGCACGGGATGGCCGTTGTGTTGGCCCACTCAGCCGGTTGGCTGGATTGCGATGGGGCATCGCCTGGCTGTGGCTTTGAGCGGGGTGATGGTGTTCGGGTTGTTATGGAGGGCGTGGCGGTTTTATCGCCACGATGCCGCTGTGTTGCCTTTGACCACGGTGGTCGCAACGATCTATCTGGGCCAGGTGTTGATCGGAGCAGGGCAGGTCTTGGGGAACTACCCGCTGCATTTGATGGTTTTGCATCGCTTGTCGTCGTTCTCGCTGTGGGTTGGGTTGGTGGTAATCGTAGCAGTGACGGTGGTGCGTCCGCCGGTGGCTCAGGTGTATCGGCCGGCCCCCTTGGGACGCCGTTTGTTGGATTTTCTGGCGTTGACCAAGCCGGTAGTGGTTGCGCTCTTGTTGGCCATAACGTTGACGGCGTTGATCGCCGGCTGGGGAGGGTGGCCGCCGTTTTCGCTGTTTTTGGCGACAGGGGTGGGCGGCGCGCTGGCGGCCGGTGGGGCGTCGGCGTTGAATCAGGTGATCGACCGTGAAGTGGATCGTTTGATGCAGCGCACTCAGAAGCGGCCGATCCCGGCCGGGCGGATGTTTGCGGCAGAGGGGTTGGCGTTTGCGCTGGCGCTGTGTTTGCTGAGTTATTATGTGTTCGCTGTGTTTGTGAATTTTGTGGCGGCGGCGCTCTCGTTGGCGGGAATCGTGTATTATGTCGTGGTGTATAGCCTGTTGCTTAAGAAGACGACGGTGCAGAATATTGTGATCGGCGGTGGCGCCGGCGCAATTCCCCCGATGGTCGGTTGGGCGGCGGCTACCGGCCGCGTGGATGGGGTGTCGCTCCTGTTGTTTGCGATTGTCTTCTTCTGGACACCGTCTCACTTTTGGTCGCTGGCCATCGTTCGTCGCCACGATTACGCCCGGGCCGGCGTGCCGATGTTGCCGGTGGTGCGCGGCGAAGCCGAGACGCGCCGACAGATTTGGTGGTACACCTTGATCTTGGTGGCGATCACCTTGCTCTTGCCGGCCCTGGGGCAGGCCGGCAGCCTTTACTTGGCGGCTGCTCTGGGGCTCGGTGCCTGGTTGATCTGGAGCGCCTGGCGGGTATGGACGGGCAGCGGCAACAAGGTGGCCTGGCAGATGTATCGCTGGTCCAGCTTGTACTTGTTCTTCCTGTTTGTGGCGTTTATGGTGGATCGAATAGTGTAGCCTGCGACGAAGGCGCCGACTCTACCTAGACAATATTCCGCCCACGGTTTGAGACCCTATGAATACGCAATCATCTCGTTGGGCTGGGCTGATTTTGGTTAGGTCAGTTGCGTTTGGCGCCATTCTGCGCTTTACGCCGACGATGGTTGCCGGCTCCCCGATTAATGACGGGGGAATGTTTTTCGTGATGATCGAGGATCTGAAAACAAACGGTTTTCTGATTCCTGCGGTTACTTCGTATAATCGTTTTGACATCCCATTTGCTTATCCGCCTTTTTCTTTTTACGTAGGGGGGATTTTGTCTTTGTTCGGTATCCCCGGGCAGCGTATATGTCGGACGTAATTCAAATCATCTCTCGCATGAAATTGCCAAAGCGTTCGGCTTCCAGAAATTAGCGCGCAGCCCATCGCATCTTGAAATCGTTGCTGCGGCCGACTGTGCAGCGTTTCGCCTTGCCGGCGGTTGAGTTCGACGAGGATGTGAGCCGTTTCGGCTTCAACGAGGCGGCGCGCCGATTTCTGCGTCATTTCGTCCATGAGATGCATGTGCGCGGCGCCGAGCGGATTCCCGCCGAAGGGCCGCTGCTGGTCGTCTCCAACCACCCCGGCACGGTGGACGGACTGGCGATTGCCGCCCATCTGCCGCGCCCCGACCTGAAAATCGTTGTCTCCGGCGTGCCGTTCATCCGCCACCTTCGTGCCGCTGCCAATCACCTGATTTATTCCAGTTTAGATACGGTTGAACGCATGTTGGTCGTCCGCTCCGCCATTCGTCATTTGCAGGAAGGCGGAGCGGTGTTGCTTTTCCCCAGCGGCGGCCTGGACCCCGACCCAGCGGCGATGCCCGGGGCATTGCAGGAACTCGAAGCCTGGTCGCCTAGCCTGGAGGTCATCCTGCGCCGTGTGCCGGCGGCCCGCGTCGTTGTCACCGCCGTCAGCGGGGTGCTGCACCCGCTCTGGGCGCGCAGCCCGGTCATCTACCTGCGGCGCGGACGGCGCAATCAGCAGCGCGTGGCCGAGTTCTTCCAGGTCATTCAGCAAGTGCTGTTCCCCAACAGCCTGCGGGTCAGCCCCTCGGTGTGCTTTGCCGAGCCGATTCTCTTCCCCGCCCAGGGAGATTCCCCCCGCCTGCCCGCCCTGATTGCCCGCGCCAGGGCGCATTTCATCACCTCCATGGTATAATCCAAAATGAGATATTCCATGAAACTCACCGAACGCAAATGGTTTTACCCGCTGGTTTATTTCCTGCTGGTTTTCATTTCGTTTTTGCCGCTCTACACCGAGCGCCCCTACGACCCGCGCCAGACCCAGCAGGTCATCCTGGAGATTTTGCAGGTCGCCACGCAGCCTTACGCCGCCTGGGGCTGGGTGTTCCATGTGCTGACGCTAGCGGCCATCGGACTTGCACTGTGGAAGCCGCAGGCCGGCGGGCGCCTCCTGGCCGCCTATTTTGGCCTGAACTACCTGGTGATTGCCGCCGTACAGACGCGCGGCGTGACCGCCTCCTATGGCTTTGCCGTGCATACCGGCGCGCTGGTAGCCGATGTGCTGCTCGGCCTGCTCTGGCTGTGGGTCGCCTGGAAAGGGGGCCTGCGGATGGACTGGCAGGCCATTCCGCGCTGGCGCTGGCTGCTCTTGCCGCTCGCCCTGCTGACTTTTTGGTCGCCGATTGGCCGGGAGGGCAGCCGCTTCGTCTTCGACTTCGACCCGCTCTTGCTGCTCACCTCGCCCGATTACGGCCTGGCCTACTGCTTCCTGACGCCCGTCCTGCTCTTCCTGCTCATCCTGGCCTGGCCGCAGGTAGATGGCTTCGCTCTGCGTGTCACCGCCTTCAACGCCGTGCTGTATGGCCTGTTCAACCAATCGGCCTGGGCGAGCCCGGATACGGCTGTGATGGCCGTCATGCATCTGCCGCTGCTCCTCCTGGGGCTGGTGGCGCTCTTCCTGCCGCGCTTTGCGCCCCAAAAGTCTGCTTTCCATGCCTGAAAAAACCTGGGTGGAGACCCTGCCCTACCCTAAAGGTCTGCTGAAACTCCTCTTCAAGACGCCCATCCTGCTCTACCGGCTGGGGCTGGGTTTCCTGGTCGGCCGCCTGTTCATGGTGCTGACCACCACCGGGCGCAAGAGCGGAGCGCCGCGCCGCACCGCCATCGAGTTCCACGAGTTCGAGGGCAGGCCAACCGTGATGAGCGGCTGGGGGACGCGAACCGACTGGTATCGCAACCTGCAGGCGGAGCCGCGCGCCACCGTGCAAACCTGGCGCGGAGCGCGTTCTGTGCGGGCGCGGCGGATGGACTCGGAAGAAGAACTGCGGCGCGCCTTCGCCTGGGCGCAATCGAACCCCGCCATGCGCCAGATGATGAAACTGGTCGGCTTCGCAATGACCCCGGAACAATTCCTGGCTGAAAAGGAGCGCTTCACCCTGGTCACCTTCGAGCCGACCGATGACCCCACGCCCCCTCCGCTCAGGGCCGATTTGGTGTGGGTCTGGGCGGTGTTGTTGCCCATTTGCCTGTGGCTCCTATGGACTATGACGAGATGAGCGTGTCGAAGCGCATACGCGAAAGAAAAACCGTTTGTTAAGGTTTCGTAAACGAATCCCCTTCAGGCGAATTTTTGGGCAATCTGTTGCGTATTCAAATTAAGGAGAGAATTTATGAAGACAAAACTTGCGCTCACCTTTCTCATCATCCTGTGCCTGACCGCCTTTTGGACCTCGCCTGCGCTGGCGGGCAAAGACTACCGCGCCGAACGCTTCGACGTGCTGGTGGACATTCAACCGGATGGCAGCCTGCTGGTCACCGAAACGGTCGTTTTTCGCTTCCAGGGCGGGCCTTTCACGTATGTTTTCCGCGAACTCGCAATCGAGCGCCTGGATAGCCTGACGGTCCTGGAAGTCAGCATGGACGGCGCGCCCCTGCCCGAAGGTACAGGCGCGGGCCAGGCCGAAATTACCGGCGCAAACCCCGTCAGGGTTACCTGGCATTTTGCTCCGACCTCAGATTCCACCCATGCCTTCATCTTGCGCTACCGCGTGCAGGGCGCCATCGAAACCGGCCCGGAGGGAGACCGTTTGCGTTGGTTTGCCATCCCGCCTGACCACGACTTTTCGATTGCTGCCGCCTCAGTGACGGTGACCTATCCGGCAGGGACGCGCCCGCTGGAAGATCCGTCGCTCAATCGTGATTTCCGGACCATCTCCTTGGAGAACGGGGTGCGACTGGAAACGGAATCGCTTGGCGCTGACCAAAGCCTGATTCTGACCGTCCGCTTCCCGAGCGGCAGCCTGGTCAGCGCCCCGCCCGAATGGCAGGCGCGCGAGCAGAGAATCGTCGCCAACGCCCTAC